>NZ_LDQC01000056.1 GCF_001475545.1 Curtobacterium luteum | reverse complement strand
TGCTCGTCGGCCGGCGGCCGCAGCGGCGTCGGCTGCCGTCAGAGCGCTGACTGCTGTCGGCAGATTCGCCGCCGTCAGCGCTCGATGACGTTCTCGAACGGACGGCGCTCCACGAGCGCGGCCACCTGCCGACGCACCAACTCGATCGAGCGCGGGACGCTGAGGTCGGTGTTGCCGCCGACGTGCGGGGTCAGGACGGTGTTCGGCGTGGTCCACAGCGGGTGACCGGCCGGGAGCGGCTCGGGGTCGGTGACGTCGAGCGCTGCCGAGAGCCGGCCGGAGCGCAGCTCGGCGACGAGCGCATCGGTGTCCACGACCTTGCCGCGGGCGACGTTCACCACGAGGGCGCCGTCCGGCAGCGCGGCGAGCAGCTCGGCGTCGACCAGTCGTTCGGTCTCGGCGGTGAGTGGTGTGATGAGCACGAGCACGTCCGTCGTCGCCGCGAGTGCCGGGAGTTCGTCGAACCCGTGCACGTGCCGGCCGTCCTGCTCGCGTGCCGACCGGGCCACCACCGTGACCTCGGTGCGGAACGCCTCGAACCGGGTCGCGATGGCGGAACCGATCGCACCGTACCCGACGACCGTGACCCGACGGTCGGCGAGGGACCGCGTCGTCCGGGCATCCCAGACGCCGTTCGCCCGGTCGGCCTGGAACGCCCCGAGCTCCCGGAGGCTCGTCAACGCCAGGCCGACGGCGAGCTCGGCGGTCTCGTCGTCGTGGATGCCGCGCCCGTTCGCGAGCAGTGCGTGCCCGGGGACGTGCGGGACGGCGTGCTCGTAGCCAGCACTCGGGAGCTGCAGGAGTTCGAGGTTCGGGAGGTCGTGTACGAACTGCCAGCGGTGGCGACCGCCGAAGTAGAACGGCAGCAGGGTGATCGCGACCTCGTCCGGGCGGTCGAACGGCTGCTCGACGTCCCACACGGCGAGCTCGACACCGTCCGGCACCGGGCCGAAGCGATCGACGAGCTCCTGGAAGGGGAGGGTGACGACGGGCATCAGGCGATGCCCGTCGTCACGGTGCTCGGGTCGGGCACGTTCAGGAGTCGGCCCGCGGCGAGAACGACCCGTGGTCGTCGAGCGGACCACGGCCGACGTAGCCCTCGGTGACGTCCTCGGTGATGACGTCTCCGAAGCGGGCCGGGAGGGTCGCGGCGTGCGTGCCACGGAGCTCGTCGATCGTCGCCTCGAACGCACCCTGGACCTCGAGCGAACCGCTCGTCGCGTCGGTCACGCCGATGCGGAGCACCGGGAACCCGCGACCCTCGCAGAGACCCTGGAAGCGCACGTCGTCCTCGCGCCGGACGGTCACGATGACGCGGCCCGTCGACTCCGAGAAGAGCGCGGTCGCGGTGTCGACGCCGTCGCGGGTCTCGAGCTCGTCGAGGACGATCCGCGCACCGATCCCGAACCGGAGCACCGACTCGGCGAGGGACTGACCGAGGCCGCCGTCCGCGAGGTCGTGCGCGCTCGTCAGGAGCTGCTCGCCCGCCGCGGCGTGCAGGAGGTCGGCGAGGGCCTTCTCCTGCTCGAGGTCGACCGCCGGCGGACGTCCGCCGAGGTGTCCGTGCACGGTGCCGGCCCATGCCGAGCCGTCGAGCTCGAGCGAGGTCGTGCCGAGCAGGTAGACGTTGTGGCCGTCGTCCTGCCAGCCGGACGGGACGCGGAGGGCGACGTCGTCGATGATCCCGAGGACACCGACCACGGGGGTCGGGTGGATCGGGGTCGTGCCGGTCTGGTTGTAGAACGACACGTTGCCGCCCGTGACCGGGATGCCGAGCTCCATGCAGCCGTCCGCGAGGCCCTCGACGGCCTCGGAGAACTGCCACATGACCTCGGGGTTCTCCGGCGAACCGAAGTTGAGGCAGTCGGTGACCGCGGCGGGGACGGCGCCGGTGACGGCGACGTTCCGGTACGCCTCGGCCAGGGCCAGCCGCGCGCCCTGCTTCGGGTCCAGGTAGCAGTATCGTCCGTTCGCGTCGGTGGCGATGGTGACGCCGAGTCCGGTCTCCTCGTCGACGCGGATCATGCCGCCGTCGTCCGGGAAGGACAGCGCGGTGTTGCCGAGGACGTATGTGTCGTACTGGTTCGTCACCCAGTTCTTCGACGCGAGGTTCGGCGAGCCGAGGAGCTGCAGGAACTGTGCCTTCAGCGCCGGACCGTCGGCCGGCCGGTCGAGCGAGGCAGCCGAATCGGCCTGCAACGCGTCGATCCAGGTCGGGTACGCGACCGGGCGGTCGTACACCGGGCCGTCGACCGCGACGGTGCGCGGGTCGACGTTGACGATCTCCTGGCCCTGCCAGTCGATGACGAGACGACCGGTGCCGGTGACCTCGCCGAGGACACTCGTCTCGACCTCCCACTTGCGGACGACGGCGAGGAACTCGTCGAGCTTCTCGGGGCGGACGACCGCCATCATGCGCTCCTGGCTCTCCGACATGAGGATCTCCTCTGCCGTGAGCGTGGGGTCGCGCAGCAGGACGTCGTCGAGCGAGATGTGCATGCCACCGTCGCCGTTGCTGGCGAGCTCGCTCGTCGCGCAGGAGATCCCTGCGGCGCCGAGGTCCTGGATGCCCTCGACGAGCTCCTTCTGGAAGAGCTCGAGGCAGCACTCGATGAGGACCTTCTCGGCGAACGGGTCGCCGACCTGCACGGCCGGACGCTTGGTCGGGCCACCCTCGGTGAAGGTGTCCGACGCGAGAATCGAGGCACCGCCGATGCCGTCGCCACCCGTGCGGGCACCGAAGAGCACGACCTTGTTGCCGGCGCCCGAGGCGTTCGCGAGGTGGAGGTCCTCGTGCCGGAGGACACCGACCGCGAGTGCGTTGACGAGCGGGTTGCCCTGGTACACCGGGTCGAAGTAGGTCTCGCCGCCGATGTTCGGCAGGCCGAGGCAGTTGCCGTAGAACGAGATGCCGCCGACGACGCCGTGCACGACGCGCTGCGTGTCCTCGTGGTCGATCGCGCCGAAGCGGAGCTGGTCCATCACGGCGACCGGGCGGGCACCCATCGAGATGATGTCCCGGACGATGCCGCCGACGCCGGTCGCGGCGCCCTGGTACGGCTCGACGTACGACGGGTGGTTGTGCGACTCGACCTTGAAGGTCACGGCCCAGCCGTTGCCGATGTCGACCACGCCGGCGTTCTCGCCCATGCCGACCATGAGGTTCTTCGTCATCTCCGGCGTGACCTTCTTGCCGAACTGCCGGAGGTAGTTCTTGCTCGACTTGTACGAGCAGTGCTCCGACCACATGACGGAGTACATGGCGAGCTCACCCGACGTGGGGCGGCGGCCGAGGATCTCCTTGATGCGCGCGTACTCGTCGGCCTTGAGCCCGAGTGCCTCGTACGGCTGCTCCTTGTCGGGCGTCGCGGCGGCGTCCTGCACGGTGTCGGGCTTCGGGCGAACGTGTGTCGTCACGGTGGTGTCGTTCCCTGTCACTGGAGTCGTGTTCGTCGGCGTGGTCGTCACTTGACGAGCGTCGACTCGATCACGGAGGTGAAGAAGGTGAGGCCGTCCGTACCGGAGGCCATCGCCGCGGGGGTGTCCGGGCCGAAGCCGGGCTCCGTCGCGTGCTCGGGGTGCGGCATGAGGCCGACGACGTTGCCGCGCTCGTTCGAGACGCCCGCGATGTCGTCGATCGAACCGTTCGGGTTCACGCCCACGTACCGGAACACCACCTGGCCGTTGTCCTCGATGCGCTTGATCTCGTCGGCGTCCGCCACGAAGCGACCGTCGGCGTTCTTCAGCGGGATGGTGATCTCCTGCTGGGCGGTGAAGCCGCTCGTCCACGCCGTCGCGGTGGTCTCGACGCGGAGCTTCTGGTCGCGGCGGATGAACTGCTGGTGCGCGTTGCGGGTGTGCGCCCCGGGCACCAGGCGGGCCTCGGCGAGCATCTGGAACCCGTTGCAGATGCCGAGCACGGGCATGCCCTTGCCGGCTGCGCCGATGACCTCGGTCATGATCGGGGCCTTCGCGGCGATCGCGCCCGCGCGGAGGTAGTCACCGTAGGAGAACCCGCCGGGGAGGACGATCGCGTCGACGCCCTGGAGGTCGTGGTCGCCGTGCCAGAGCGCCACGGGCTCGGCTCCGGCCAGGCGGACCGCGCGCTGGGCGTCGCGGTCGTCCAGCGAGCCCGGGAACGTGATGACGCCGATGCGCATCCGCGTCACGCGTCCTGCACGGTGACGGACACGACGTCCTCGATCACGGCGTTCGAGAAGACGTCGGCCGCGATCTCGCGGACCTCGTCGAGCTTCGCGTCGTCGACGGGGCCGTCGACGGCCACCTCGAAGCGCTTGCCGATGCGGACGTTGGTCAGGTCGGCCTTGCCGAGACGGGCGAGCGCGTTGCCCACCGCCTTGCCCTGCGGGTCGAGGATCTCGGCCTTGGGCATGACCTCGACGACGATCGTTGGCACGTGTTCACTCCAGCACTTCGGGGATGGGTGGGACGAGAACAGTCTAGGCGGCGGGCGCGGCGCGCCCGACCGGTTGTGGAGAACTCGTCCAAGGCGTATATTCCAAGTCGAATAGTCGTCCTCGAACATCGGACTGGAGGCTCGGATGGCGTCGCTCACGCCGCTCGCGTTCGCCGCGCTCGGGCTCCTCGCCGAGGCCCCGATGCACCCGTACGAGATGTTCCAGACGATGCTCCACCGCCGCGAGGACCAGAACGTCAAGGTCCGGCCGAGCACGCTCTACCACCAGATCGGCCGGCTCGTGGACCTCGGGTACGCGGAGGCGCTCGGCACCGCGCGTGAGGGCAACCGTCCCGAGCGGACGACCTACGCCATCACCGACCACGGCCGTGCTGCGCTCGAGGACGGCCTCCGCCGGATGATCGCCGAACCGGCCGACGAGTACCCGGAGTTCCCGCTCGCGGTGTCCCACGTCGACAACCTGACCGCGACCGATGCGGTGACCGCCCTGCGCGCCCGCGCCGACGCACTCCGCACGGAACGTGCGGAGTACGACGAGGCGGCCACGGGCCTCCAGGCCAAGCGTCTGGCCGAACGCTTCTGGCTGGACGTGTCGTACGTCCGTGCCATGCTCACCGCGCAGATCGAGTGGATCTCGGCGACGGCAGACCGCATCGAACGCGGCGAGCTCCCCTGGGACGGTCCGGCCGTCCCCACCACAGCAGACGACGAGACGAAGGAACGCACTCGATGACCACCACCGGCGCGACGCCGACCACCCGGAACACGGGCACCGAGAAGAAGCCGTGGCCCGCCCTCTGGGCACTGGTCGTCGGCTTCTTCATGATCCTCGTCGACTCGACCATCGTGTCGGTCGCGACCCCGACGATCGCCGCGAAGCTGGACGCCGACATCAACGCGGTGATCTGGGTGACGAGCGCCTACCTCCTCGCGTACGCCGTGCCGCTGCTCATCACGGGGCGGCTCGGCGACCGGTTCGGCCCGAAGGTGCTGTACCAGGTCGGCCTCGTGGTGTTCACGCTGTCGAGCCTGTGGTGTGGCCTCGCCGGGTCGATCGAGGTGCTCATCCTCGCCCGCGTCGTCCAGGGCCTCGGCGCCGCGATGATGACGCCGCAGACGATGGCGGTCATCACGCGCATCTTCCCGCCGCAGAACCGTGGCGCCGCGATGGGGCTCTGGGGTGCCGTCGCCGGGGTCGCGTCCCTGGTCGGCCCGATCGTGGGCGGCCTGCTCGTGGACGGGTTCGGCTGGGAGTGGATCTTCTTCGTGAACGTGCCCGTCGGTGTCGTCGCGTTCGTGCTCGCGCAGCGCTTCGTCCCGTCGTTCGAGCGGCACGGGCACCGGTTCGACTACCTCGGCATCGTGCTGAGTGCGATCGGCATGTTCCTGCTCGTCTTCGGCATCCAGGAGGGCGAGACCTACGACTGGGGCACCATCACCGGTCCGATCTCGGTCTGGTCGCTGATCGTCGCCGGCGTCGTGGTCCTGGCCGCCTTCGTCGTGTGGCAGGGCGTGCAGAAGGGTGAGCCGCTGCTGCCGCTCGGCCTCTTCAAGGACCGCAACTTCACCCTCGCGAACATCGCGATCACCTCGGTGGGCGTCGCGATCTCGTCGTTCGCGCTGCCGATCATGCTGTGGGCGCAGGACGTGCTGACGTTCAGCCCGACCCAGGCGGCGCTCCTGCTCGTCCCGCAGGCCGTCCTGTCCGCCGGGCTCGCACCGCTCGTCGGCAAGAACCTCAACCGTTGGAGCCTCCGCTGGGTCGCCGCGTTCGGCCTCGCCTGCTTCTCGGGCGCGCTGTTCTGGTTCGGGTCCCTGCTCGCCTCGGGTGCTGCCTGGGGCTGGGTGCTCCTGCCGTCGACGCTCCTCGGGCTCGCGAACGCCTGCATGTGGGGTCCGCTGTCCGTCTCGGCCACGCGCAACCTCCCGCCGAAGCTCGCGGGTGCGGGTTCGGGCGTCTACAACACGACGCGCCAGATCGGTGCGGTCCTCGGTTCTGCGGGCATCGCCGCGCTGATCGAAGCTCGGATCACCGCGAACTTCCCGTCCGGTTCCGGTGGCTCGACGGGTGGCGGCGCCGAGCAGCAGGTCGGCGCGCTCCCGGACTTCCTGCAGCAGCCGTTCGCGACGGCCATGGGGCAGTCGCTCGCCCTCCCTGCGCTCGTGCTGCTCGTCGGCATCGTCGCCGCGCTGTTCCTCGCGAAGCCGAAGCAGACCGTGGCGTGGCACCAGACCAGCTCCGTGGCGACGCAGGACGCTCAGGCACCCGCGCCCGAGGCTGCCGTCGACGCTGAGCGCCACGGGGTGCACGCGGCGGCTCCTGCCCCGGAGACCCCCGAGGCCGAACTCGCCGCGACCGAGCACCACGGGCGGCACGCCGAGGCGTAGCCCGGCCGGACAGAGTCCGCGCGCGGCCGACCCTGAACGACGCCGCCGTTGTCGAACGACAGCGGCGGCGTCGTTCGTCGTGGAGTCGCCGAGCGCGCCGGTGACCTCGGGCAGCTGGAGGCGTCGATGGCCGCACGCCGCGGTGGGCGGCGACGGAGCATGCGTCGGTCGACGCGCGCAGTGTCGGAAGATGCCCGTGCACCGGATGCGTGCTCATCGCCCGCGCTCATGCCCGCGCCCGCGTCCGCGCTCACTGCCGTCAGCTACCCGCGCCGCTCGAGGTGCGCCCGGGTGAGCGCCATCATCTCCTCGTCGGTGAGGTCGTCGACGGCGCGCGCCTCGCGTCGGTCGGTCCGCTGCCACCGGACGAAGAGCGAGATGAGGACCGGGATGTCCGCGACTTCGGCGATGAACCACAGCAGGTCGCCGGCGAGGTGCTGATCCTGCAACGGTGACGGGTACCAGGCCTTCCCCACGAGCACCGTGGTCGCTCCGTCGAGCACGTGGTTCGTGATCCGCAGCACGATGCCCGGGATCGCGTCGAGCATGAGCTCCACGAACGCCAGCAGGAACTCCACGGTGACGAACGTCGACGACCGCAGGATCCCGGGCTCGGACAGCGGCGCGAGCAACCCGAACCCGAGCACGGGCACGAGCACGGTGATCGCCACCGCCCACACCGGTGACGTCCGGATCGCTGCGGACAACGGGGTCAGGAGGACGCAGAACATCGCGAGGGCGACCAACGGCGAGACGATCGCGTTGCCGAGGACCCGGACCGGACGCGACCGCAGGGCGGTGGTGGCTGCCTGCGCGAGGCGATCCGGGCCTCCCGTCCGGAGCAAGGAGACGGGCGCGCCCAGCGCGGCGAAGGTGGGGACCGCGAAGAAGAGGACCGCGAGCCGGAGCACGAACGCCCAGCGGAGGCGCTCGGCGTCGACGCCGACGATGCCGAACTGCGCGACCCCGAAGAGACCGAGCGCGACGACGAACGCGGAGGTCCGCCACCACGGCCACCGAGCTCCGCGGCGGACGGCGCCGACCAGCCACCAGCCGTACGCGACCGCGCCGACGCAGATCATCGCGGCCGCGAGTGGGTCGAACCGCCACGTGGACCAGAACTCGGGTGTCGACGGCGTGGGGAGCCTCCTTCGGATCGTACTGCCGCAGCCATCCTCCGCCCCGTTCGCGCGACGGTGGGTCCCCCGGGGGTGAGAACCGGTTCAGATCCGCGTGACGCCGGCCGCCGGGGTGGTCCGCGTCAGCAGGAAGACCCCGAGCGGCACGAGGAGCGCTCCGGCGAGGGCGACGGAGAAGGAGAGGTGCAGCTGCATGACGGCGAAGGCCGGGCCGACGGTGCAGAGCGCGGCGACGACGAGGACCGGCCACGCCGGACGATCGGCGCCCGGTACGAGTCGGGGGAGCGGCCGGTCGAACGAGCGGAGCGCGCGGGCGACGGCGATCGCGACGCCGAGCAGCACGACGAGCGCGACGGGGCGGGTGGCCCACCAGACGGTGCCGCCCGGCTCGGGGAAGGGCACGCCGACGAGCAGCGCCACGCCGTTGAGCGCGATGAAGAGCGGCAGGTGCCAGAGGTAGATCGCCATGCCGTCCCGCCCGACGAGGAACACCGAGGCCTGCGCCGCACGGGTCCGCATGAGTCGCGTCAGCGGTCCGTGGACGAGGTGCACGAGGCACGCCTGGGCGATCGCGAGGAACGCGAGCGGCAGCATCGGCGGGTTGAGGTCCTGCAGCATGTCCGGCGCCCAGAGCCCCACCGAGGTCATCGGCACGAGCGCCGCGTACGCGCCCACCGCGACGAGGACGAGCAGCACGCGCGCCCTCCGCGCGAACCAGCCGTCCGCCCAGAGGAACCCGAGCTGCTGCGCGAACAGCCACACGGGCCCGAGGTTGAGCAGGCCCACCTCCGCAAGGCCGGTCTCGAGACGGACGACGTCGATCGCTGCCGCGAGCACGAGGAGCGAGGCGAGGGTCCGCCACGGCGCACGTTCGTGCAGGCGGACCATGAGCGGCACGCAGCACTGGGTGATGCCGTACGCGGCGAGGAACCACAGCGGTGAGCCGATGCCGAACGCGACCTCGGCCAGGAGGTCGGACGGGGTCCCGGCGACGGTGGCGGTGCCGAGTCCCGCGGCGAGCACGACGAAGAGTGGCACCGCGGGACGGAAGAGCCGGACGAGCCGGGTGGCCCACCAGTCCCGTGCTCCGCCCCCGCGTGCGACGGTGCTCCGCCAGCCAACGATGCTCGCGAAGCCGCCGACGACGAAGAACAACGGCATGACCTGACCGATCCAGGTCGCCGCGACGTACCAGTCGAGTTCCTGGAGCGGGCTCGTGACCGTGATGCCGTCGTCCGCCGTGCCGACCCCGACCATCGTGACGTGCACGAAGACGACGAGGACGACGCAGGCGGTCCGGATGAGGTCGACGACCAGGTCTCGTTGCGCGATGATCCCCCGGACGCCCTGTGCGGTGTGTGCCTGTTCCGGCACGCTCTGCTGCGAGGACATGCTCGGACGTTACCGCCGCGGGGAGCGTCCACAGCGTCGGTCCAGCTGATCGGCACCGTTTCGTGACCCGTCGCATGCCGCCAACGGCATGCAACGGGTCACGCACGGATTCTGGGACTATGCGCGACGCAGGAGGCGAGCACCGGATCCGGCGAGGACCGCGCCGAGGACGGGGAACACCAGGAACGCCCACCACTGTGCGAGCCACTCCGGGCCGGCGAACACCGCGGTGGCGAACGACCGCGCCGGGTTCAGCGACGCGTTGGACACCGGGATGAGCGTGAGGAGCAGCACCGTGAGCGTCGACCCGATGACCACGGGAGCGGGCACGGGGCTGCCCGCGCTCCCGGTCACCCGCAGGATGACGGTGACGAACAGTGCCGTCGCCATGGTCTCCGCGACGGCGACGCCGAGCAGCGAGAACCCGCCGGGGCTCTGCGACCCGAAGCCGTTCGAGGCGAAGCCCCCGTCGATCGCCGCGTCGAGGAAGCCTGCGCTGCCCTGGCCCGCGATCAGCAGCAGCGCGCCGGCTCCGATCGATCCGCCGACGACCTGGGCGACCGCGTACGGCACGACCTCGGCCCAGCGGTGCCGCCCCGCGACCGCGAGACCGACCGTGACCGCGGGGTTGAAGTGACCGCCGCTGATCGGACCGAAAGCGCTCGCCCCGATCATCACGGTGAGGCCGAGCGTCAGGGCGACACCGAGCAGCCCGACGCCGACGGCGTTGTGTTCGTCGGGGAACACGGCAGTGTGGTTCGCCGCGCCGACGAGCGCGAAGACGAGGAGGAAGGTCCCCGCGGCCTCGGCGGCGAGGCGCACCGGGAGGCGTGGGGACGACGTGGCGGACGTGGTGGGAGTGGCTGGTGTTGCGTTGCTCATGTCCGACCGTTCGGTCCCTGCTCGGCGCGGGACTGGTGCTACGCTGACCGAGTTGTCTTGATGGCTGCAAGAGAAGGAGTCGGGCGTGGAGGATGCCGAGCTGCTGCGCACCGCGGGTCTGCGCGTCACGACCCCGCGGCTGGCGGTCCTGCGCGCGACCGAGCGGATGCCGCACGCGACCGCGGACGCCATCGTCTCCGCGCTCTCGGCCGAGCTCCCGACGACGAGCCACCAGGCGGTGTACGGCGTCCTCGCCGCACTGACCGGGGTCGGGCTCGTCCGCCGCATCGAGCCCGCCGGAAGTCCGGCGCGGTACGAGCGACGGACCGGCGACAACCACCACCACATCATCTGCACCATGTGCGGCGCCATCGAGGACGTCGACTGCGCCGTGGGGCACGCGCCGTGCCTGACGCCGTCGGAGACACACGGCTTCGCGGTCACCACGGCCGAGGTCACCTACTGGGGGATCTGCGAACGGTGTGCCGCCGCCGAGCGTGACGGCGACCCGTCCGCCGACGCACCAGCCGCCAGCGCCCCGGTGACCAGCGCCCCGGTGGCCGCCGCCCCGGTGGCCGCCACCCCGGCTGCGGACCCCGCGGCCACCAGGCCCTGACCAGCCAGGCGATCGCACCTCCCGGCTCCGAACGGGACCACGAGCAACCCGAGCACCCCTGACCGAACCAACGTTCCGAGGAGGAACCGTGTCCGACCAGAACACGACGACCGGCCAGCCGGCCGGCACCCCCACCACCACGACCAACAGCGGGGCTCCGGTCTCCAGCGACCAGCACTCCATGGGGGTCGGCGCCGACGGACCCCTCGCGCTGCACGACCACTACCTCGTCGAGAAGCTCGCCCAGTTCAACCGCGAGCGCGTCCCGGAGCGCGTCGTCCACGCGAAGGGCGGCGGCGCGTTCGGGACGTTCACCGTCACCCACGACGTGTCGCAGTACACCCGCGCCGCGTTCCTGCAGCCCGGCAAGCAGACCGAGACCCTCGTCCGCTTCTCGTCCGTCGCCGGCGAGCAGGGCTCCCCGGACACCTGGCGCGACCCCCGTGGTTTCGCGCTGAAGTTCTACACCGAAGAGGGCAACTACGACCTCGTCGGCAACAACACCCCCGTGTTCTTCATCCGCGACGGCATCAAGTTCCCGGACTTCATCCGCTCGCAGAAGCGCCTGCCCGGTTCGCACCTCCGCGACCACGACATGCAGTGGGACTTCTGGACGCTCTCGCCCGAGTCCGCGCACCAGGTGACGTGGCTCATGGGCGACCGTGGCCTCCCGGCGTCCTGGCGGGAGATGGACGGCTTCGGCTCGCACACGTACCAGTGGATCAACGCCGAAGGCGAGCGCTTCTGGGTCAAGTACCACTTCATCACGCAGCAGGGCCACAAGACCCTCACGCAGGAGGACGCCGACCGCATCGCCGGTGAGGACGCCGACTTCCACATCCGTGACCTCCACGCCGCGATCGAGCGCGAGGACTTCCCGAAGTGGACGCTGAAGGTGCAGGTCATGCCCTACGCCGACGCCGAGTCCTACCGCTTCAACCCGTTCGACCTGACGAAGGTGTGGCCGCACGCGGACTACCCGCTCATCGAGGTCGGCGAGCTCGAGCTCAACCGCAACCCGGAGAACTACTTCGCGCAGATCGAGCAGGCGACCTTCGCCCCGTCGAACTTCGTGCCCGGCATCGCGGCGAGCCCGGACAAGATGCTCCTCGCGCGCATCTTCAGCTACGCGGACGCGCACCGCTACCGTGTCGGCACGAACCACGCGCAGCTGCCGGTGAACGCCCCGAAGAACGAGGTGCACTCGTACTCGAAGGACGGCGCCATGCGCTTCGACTTCCAGAAGTCCGAGGTGCCGGTGTACGCGCCGAACTCGCTCGGTGGCGCCCACGCCGACCCCGCCGCGACCGACGAGGTGCCGGGCTGGGAGTCGGACGGTGCGCTCCAGCGCTCCGCCGCGACGCTCCACCCGGAGGACGACGACTTCGGCCAGGCCGGCACCCTCTACCGCGAGGTGCTCGACGACGCCGCGCGTGAGCGCCTCGTCGGCAACATCGCCGGGCACGTCTCGAAGGTCACACGCGACGACCTCCGCGAGCGGGTGTTCGCCTACTGGACGAACGTCGACGCCGACCTCGGCGCGCGCGTGCGCGCCGCGGTCGCGCCGAGCGCGCCGGGTTCCAACGAGGACCCGGAGAAGGTCGCGGTCGAGGCGTAGCCCGGTCAGCGCAGGGGCGGAGGCCCGCCCCACCACCTGACGGACGGGAGGCACGGTGCCGGCTGGCACCGTGCCTCCCGTCCGTCGTCTGTCGCACCCGCCCCCGAAACGCGCGCGTTCCGACTCCGCGCGCATCGACCGACGCGCGTCGCGTCGAGACGCGCGCGTTCCGACGATCCGCCGGACCGGACCGCGCTACACCTGCTGGGCGTTGAGGTGCACCGGACCGGCGGGCCAGTCCTCGAGGGGCGCGACCACCGGCAGGACCATCCAGCCGCCCTGTTCGGTCATCGGCATGCCCGCGCCCTCCGCGGTGAACGCGGTGTAGTCGGTCACGACCTCGTCGAACACCCGCCAGCCCACCTTCGCGTAGAACGGCACGCGGTCCTCGCCGGTGCCGAGGAAGCCGAACGGGACGGCGAGGCCCTCGAGGACGCTCCGGGCGCGTTCCATCAGGTCGCGGCCCATGCCGGTGCCCTGCAGTCGAGGCGTGACCCCGACCAGCCCGGTGTCGCCGACCAGGAGGTCCTGGCTGCCGACGCTGATGAACATGCGCCGGATGCCGACGTGCGCGAGGACGACTCCGTCGGCGTCGCGCGCGATCACGCGTCGTTCGGGCTGCATGCCGCTCCAGCTCCGGCTGCCGACGAACCAGTGCGACCAGTCGGGGAACGCCTGGGCGAGCATCGCCGCGATCGCCTCGTGGTCGGTGAGCGTCAGCGCGCTCTCCTCGACCACCTCCCACAGGGTGTCGTCCGTCACGGGAGCCAGTCTGCCGGAGGGGTGGGCGGCGACGCTCAGCCCCGGCCGGGCGCGGTGACCTCGATGCGGTTCGCCCACGGGTCCTCGAAGGCGACCGTCCGCCCGTCGTCCGCCAGCTGGACGCCGTGGTGGCGCATGCGCTCGGTGAGGGAACCGAGGTCGTCCGTGCCCGGGACCTCGATCCGGACGAGCCCGAGCCCGAGCGCGAGCTCTCGACGGCCGGCGCCGCGCGAGTTCCACGTGTTCATCGCCATGTGGTGGTGGTAGCCGCCGGCGGACACGAAGAGTGCCTCGCCCCAGCCCGCCGTGGTCGCGAAGCCGAGCTGGTCGACGTAGAACGCCTTGGCGGTCGCGACGTCGCCGACGGACAGGTGCACGTGCCCGACGCGCCCGGGCCTGGTCGCCGCGTCGTCGAGGGCGTCCTGCGTGAGGTGTTCCTGGAGGAACACGTTCGGGTCGAGGAAGATCGTGGCCATGTCGACGGAGCCGTGCGTCCACGACCACTCGGTGCGGTCGCGGTCCCAGTACAACTCGACGCCGTTGCCCTCCGGGTCCGTGCAGTAGAACGCGTTGCTGACGAGGTGGTCGGCACTGCCGGTGAACGACTGCGGATACCGCGTGGCGACCGAGTACAGCGCAGCCGCGAGGTCCGCGCGGGTGTCGAACAGGACCGCCGTGTGGAAGAGCCCGGCCTCGTGTGTGCCGGCGTGCTGGAGTTCGGGCGCGTGCTCGAGCACGAGGATCGGCACCGACCCGCGACCGAGGACGGTCCGCCCGGGGGCGGACGACAGGACGCTGAGGCGGACTCCGTCCGTGTAGTAGGCCGTCATCCGGTCGAGGTCGGCCACGCGGAGGGTGACCGCGCCCATGCCCGTGTCGGCGGCGAGGAGGTCCTGGGTCTGCATGTGTCCAGTGTCGACCCATTTAGTTGACGCGTCAACCAAATGGGCCGATCCGCTGCCCGATCGCATCGCACTCGGCGTCCTGTCGGCGGGGAGCGGCTCGATGAGGCCATGATGGACGGATGCCACGACGACCGGACCCGCGGGACCTCCCCGTCGACCACGTCCGCGACCGGATGTCGTCGTACATCTACGGCAACATCACCGTGCTCAGCGCCGCCATCGCGGTCGGACCGGTGCAGATCGAGCACGGCGCCGCAGTGCTGACGGTCCTCGCGACCGCGGTCCTGACCTACCTCGCGCACGTCCTGGCGCACCTCGTGGCACACGGCATCGGCGCCGACCGCGACACCGACCACGACGATCGACGGGAGAGCGCGGCCGTCATCGCCCGGAACGCCAACCCGATCGCGACCTCCGGGCTCATCCCGGCCGTCCTCTACGCCGCGGCGTGGATCGGCTGGCTCCCCGCCGAGTGGGCGCAGATCGCCGCGGTCGTCATCCTCGTCGTGCGCATCGGGCTCGTCGGCGTGTTCATGCAGCGGTTCTCGGGGGCGCGTCCGACGTTCCTCGGGCTCTGGGGCGGCATCGTGCTCGCCGCGGTCGCGTTCGTGATCGGACTCGTGAAGGTGGTACTGACGCATTGACCGACGCAACGAGTGGTGCGACGACCGAGGGCAACGCGAAGCAGCGGGGCGGCTGGCGCTTCCTCCGGGACCTGGCGATCATCGTCGTGGCGGCGCTGATCGCCTCGTTCCTGGTCAAGACGTTCCTGGTGCGCTCCTTCTACATCCCGTCGGAGTCGATGGAGGACACCCTCCTCGTCGGCGACCGAGTGCTCGTCAACGAACTCGTCCCGGGGCTCGTCCCGCTGCAGCGCGGCGACGTCGTCGTGTTCACGGACCCGGGCGGGTGGCTCGGGACCGGCCAGGGCGACGACCTCATCAAGCGGGTCATCGGTCTGCCGGGAGACCGGGTTTCCTGCTGCGGTTCGGACGGGCGGCTCTCGGTCAACGGGAAGGCCGTCGACGAGCCCTACGTCGTCCACGAAGCGGGTTCGGACCGGGTCTCCGGGACCGACTTCGACATCACGGTGCCGAAGAACCACATCTGGGTCATGGGTGACAACCGGTACGACTCCGCGGACAGCCGTGCGCACGGTTCGGTGCCGGTCGACGACGTCGTGGGGCGCGCGTTCATCACGACGTGGCCCGTGTCCCGCTGGACGGTGCTGTCCCGGTACGGCGACGAGTGGGACCGGGTACCCGACCACGCGGCGCGCTGACGCTCTCCGTGGACGCGTCCCTCTGGCGCGTTCGGGGGTGTCGCGGCTGTGACACGCACCGGGTAGCGTGCTGCACATGCCGACGGACGATGCTGCGTTCGAGTACCTGACCGGCGGCGACGACGAACTCTCGGTGCGGCGCATCCGGACGAACGGTCCGCAGGCCGGCACCATCGGACCGCGGCCCGACCACGTCGTCTTCTGGCTCGCCGACGGGCACGCGATCGTCACCGCGGACGACGGCGAACGCGTCGACGTACGTCCCGGGCAGCCGGTGGTGCTCTCCGCGCCGGTGGCCTACGCGTTCGAGACGGATGCCACGTCCATGACACTCATGCACATCGCACCGGCACTGCTCGGCGACGCGGACGAGTCGTACCGGTTCGTGCAGCCGGACCCCACCGACAACCGGACCGAGCCCCTGCGGACGCTGCTGCGCGACGCCGTCGACCGGGTGCTCGACCCCGAGCTCCCGGACACCGAGCGCCGAGCGCTCAAGCAACGCATCGCCCGTGTCGTGCTCTCCACGTACACCCGGGCGCGGTCGGACGTCGAGCATCGCATGCGCCACGCGATCGCCTTCGTGCACGAGCACGCCGGTGACCCGATCACGGTCGCGGACATCGCGGACGCCTGCGGGTTGAGCGAGCGGGGACTGCAGGACCTGTTCCGTCGACGCCTCGCGGTCACGCCGATGCGCTACCTCCGCGAGGCTCGACTCGACCGGGTCCACCTGGAGTTCACCACGCGGGGGCGCAGGATCCTCACCGTCCGGGACGTCGCCCACCGCTGGCAGTTCACGCACCTCGGTCGCTTCGCGTCCGAGTACCGCGCCCGGTTCGGCGAGAGCCCCCGCGAGACCCTCGCTCGGTCGGCCGGTCGTCGCTGAGCCGCGCTCAGCAGCCCGTCGTCGTGAGCGTGACGGCCGCCACCGACCCGTTCGACACCGTCGCGTCCTGCGGGCAGAGATCCGTCGCACGGACGGTGACCTCGCCGAGCGGCACTCCGGCGAACGCTGCGGTACCGCCCGGGAACACCCGCTGGTGCTCGGAGAGCTTGCCCGTCGACGCGTACACCTCGACCTCGTACGGGCGCTGCGCGGCGTTCCCCGACACCGTGACCGTGATCTGCCCGGTCGAGTCGTGCGCGCCGCACCCCGCCACGGTCAGTGCCGCGGTGAGACCGAGCACGAGCGACGTGGCCACGCGGCAGGACGTACGGCGGCGGACGGAGCGGAACACCGGACCAGGCTACGCCGTCCCGAGCAGCCACCCGTTGTCGGCGGCGACCCGGAGCGCCTCGGTGGCGTTCCGAGCGGTGGTCTTCCCGATCGCGGCCGACAGGTGGTTCCGCACGGTGCCCTCCGACAGGTGCAGCGCCGCGGCGACCCCGGCGACCGTCGGGCTCGTGCGGAAGGCGATGAGGACGTCGGTCTCGCGCGGGGTGAGCGGCGAGGGGCCGGCGGCGAGCGACTCGGCGGCGAGCACCGGGTCGACCACGCGGAACCCCCCGGCGACCCGTCGAACGGCGTCCGCGAGCTGCTCGGCCGGGGTGTCCTTCACGACGAAGCCGGCTGCCCCGGACTCGAGCGCGCGGCGGAGGTACCCGGGTCGGCCGAAGGTCGTCACGATGAGGGACCGGCAGGCCGGGAGGTCCCGGGCGAGCGCCGCCGCTGCCGTGAGACCGTCGGCTCCGGGCATCTCGACGTCGAGCAGGGCCACCGCCGCGCCAGACCTCCGCGCCGCCTCGACGACCTCGTCACCGCGGGCCACCTGGGCGACGACGTCGATGTCGGGTTCGAGGGAGAGCAGCGAGGCGAGGGCGCCGCGGACGAGCGCCTGGTCGTCGGCGAGCAGCACCCGGATCGTGTCGGTCATCGTCGGCCCTTCCGTTCGACGCGCAGCAGGAAGCCCCCGAGGTCGCTCGTCCCGGTGGTGACGGTCGCGCCCACCGCGTCGGCCCGCTCCCGCAGCCCACGGAGTCCGTTGCCACCGACAGTGGCCCCGGCGGGCGCCCGCCCGGCGCCGGCAGCCCCGGTACCGGCAGCCCCGGCACCGGAGTCTCCCGTCCCGTCGTCCTCGATGGTCAGTGCTGTCCGCGTCAGCGTCACCCGCACCCGGGTCGCCGCCGCGTGCCGGAGGACGTTCGTCACGCCCTCCCGGAGCACCCAGGCGAACAGGCTCCGGACGTCCCGCGCCGCCGCGGTGCCGTCGGCCGGCAGGTCGGCCTCGACCTCGGCGGCCGCCAGTGCGGCACGGGCGGACACGAGTTCGGCGTCGAGGTCCGCCTCGCGGTACCCGCTGACGGCCCGGCGCAACCCTTGCAGGGCATCGCGCGAGAGCCGCTCGACGTCCTGCATCTCCGCCCTGGCCCGTGCGGGATCGACCTCGACGAGCCGAGCGGCGAGCTCGGACTTCATGGCGACGACGGTCAGTGAGTGTCCGAGCACGTCGTGCAGGTCGCGCGAGAACCGGGTCCGCTCCTCGACGACGGCGAGCCGGGTGAGCTCGTCCTGTGCGACGTCGAGCTTGTCCTCCGCTTCGCGCTGCCGTCCGAAGAAGAGCATCGACGCCCCGACCGAGACCGTCACGACCGGCGCGAACAGGAGTCCGCTGCTCGCCGCGTCGTCCCAGCCGAGCGACCCGGCGACGACGACCTGGGCCGCGATGACGGTGAGGACCCCCACCCCCGCGACCCAGGAGCGTTCGGCGACGAAGCCGGTGAGTGCGGCGACGAGGAGCCACGTCCAGACAGCGAGCGGCCCGACGACGAGCAGCAGCAGGCCGGCGAGGGTCGCGATCCCGGCGAGCACGAGGACCCGGGTCCGCATCCCGCTCCGCCACATCAGCTCGGGTGCGAACAGGTACGCCGCGTAGAGGACGAACAGCGCGAGGGTCGACCAGACGTGCGCCTCGAACGAGCGGCCGTCGTTCCAGACCGCGACGAGTTCGAGCACCTGCCACAGCAGCGCGAACACGGCGCCGCCGTACCAGCGGCGCCGGCCGGCTCGGATGACGTCCTCGGTCGCGCCCGGTGGGACGGCCCACGGGAACGCGCGGGGCGACGGCCTGGAGGCACGGCGCGCCTCCGCCCCGTCGCGGACGGCGACGGGGCGGGTGCGGGAGTCGGTCATGTCGGTCAGCGTAGGGCCAGCAGTCGGCTGGGCGCCGCTCACTGCCGCGCCGCGTCGCGGCGGTAGCGCCACACGATCACGGCGGCGAGGGCGAGCGCCCAGCCCGTCAGCACGAGCGCGGGTTCGACCATGCCGGTGCTGCCGGTCGCGCCGGCCCCCATCTGGCCGATGCGGTTGAGCCAGTAGGACGGCAGCAGGTGCGCGACCGAGCCCATCCAGCTCGGCATGATCGACAGCGGGACCCAGAGGCCACCGAGGATGGCGAGCCCCATGAACACGACCATGAAGAGCGGCTGCGCGAAGGACGGCTTCGCGAACTGCCCGATGAGGATCGCGATGAGGGCGAACGGGACGACGCCGCACCAGACGCCGAACGCCGCCGCGAGCCAGTGCCTGGGGGCGAGGGACGCCTGCAGGGCCACCACGGACACGGTGATCGTGATGCCGATGGACAGTGCCGCGAACGCCATCGCGGCGATGACCTTCGACACCATGAAGCCCCAGCCGGACAGCGGCGTGACACGGAGCTGGCGGTTCCAGCCGATCGAGCGCTCGTTGACGATGGCGAAGGCCTGGCTGAGCGCCGCCGTCATCGCGCCGTAGGACGCCATCTGCAGCGTGGTGACGGTCAGGTAGCGCAGGCCGGTGGACTGATCGAGCTGCGACCCGTACGCGGCACCGAACACCAGGAGCATCACCACGGGGACCGCGAAGGTGAACACCATCGCCTTGACGTTGCGCAGCTGCCGGACGGTCTCGAGGGCGACGTAGCGGATCGGGAGACGGCCGCGGACGGCGGTGCTGGCGCGGGGACGGACGGCGGGAGCGGCGACGGTGGTCGCGGTCGTGCTGGTCATGCGGAGACCTCCTGCGGGTCAGCGGTGAGGGCGAGGAAGGCGTCGTCCATGGTCGAGGCGACCACCTGGACGTCGTGCGCCTCGGGGAACGAGGTGAGGAGTGACCGCAGCGTGTCGTCGCTGCGGTCGGTGCGGAGCGTGACGGAGTCGTGCCGTGCCTCCAGGCCGGTGACGCCCGGCAGTGCGCGCAGGGCGACGTGCGCACCGGCGCCGACGCCGGCGAAGCGGACTGACCGGCTGGACGCGATGGCCTTGATCTGGGTCGGCGTGCCGTCGGCGACGACGCGACCGGCCCGCATGATCACGATGCGGTCCGCGAAGGTGTCGGCTTCGTCGAGGTGGTGGGTGGCGAAGACCACCGTGCGGCCGGCGTCGGTGAACTCGTGCATCGACGACCAGAACGTGTGACGGGCCTCGACGTCCATCGCCGCGGTCGGTTCGTCGAGCACCAGGAGCTCCGGGTCCGAGACGACGGCGACCGCGAACCGTGCGCGCTGCAGCTGCCCGCCGGAGAGCTTGTTCACCCGACGGCCGGCGATCTCGGTGCAGCGGGCCCGGCGGAGGGCCTCGTCGACCGGCATCGGGGTCCGGTGTGCGGCGCCGACGAGGGCGACGACGTCGCGGACCGTCATGTCGGGCAGCAGCGCACCGCCCTGCAGCATCGCGCCGACGCGCCCGTCGACCACCGCCGCGCGGGGGGTCTCCCCGAAGAGACGGACCTCGCCGGCGGTGGGCGTCGAGAGCCCGAGGGCCAGGTCGACCGTCGTGGTCTTGCCCGCGCCGTTCGGTCCGAGGAGCGCGACGACCTCGCCGCGGCGGATGGTGAGGTCCACGCCGTCGACGGCGTGCACGGCGCCGAAGCGCTTGTGGAGACCGCGCAGTGCGATGACCGCGTCGTCCGGGAGTCCTGTGCTGTTCATGGGCACCAATCTCGCGCGGACCGGACACGCGGGCCGCTGCGGTCCGTCACGACATCACCGTGACGATCGTCACGGTCGGGCTGGCTGCCCCGCATTCTGGGGGTCCAGGTCCTCCCTTGTGGGGACGCACGCGCGATCGGCCGCGGCGTTACCGTTGAGGGCATGAGCCTCACCACCTCGACCCCGAACGCCGCGTCCTCGCCGGAGGCCGTGCGGCGGGCGGCGCTGCTCGCAGCGCTCGACGTCGTCGAGGGCGGACCCGAGGAGCGGTTCGAGCGCATCACCCGCATCGCCCGCGAGGCCTTCGGGGTCACCGGGTCGTTCCTCAACCTCGCGGGTGACTCCGTGCTGACGATCAAGTCCCAGCAGAGCGACCAGCGGTTCGGGCCGACGATCCCGCTGCAGGACACCTTCTGCGGTCGGACACTGGGCGAGGTCGGACCGGTCGTCGTCGAGGACGCCACGGCCGACGTCCGCTACGCCGACATGCCGATGGTGGTCGACGACCCGAACGTCCGCTTCTACGCCGGTGTGCCGCTGCGGCTCGGTGACGACGACGTCAAGGTCGGCACGCTCTGCCTCGTCGACCAGGCACCGCGGACGCTCAGCGACGACGACCTGACGCTGCTCGAGGAACTCGGGGTGTGGGCCGAGCGTGAGCTCGCCGCCGGAGCCGACGAGGACCGCCTGCGCGCCGTCCTGGCCGGGCTCGAGCCGATCGGGGTCACGGTCCCCGGGTACCGTGTCGCCGGCATGAGCGTGCCGCACGGTGTCGTCTCCGGCGACCTGCACGAGTGGCACCGGTCGGGCGACGACCTCGTGGTCACCCTGGCCGACGTCATGGGCAAGGGCATGTCGGCGGGACTCCTCGCCGCGAACATCCGCGGAGCGCTCCTCGCCCGCGGCGACGAACGACCGGACACCGCGGTCGCCGGGCTGGAGGCGCAGGTCGCTCCGGAGCTCAGTCGCGCCGAGTCGTTCGCCACGCTCTTCCACGGCCGGCTCGAGCCGATGACCGGGCACCTCGAGTTCACGGACGCCGGACACGGGCTCGTCCTGCTGCTCCGGACGGACGGCTCCGAGGAGGTGCTGCGCTCGTTCGACCTGCCGCTCGGACTGCACCCCGCGGGCCTCACCCGGACGACGGGGTCGCTCGACCTCGGCGTCGGGGACGTGCTCGTCCTGGTGAGCGACGGCGCGCTCGAGTTGTGGGACTCGACGCTCGCGTCGCTGTCGCGGCTCGGGGAGCTCTACCGCGGTGCTGCGGACATCGACGAGTTCCTCGGGCGGGTGCGCGCCCGGTCCGTCGAGCACGACCCGGGCGACGACCTGACCGTGGTGGTCGTGGCGCGAGACGCCTGACGCGGGCTGGTCCATCAGCGCGCGCGACGACGTCGGTCAGGCGCCGAGTCGCTCGATGAGCTCGCGGTAGCGGGCGGCCGTCCGCTCGACGATCTCGTCGGGGAGCACGGGCGGCGTCCCCTGGCGGTCCCAGTTCGCGCTGAGCCAGTCACGCACGATCTGCTTGTCGAACGACTCGGTCCGGCTCGCGCCGCGGGCGTCCCAGTACCGGCTGGAGTCGCTCGTGAGGACCTCGTCCGCGATCCGCACCACCCCGTCGGCGTCACGGCCGAACTCGAACTTCGTGTCCGCGATGACGACTCCGTGCTCGAGCGCGATCGCCGCAGCCTCGCTGTAGACGCGGAGCGACAGGTCGCGGAGGGTCTCGGCGTCCTGCCGCCCGATGAGCTCGACGGTCTGCTCGAACGAGATGTTCTCGTCGTGCTCGCCCTGCGGTGCCTTGTACGCGGGCGTGTAGATCGGCTCCGGGAGGCGGTCCCCGTTCGACAGACCGGTCGGGAGCGCCACGCCGCACACACTGCCGGTCTCCTGGTACTCCGCCCAGCCGCTGCCGACGAGGTGTCCACGGACGACGCACTCGACGGGGAACATCGTCAGGGGCACCACGTGCATCGACCGCGACGCGATCTCTGCCGGCACCGGGGTCCCGCCGGCGGACTCCGGCAGGAGGTGGTTCGGGACGTCGGGCAGTCGGTCGAACCAGAAGCGCGACAGACGGGTCAGCAGCTCGCCCTTGCCCGGGATCGGCGGTTCGAGTGCGAAGTCGTAGGCGCTGACGCGGTCGGACGCCACGAGCAGCAGTTCGGACGCGTCCGCGACGCCGGCGGTGCCGATCGGCACGTAGAGCTCGCGGACCTTCCCCGAGGCGACGTGCTGCCAGCCGTCGACGACCGGGGCGCTCACCGGGCGACCTTCGCGGCGATGTCGGTGCGGTACTGCGCACCCTCGAGCGTGATGTCGTGCAGGCCGGCGTACGCGCGCTCTCGGGCCTCGGCGAAGTCCGAGCCGGTGGCGACGACGCTCAGGACCCGACCGCCGGTCGCGACGAGTCCGCCGTCGAGGAGTCCGGTCGCGGCGTGGGCGACCGAGACCCCCTGCCGCGCGTTCGCGGCGTCGATCCCGGTGATCCGACGACCGGTGTGCGGGTTCTCCGGGTAGCCCTCGCTCGCGAGGACCACGGTCACCGCGGACTCGGCGCGGAACTCCGGCGCGGGCACGGAGCCGAGCCGGCCGGTGGCCGCGGCGAGCATGAGGCCGCTCAGCGGCGTCGCGAGGCGGGGGAGGACGACCTGGGTCTCCGGGTCGCCGAAGCGGGCGTTGAACTCGATGACGCGGACACCCTGCTCGGTGACGATGAGACCGCAGTACAGCAGGCCGACGAACGGCGTGCCCTCGTGCTCGAGCCGCCGGACCGTCGGCAGTGCCACCAGGTCGGTGACCTCCGCGACGAAGGCGTCCTCGGAGGCCCAGCGGTCGGCGAGCCAGGGCAGGGGGGAGTACGCGCCCATCCCGCCGGTGTTCGGGCCGGTGTCGCCGTCGCCCAGGCGCTTGTAGTCCTGCGCGGGGCTGAGCGGCCGCACGTCGTGCCCGTCGCTCAGGAAGAACAGCGAGACCTCTTCCCCGTCGAGGAACTCCTCGACCACGACGTGGCCGTGCTGGAGCCAGTACGTGGCGTGGTCGACCGCGGCCTGCCGGTCCTCGGTCACGAGGACGCCCTTGCCGGCCGCGAGCCCGTCGGCCTTGACCACGTACGGCGCGCCGAGCTCGTCGAGGGCGGCCACGGCTTCCTCCACCGTGCCCGCGTACACCGGGCGCCCGGTCGGGACGCCCGCCTCCGCCATGATCCGCTTCGCGAACGCCTTGGAACCCTCGAGCTGCGCCGCGGCCTTCCCCGGACCGAACACCGGGATGCCGCGGGTCCGGACGGGATCGGCGACGCCGGCGATCAGCGGCGCCTCGGGGCCGACGACGACCAGTTCGACGTCGTTCTCGATCGCGTACTCGGCGACGAGCGCACCGTTGGTCGGGTCGAGCGACACGGTCTCGACGTCGGCGGCGATGCCGGCGTTGCCCGGCGCGACCGTGATGACGTGCCCTGCCTGCTCCGCGAGGAGGGCCGTGACGATGGCGTGCTCGCGGGCACCGGAACCGAGGACGAGGATTCGCACCCGGCCAGCCTACCGAGCGCTGGTCCCGCGTTGCGATCGGCGTCGCTAGCCTGTGGACATGCCCCGCAGGACGATCGACGACGAGGACGGACGGCGCGCGCTCGCCGCGGTGGTCGAGGGCGGCACGCAGCGCTCCGACGTCGCGACCGCGGTCCGGTGGACGCTCCAGCGGCTCGCGGAGGACGTCCCGGGGAACAGCGTCGAGGTCCGCGTCCCGCCGTTCGCGGCCGTCCAGGCGATCCCCGGGCCGAGGCACACCCGCGGCACCCCGCCGAACGTCGTGGAGACCGACGCCGCGACCTGGATCGCACTCGCCACCGGCACGCTGCGCTGGGGGGACGCGGTCGACGCCGCACGGGTCAGTGCCTCGGGATCACGGGCTGACCTGACCGACTTCCTGCCGGTCCGACTCCCCGCCTGACACGTGGGCGCGGTCCGGCGGGCGGGAGGTCGCTCGCCTGGCGAAGCGAATTAGGTAGGTCCTACCGATGTGCCCCACGCAACCGGTTGCCTATCGTGGAAGTCGCCGGGATTCGGACCCGACCCGAACGGGTCCGAACCCGGCGACGCACCACACGCTACGCGATTTCCGGCTCGCTGTGTCAACCATCCGGCGCGTCGTGCTGCATCCCGCAACGGAGATTGCGGAGTCCGGACGTCCGGCGCGCCGTGTCCGGACGTCCGAAGCGGCTCAGAGCAGCTCGGCGAGCTCGGTCCGCGCGTGCAGTTCCCACTTCTGGAACACCCGTGACAGGTGGGCGTCGATCGTCCTGACGGACAACCCGAGTGTCTCCGCGATGCGTCGGTTGCTCAGCCCCTCCGCCGCGAGCTTGGCGACCTCGTACTCGCGGTTCGTCAGCGGCGGTTTCGTGTTCCCGGCGGTGACGGACATCCCGTGCGACGCGAGGACGCCCTGCGCGACGATGACCCGCGGTCGGTCCCGGGCCCGCACGGCGTCGAGGTACTCGACGATCGCGGCGGCGAGGGGACCGTCCAAGCGCCGGGCGGCGACGCGGAGACGATCGGCCGACGGTCCGTCCTCCCGACCTGCCTGCAGGTCGTTCGCGTAGTGCAGTGTCTGTCCGTACATGACGTGCGTCCACGACCCCGACGCGGTCGAGCGCTCGATGACCTCGTCCATGTGGCGCAGTCCCGCGGGGATGCCGAGGAGCCACTCCGTCCACGCGATCGACACGGCCACCTGTTCACCCACGATCCGCATGGCGCGCAGGGGCGTCGTCCGCGCACGATCGAGCGCGACAGCGGCCTCTTCGAGTCGTCCGGCGTAGGCGTACGCCATCGCGAGCCGTGCCCACGGGTACGCCGCGAAGCCGCCGTGGTCCGCGACGTCGTAGCGCTCGCACGCCGCCGAGAACGCGGCGATCGCGTCGTCCCACCGCCGCTGCCCGATCGCGAGGTTGCCGTCGCCGATGAGCTCGAGCGTGAAGTCGTACATGAGGTACGGGCTCGACCGTCGGACCGGCACCTCCGTGAGCAGGTCGGCGAGGTCCCCACGCCACACCTGCACCTGGTGCAGGACGGACACGATCTCCCCGACGCTCCACGGAGCGTCCTCGAGGTTCACCACGGCCGTCTGCATGCTCTTCCGCGCCAGGGTCGCGGCATCGTCGAGCCGCCCGGCGGTGGCCAGGGCCATCACGGCGCAGGGAGCCAGGCAGAGGAAGCCGAAGGGGACGGTCGGGGCGTGCACGATGCCGCTCGCGTCGACCTCGTCCCGGACCTCCGCGAACCGGCCGCCCCAACCGAGGTGGGCGAGTCGGAGCAGCCGGAGACGCTCGGCGGCCTCGGGGCCGACGAGCGCGGTGGCCGTGTCCGTGAGCGCGACCGCTGCGTCGACGTCGTCGTCGTGGAACTGCCGGATGTTCGCGAGCGTCTCACACGCCTCGATGACCGCCGCGTCGTCGACGTCGTCCGACTCCCGGGCGATCGCCCACGCCGCCTCGGCGTCGGCGCGACCGGCCTCGCGACCGGTGCTGTACGAGTGCGCGAGCGACCGCAGTACGTGGGCGGCGATCCGCTGCGTGCACGGCAGCGACGTCCGGAGGGCGGCCGAGGTCAGGGCGACCGCACTCTCGAGCTCCTGCAGCCGGACGGCGACCTGCGCGGCGTCGAGCAGCGCCTCCGTGGCGGGCAGCACACCGCACTCGAGCGACCACAGCGCGGCGCGGAGCCGAGCGGCCGGCGGGGCGCCCTCCGGACGGTCGGTCCGGAACGCGTTGGCGCGCGCGAAGAGCGCCGTCCGGCGGGCGACGGGCACGAGGGCGCGGACGACCTCGCCGACGAGGGGGTGCGACGGGCGCACCACCGCGGTGCCGTCCTCGGTGGAGTCCATCCGCACGAGGCCGAGCGCCACGACCCGGTCGATGTCGCCGCCGGCGACGAGCGCGAGCAACCGGGGGAGCGGGATCGGGTCGGCGAGCGCGACGATGTCCACGACGTCGCGGAGGTCCTCGGGCAGCGCGCCGAGCTCCGTACGGTACATGTCGGCGAGGCTGTTCGAGGCGGTGACCCGGCCGCGCCAGTACCACCCCGACGCGGTCTGCTCGAGCGCCCCGGAGGCCAGTGCGGCGCGGACGACCTCGCGGACGTAGAGGGGGTTGCCCGCGGTCGCTCGGTGCACGCGTTCCGCGGACGCGTTCTCCAACGGGGCGCCGAGCGCAGTCGCGATGAGGTCCGTGGTCTCGTGGAGGTCGAGGGGTTGGAGGTCGATGCGTTCGAGCAGGTCGTCCTGCCACAGCGCCCGCAGCGGGCCGGGCAGTGCCGTGAAGTCCCGGCAGGTCAGCACGAGGCGGGCGTCCTGGTGCCGGACGAGCCACGCCACGTACCGGGCCGAGATCGCGTCGAGGTGGTCGGCGTCGTCGACCCGGAGCAGCACGTCACGGTCGGCACCGCCGAGCGACCGGAGCCGCTCGGCTGCCTGGTGCTCGTCGGCGAGTTCCGCGAACGTTGTCGGGAGTTCGCCGAAGTGTCCGGTGACCGCGTCGAAGGGCATCGACCGAGCGGCTTCGACCGCCGTGATCGGCACGACGAAGGTCCGTCCGGGGCCGTCGCGCCCGACGACCCGGTCGGTGATCCGCTCGGCGGCGGTGGTCTTCCCGAGGCCGGGAGCGCCGACGAGCGCGACGCTCCACCGGTGCTCGGCGATCACCGCGACCGCCCGGTCCTCCTCCTGCCGCCGTGCGATCGGCCAGGCGATGCGCGCCGGTGCGCGCCGGTGGGGACCGGACCGGTGACCACGCTCGGTGCGTCGACGCATGCGTGTCACCTCTGTTCCTCCCCCCACCCGTCGTCGGGGCGCGACCGGTGGGGACCATCCTGCACCGGATCGCGTTCCGGGCACAGGCCGGAGCACGTCCCACAGTGGGGGACAATGGCCTGGTGAGCACCACCGACGGACCCGAAGAACGACCGGCACCGAACGCCGTCTCCACCTCCGACGAGGTCACGATCCGACGTGCGCCCAAGTTCGGCGTCTTCATCATCGGCGGCGCGGTGCTCGGCTTCCTCGTCACCCTCGTCGTCGTGTCCGCGACCATGAACCTCGACCGCGGCGACCAGCAGGAGACCGCGAGCTTCGGCTCGCTGGTGGGGTACTTCTCGCTGTGGGGCGTGACCCTCGGGGCCTTCGTCGGCGCCGTCGTCGCGGTCGTCCTGGACCGCGTGTTCGCGCGCCGCGCGTCGGCGCTCACCGCCGAGCGTGTGGACGTCGAACCCGCGCCGGAGACGGTGGACGGCGAGGTCGAGGACCACGGCGACGACGTCGCCGGTCGCTGACGCGACCCCTGATCGGACTGGAGGCACGGTGCGGGCCCGCACCGTGCCTCCAGTCCGTTGCTGGTCGCCCTGGGCGACCGGACCTAGCTGAGCACCTTCTCTTATCCACATCTGACGCTGCCGCCTAAA
>NZ_LDQC01000055.1 GCF_001475545.1 Curtobacterium luteum | reverse complement strand
ACGAGCGCCCCGGCCTCGGCATCGGGGCACTCGTGCAGGTGGTCGATCCCGGGCGGCAGGGCGGCGAGCACTGGGCCGACGAACCGATCGGCGTCATCGTCGCGCCGGGCGGGAGCCAGCTCGGCGGGACGCAGCGCACGTGGACGGTCGCGTTCGACGAGCCCGCGTACACGACGGACGGCCGCGGCCCCTTCGAGCGCGCGACCGTCCTGAGTCGTCAACTGGTGCCGGTCGAGCCGGCAGCGGCCACCGAGGCCGAGTGACCGGGGCCGGGTGAACGGGCCTAGTACTCCTCGGAGCCGCTCTTCATCATGGCCGCCGTGGCCATGCAGAGCCCGACGCCGCCGAGCACGCAGATCCCGATGATGACGCCTGCGATGACTTCGAGCATGTCCGTGACTCCTTGGTTGTTCGGGGCCGGTGTGGCGATCTCCAGCCTACCCGGTACGACCGGGAGGGCCGACGCGGCCCCGCGAGGTCAGCGGATGCCGCGCATGAGCCGGAGCACGGGCTTCGCGAACACGAGCAGCAGGACGCCCACGACGACAGCAGCGACGCCCAACACCGTGAAGTACGGCGCCTCGTTCGCCGGGTCGTAGTACCGCGAGAGCACGCCGGTCGCCGCGGTGCCGAGCGACACCGACAAGAAGAACAGCGCCACCATCTGCGTCTGGAACTTGGCGGGTGCGAGCTTCGTCGCGACCGACTGCCCCACCGGCGACAACAGCAGCTCGGCGAGCGTGAACACGAGCAGGATGCCGACGAGCGCGAGGAGCGGGGTGCCGTTCTCCCCGGACCCGACGAAGGGCAGGAAGAGCAGGAACGCGACGCCCATGATGCCCGTGCCGAGCGCGAACTTGGTCGGGGTGGACGGCTGACGGTCGCCGAGCTTCGTCCAGATGGCCGCGAAGACCCCCGAGAGCACGATGATGAACACCGGGTTGATCGACTGCACCCAGGACACGGGCATCTCCCACCCGAACAGGGACCGGTCGAGCCGCTGGTCGGCGTACACCGTGACCACCGTGAACTGCTGCTGGTACAGCGACCAGAACACGGCGCTCGCGATGAAGAGCGGGATGAACGCGAGCACGCGCGCGCGCTCCACGGCGGTGATGCCGCTGCTCAGGATCACGACGAAGTACCCGATGGTCGCGAGGACCACGATCGCGACGACCACGGTCGGGAGGTTGCCGACGTTCAGGAGTCCGGTGAGGACCGCGACCACGATCACCACGAGCGCCGCGACGACCAGGACGGCCACGAGCGGCAGCCGTCGTCGGTCGACCGGGTTGGTGACGTGTCGGACGACGTCGGGGAGGTGACGGCGACGGATGCCGTACTGCACGAGCCCTGCGGCCATGCCGACGGCGGCCAGACCGAAGCCGAAGTGGAACCCGAGCGTGCTCTGCAGCAGTCCGGTCAGGAGCGGGCCGAAGAACGCACCGAGGTTCACCCCGAGGTAGTACAGCGAGAAGCCGGCGTCGCGGCGCGGGTCGTCCTTCGAGTAGAGGCTGCCGACGATGGTGGTGGCGGTCGCCTTCAGCCCGCCCGAGCCGAGGGCGATCAGGACCAGACCGACGCCCACACCGGTCACACCCGGCAGGACCGCGAGTGCGATGTGGCCGAGCATGACGACCACCGCGCTGCCGAACAGCGTGCGGTCAGCACCGAGCAGGCGGTCCGAGATCCAGGCACCGATGATCGTGAAGAGGTACACCGCGCCGCCGTAGGCACCCATGATGCCGGTGGCGATGCGCTCGTCGATGCCGAGGCCACCGCTCGTCACCGTGTAGTACATGTAGATCAGGACGATGCCCTGCATGCCGTAGAACGAGAACCGCTCCCACAGCTCGACGGCGAACGGCGTGGACAGCTCGAACGGTTGCCCGAAGAACGTGCGCGCGGTGCGGGGCTCGTGGCCCTTCGTGGTGGTACCTGACATGCCGCACAGTCTGCCCGCGCAGGCCGGTGCGGGCACAATCGTCGATAGGTGCTCACAAAAGCCGAGCCCCGGAGGTTGGAGGGTTCCCACGAGGAGGGACGGCTCATCCGGCCCGTCTCTTGTCCGCCCGCACGGCGTTCACGTCACGAGCAGGCGCGGTGCATAGCGTGGGTTCTGCAACACCGGACACCGCAGTTCAGGAGGACTCCCGACCATGGTCGACACCGCACCCGCGCACACCACCCCGAAGGCCGGCACGCCGAAGGCCGACGCCGCCGGTGACCCCGCCGAGGGCACCCCCGTGGGGTCCACCGCTGCGAGCGTGCACATCGACGTCGACCTGGTCGCCGAACTCCTGCTGGGCCGCTGGGCAGAGGACCGACGCACCTCCCGTCGCCTCGCACTCGACCCGGCGATGCACAAGATCGAGGGCATGCCGTACGCCGACGCCCGGTCCCGCACCCTCGACCAGCTCCGCATCCTCGTCGAGGCCGGCGCGATCCAGCGCCCGTACCCACCGGAGTTCGGCGGCCAGGACAACCACGGCGGCAACCTCGCGGCGTTCGAGGAGCTCACCACGGCCGACCCGTCGATGCAGATCAAGGCGGGCGTGCAGTGGGGGCTCTTCGGTTCCGCCGTGCACCACCTCGGCACCGAGCGCAACCACCGGGAGTTCCTCCCCGGCATCGTCTCGTTCGAGGTCCCGGGGTGCTTCGCGATGACCGAGACCGGGCACGGGTCCGACGTCCAGAGCATCGCCACGAGCGCGACCTACGACCCCGAGACGCAGGAGTTCGTCATCCACACGCCCTTCCGGGGCGCATGGAAGGACTACATCGGCAACGCAGCGCTCCACGGCAAGGCCGCAGTGGTGTTCGCGAAGCTCGTCACCCAGGGCGTCGACCACGGCGTGCACGCGTTCTACGTGCCGATCCGCGACGCTGAGGGTACCTTCCTGCCCGGCGTCGGCGGCGAGGACGACGGCTACAAGGGCGGCCTGAACGGCATCGACAACGGGCGGCTGCACTTCGACCACGTCCGGGTGCCCCGGACGAACCTCCTGAACCGCTACGGCGACGTCGCCGAGGACGGCACCTACAGCTCCCCCATCGCCTCGCCCGGCCGCCGGTTCTTCACCATGCTCGGCACGCTCGTGCAGGGTCGGGTCTCACTCGACGGAGCGGCCGTCGTGGCGCAGAAGATCGGTCTGCAGATCGCACTGACCTACGCGATGGAGCGCCGGCAGTTCCCGACCGGCGACGGCACCGAGGGCGTCCTGCTCGACTACGGCCGGCACCAGCGACGGCTGATCCCACGGCTCGCGACCGTGTTCGCACAGTCGTTCGCGCACGAGAAGCTGCTCCGGACGTTCGACGACGTGTTCAGCGGACGTGAGGACACACCGCAGCGCCGCGAGGACCTCGAGACCCAGGCGGCCGCGTTCAAGGCGATGTCGACGTGGTCCGCACTCGACACCCTCCAGGAGTGCCGTGAGGCCTGCGGCGGCGCGGGCTTCCTCGCCGAGAACCGACTCACCGGACTCCGCGCCGACCTCGACGTGTACGTGACGTTCGAGGGCGACAACACCGTCCTGCTCCAGCTCGTCGGCAAGCGTCTGCTCACCGATTTCCGCGCGCGGGCGCCGAAGGACGCAGCGTCGACCGCCCGCTTCGTCGCGGCCACGGCGGCGTCGAAGCTCGCGGACGCCTCGGGCATCCGGCGCCTGGAGCAGAAGCTGTCCGACCGGGGCTCCCTCGCCGCGAGCGTGGCGGACCTGCGGGACCCGACCACGCAGCGCGAGCTCCTCGCCGGCCGGGTCGACACCATGGTGACCGAGATCGGCATGCGACTCGCCACGGCCGGCAAGGACCGCGCACGCGCGGCGCTCCTGCTGAACCGCTCGCAGCACGAACTCATCGAGGCGTCGAAGGCGCACGCCGAGCTCATGCAGTGGGACGCGTTCACCGAGGCACTCGTCGAGGTCCCGGAGGGCGACACCCGACGCGCGCTCGTCTGGCTCCGCGACATGTTCGCGCTCGGCGTCCTCGAGCAGCACCTCGACTGGTACCTCGTGCACGGGCGTCTGACCACGCAGCGCGCCCGGGCGGTGTCGGCGTACCTCGATCGGCTCGTCGCCCGGGTGCGTCCGATCGTGCCACAGCTGCTCGCGACGTTCGGCTACGAGCCCGGTCACGTGCGGGCGCCGATCGCACTCGGCGCCGAACGCGAACGCCAGGAGGAGGCACGTGCGTGGTTCGCCACGGAGGCCGCCGCGGGTCGTCTGCCCGAACAGGAGAAGAAGCCGCGTCCGTGAGGCATCTCGGTCGATCAACCCTGGAAGGTTGATTGTGACGTCGTCAACCTTGTAGGGTTGATGACGGGAGGGTTCATGATCGTGATCACGGCGGACCAGGTCGACAGCCGAACAGGCTCCGACCGCGTCGACGCGGCCCTGCGGCTCGTGTCCGGCCTGCTCGGCGACGCCGCCGTGCTGCCGCCGGAGCGGACCGCGGGCGACGAGTTCCAGGCCCTCGTGTCCTCCGGGCGCCCCGCCGTCGACGTCCTCCGGGCACTCACGCGGCAGGGCGGGTGGAGCATCGGCGTCGGTGTCGGCCCCGTCCGGTCACCGCTGCCGACGACCATCCGCGCGGCCACGGGGCCGGCGTTCTTCGCGGCGCGGGCGGCGGTCGAGCGCGCGAAGTCGACCCCGGACCGCTTCGCGCTCGAGGTGGTCCCCGGCGCCGCCCGCACGACGTCCGAGGTCGAGCCGCTCGTCGCCCAGACCCTCCGGGCCCTCGGTCGCCGCTCGGCGGAGGGCTGGGAACTGGCCGACCTCCTCGACGCCGGCCTGACCCGGACCGAGGCCGCGGCGCGGCTCGACATCACACCGCAGGCGGTCGCGAAGCGGTACGCATCGGCCGAGCTCCGGAGCGACGCCCCGGTGCGCGACGCGCTGGCCGCGCTGCTGGCAGCCGCTGACCGTCCGGACGACGGACACGTCACCGGGCGCCCGGACGACGGTCACGTCACCGACCGCCCGGACGACGCACACGTCACCGACCGCGACGACCTCGCCGGCCCCGCATCCGAGGACCCGGCGCCGTGACCGCCGCGATCTGGACCACCGCTGCCGTCGTCGTGCTCGCCGCCGCAGCCTGGAGCACCGTCCGCCCGCTGCACCCCGTGGTCCGGGCCGCGCCGGCGGTGGTCGTGCTCGTGGCGCTCCTCGCGATCCGGATCGCGACCGGCACCATCGGCACCGACACGAGTACCGGAACCGGGACCGGCACGAGCGGCGGCTCCGGCACCGGCGTGGGCGGCCTCGCCGCGACCGCGCCGGACGCCGTCGTCGGCACCGTCCTGGCAGCCGCGGTCTGCCTCCTCGGGATCCTCGCCGGCAGCGCGGTCACCGGCGCGGTGCTCGGCGTCGCCATGCGGCGCGACCTGCGGCGTGGGGACGTCCGACGCGGCACGCACGGTGGGATCCTCGTGAGCACCACCGACGAGCCCCTCGGGGACCCGACGCTGCCCGACGCCTCCGCACCGTCCGAGGTCCTCCGTGGCGGCGCGGTGATCGGGTTCCTCGAGCGCTTCGCCATCGTCGGCGCCGCCCTCGTCGGCCACCTCGAGATCGTCGCCGCGGTGATCGCGGTGAAGGGCCTCGGCCGGTTCTCCGAGCTCGACTCCCCCGCGGCGCGCGAACGCTTCATCGTGGGCACCCTGACGAGCACGTGCTGGGCCGGACTCGCCGCGGCGGTCGTCCTCCTCTAGGGGGAACGGAAGGCGGTCAGGAGCCGGCCGACGGTCCGCCCTGGTCGCCCAGCGCACGACGGAGCCGGGCTTCGGCATCGTCGTCGGCAGCACCAGCGGCGGCGGCTGCCTCGGCGTTCGCCTCGATGACCGCCCGCACGACCTCCTCGCGCTGGATCTTCACACCGCGCGGCGCGTCGATGCCGATCCGCACGCCGTCGCCACGGCCGTCGAGCACCGTGATGACGATGTCGTCACCGACGAGGATCCGCTCGCCGACCTTCCGCGTGAGTACCAGCACCCCGTCAGCCTAGCGACAGGACCGGCACTCCCAGCAGGTGCACCGACTCCGGCGTGGCGGTCTCCGCGGAACCGATCGCGACCACCCCGGCGACGGCCACGCGCGCCGCCACCGCCCGGAGCATCGCCGCGGCGTCCTCCGTCTTCCGTCCCGCGTCGACGACGAGCCAGACCTGGTCCGCGCCGAGTGCCTCGATCGTCGCCGCGTCGTCCCAGGCAGCGACCGCGAGCACGGTCGCACCGTCGCGGACGCCGTCGGCCCGCGCGAGGATCCCGGAGCGACGGTCCGCCGCCGCCGTCGGTCGCAGGGCGTGTCGGGTGGCGAACAGGCCCGCGACCGCGTCGACGTCGCCGGCCCGCCCGACGAGCAGGACGAGGTCGCCGTCCGCGGAGCGGACCGTCGGCACGACGGGCAGCACCGGCGCGAGGGCCGCACCGGACGGTGCGGCCCTCTCGTCGAGGACGGCGGCGTCGTCGAGGAACCGCGCCGCGCCTCCAGGCCGGGTGTCGGTGACCGCCTGGAGGCGCGACCCGACCTGGTCGGGCAGGCTGCGGACGGCGGGTGCGGACGCGGGTGCGATGCCGTCCGCCACGAAGCCGTCGAGGACCGACGCGAAGGCGTCGGCGCGCGTGGACCCGGTGCCGTCGTGGGCGGCGATGCGCGCCTCGGCGGCCTCGGCGTCGGCGAGCAGCGCCGCGATCCCCGCTCGCTGCACGGGCCCGTCGGCGATGGCGACCACGGCGGTGGGCGCCTCGTCCGGTGCGGGGACCTCGACGGTGGCCTCGACGTGCGCCTTGCGGAAGAGGCCGGCGATGCCCGGCGTCGTCACGCGTTCGGCAGCGACGATCCGGGCGGCGGGGCCGAACTCCTCGCGGACGGCGTCGCGGACCGCCTCGAGGGTCGCGCCGTCACGCTGCAACCGCGTCGGTGACACGGACCACCCCCACGGTCTCGATGGTGGACCCTGCGGCCGTGGCCTCCTGGTAGGACAGGACCGGCAGGCCGTTCGACTGCGCGGCGACCATGCGGTGCACGGCGGGTCGGAGCTGCGGCGCGCAGACGAGGACCGCCGAGAGCCCCTGGTCCTCGACGGAGCGGACGGCGTCGCGCACGGACCCGAGGACCTGCTCGATGCGGTGGGCGTCGAGCACGATCTGGCTCCCCTGCTCGGACGGGCGGAGCCCCTCGAGCATCGACTGCTCGAGCATCGGGTCGATCATGATGACCCGGAGCACGCCGCCGTCGGTGTGCCGGGCGACGAGCGCCGGGCCGAGGGCGGCGCGAGCGGACTCGACGAGGCCCTCGGGGTCGGTCGACACCTTCGCGCGGAGGGTCAGCGCCTCGCAGATGCGGCCGAGGTCGTTGATCGGCACCCGCTCGGCGAGGAGTCCCTGCAGCACGCGCTGGAGCTCGGCCATCGACAGCATGCCGGGGACGAGTTCGTCGACCGCGGCGGGGTTGACCTGCTTGACGCCCTCGGTGAGGACCTTGACGTCCTCGCGGGTGAGCAGGCGCGCGGCGTTGTCGCCGATGACGGCCTGCAGGTGCGTCACGAGCACGGACACCCGGTCGATCACGGTCGCGCCGGTCATCTCGGCGGCGTGCCGGAGTTCCGCGGGGACCCACTTGCCGGCGAGGCCGAACACCGGCTCGACGGTCGCGGCGCCCGGGAGCCCGTCGAGCTGGTCCCCGAGGGCGAGGACGCTGCGGGACGGAGCGGTCCCTCGGCCGGCCTCGACACCGGCGATGCGGATCGCGTAGGTCGACGGCGGCAGGTCGATGCTGTCCCGCGTGCGGACCGGCGGCACGACGATGCCCATGTCGACCGCGATCTTCCGGCGCAGTGCCCGCACCCGGCCGAGCAGGTCGTCGGAGGCACCGGACACCATGTCGACGAGGTCGGGGGCGAGCAGGATCTCGAGGGCGTGCACGCGCATCTGCTCGATGAGGTCCTCCGGGGTGTCCGCTCTCGGGGCCGCGGCCTCGAGCGCCTGCGCCTGCTCGGCCGCCGCTGCCTCGCGCTTCGCGTTCTGTCCGATGCGCTGGCCGGTGAACAGCAGGAGGCCCCCGACGATGAGGAACGCCGCGATCGGCATCCCGGGGATGAACCCCATGGCGACCGCTGCGACCCCGGCGATCGTGAGGGCGTTCCGCGACTGGCCGAGCTGGGCGGCCGCGCTCGAGCCCATCTCGGTCTCGGCGCCGGAGCGGGTGACGATCATGCCGGTCGACACGGCCATGAGGAGCGCGGGGATCTGCGTGACGAGGCCGTCACCGATCGTCAGGATGCCGTACTTGCCGAGGGCGTCGGTGACGGACAGCCCGTTCTGCAGCATGCCGATCGCGATGCCGCCGACGAGGTTGATGACGATGATGAGGATGCCCGCGATGGCGTCGCCCTTGACGAACTTCGAGGCGCCGTCCATCGCGCCGTAGAAGTCGGCCTCCGCGGACACCGCCGCCCGGCGTTCCTTCGCCTCGGCGTCGGTGATGAGCCCCGCGTTGAGGTCGGCGTCGATCGCCATCTGCTTCCCCGGCATCGCGTCGAGGGTGAATCGGGCGCCGACCTCGGCGACGCGCTCGGCACCCTTCGTGACCACGACGAACTGGATCACGACGAGGATGAGGAAGATCACCGCGCCGATGATGATCGACCCGGACACCGCGACGTGCCCGAAAGCCTGGATGACGTCACCCGCGAAGCCCTCGCCGAGCACGAGTCGGGTCGACGCGACGTTCAGGCCGAGGCGGAACAGCGTCGCGACGAGCAGCAGCGACGGGAACACCGAGAAGTCGAGCGGCTTCTTCACGAACAGCGTCGTGAGCAGGATGACGAGCGCCAGCAGGATGTTGCAGATGATGAGCACGTCGAGCAGGAACGACGGCACCGGCAGGATCAGCAGCAGGATGATGCCGACGATGAAGACCGGGACGGCGAGCTTCGGCAGGTCCTTGCGGTTCACGCGGGAACCCCTTCGTTCGGAGCGCCTTCGCGCGGGGTCGGAGCAGGGCGCGGGGCCTCAGCCGCGCGTGGGGTGCGGAGCTTGCGGGGGCGGACGTCGCCCGTGAGCGTCGTCGGGTCGAGCACGGTCGCGACCTCGGCCTCGGTCGTCGGGCGCGGGGCGGCGTGCGTGCCGGCCGCGGCTCCGCGGGCACCCAGCTGCATGACGAACGACAGGACACGGGCGACGGGCGTGTAGAGGTCGACCGGGATCTCCTGCCCGAGCTCGCACGCGGCGTGCAGGGCGCGGGTGAGCGGGACGTCCTGCACGATCGGCACACGAGCCTCGAGCGCGCGGTCCCTGATCGCTGCAGCGACCGGTCCCGCGCCCTTGGCGACGACACGGGGTGCGGACTTGCCCGCTTCGTACTTGATCGCCACGGCGTAGTGCGTCGGGTTGGTCATCACCACGTCGGCGTCGCCGATCGCGGAGATCATCCGGTTGCGGCTCATCGCCATCTGCCGCGAACGTCGCTGCGACCGGATGAGCGGGTCACCGTCGGACTGCTTGTTCTCGTCCTTGACCTCGCGCTTGGTCATCATCGTGCGCTTGCGGTTCCGACGGACCACCACGAACACGTCCACCGCGGCGAGCAGCAGCCCCGCGGCGATCGCCGCACGGAGCAGGGTGCCGACCCCGTCGCCGGCCGCCGCGAGCACCGCGGTGAGCGGCAGCGATCCGCTGGTCATGAGGACGGGGACGAGTCCCTGCACGGCGAACCAGAGCACGAGCCCGACGACCGTGGTCTTCAGGAGCGCCTTGACGCCGTTCCAGAGCGCCTGCACACCGAACACGCGTTTGAAGCCCTGCACCGGGTCGAAGTGGTCCGGCTGCGGTGCCATCCGGCGGAAGTGCACGCCGCCCTGGGCGACCGCGGCGGCGAGCACGGCGACCGCGGTGACGCCGAGCATCGGACCGATGATGGTGCCCACCGACGCCATGGCCTCGGCGAACACCCGGTTCATCGTGCCGATCGTCGGGTCCGCGATGACGGTCTGCACCGCCGCCAGCTGAGACTCCCCCGCCGCCGCCGCGTTGCCGACGGCCGCCGGGATCATCAGTGCCGCCGCCCCGATGCCGACCCAGGCCCCGAGGTCCTGCGACCTGCCGAGCTGCCCCTTGCGGTGCACCTCGCGCATCCGCTTGTCGGTGGCCTTCTCGGACCGCTCTCCACTGTCGGACACGCCGTCACCCCCTGTCCGTGATCGCCTGGACGGCGTCGCCGGTGAGCGACGACACCACGGAGGGCAGTGCCATCACGAGCGCTCCCGCGAACAGCACGGTGAGGCCGATCTTGATCGGGAAGCCCATCTGGAAGGCGTTGAGTGCCGGGGCGACCCGGGTGAGCAGCCCGAGCCCGACGTCGGCGAGGAAGAGCACGACGACGAGCGGCCCGGCGATCTGCAGCGTCGCGAGGAACATCTGCGTCAGGGCGTGCACGAGCACCCCGGCGAAACCCCCGAGCGCGAAGCCGGCGGGGCTGCCGTCCGCGGAGACGAGCGGCACGGCGTCGAACGACCGGACGAGCCCGGCGACGATGAGTTGGTAGCCACCCGAGGCGAACAGGAGCGCGAGCGCCGTCATCTGGAACAGCCGCGTGAACTGCGCGCCGTTCACCTGCGACTGCGGGTCGAACGCCTGCGCCAGGGTGAACCCGCCGAAGAGGTCGATGAGCGAGCCAGCCGACTGCACCGCGGCGAAGACGAGGTACACGAGGAAGCCGAGCGCGAGCCCGACCACGAGCTGCGTGACCAGGGCGACGAGGAACGTGCCGGTGTCGAGCGACACGTAGCCGGCGGTCACCCGGGGTGCGACCCCGATGGCGAGCGCGATGCCGAGGGCGACCTTCACGGTGCCGGGGAACGCCTTGTACGCGAACGGCGGTGCGACGACGAAGAACGCCACGAGGCGCACGCCCGCGAGCATGGTCCCCTCGAGGCGTGCGGCGTCGACGCTGAGCTCCATCAGGCCGCCCCGAGCAGCTTCGGGATCATGTCGAACGCGGCGTGCGTGAACGCGATCATCTCCGAGATCATCCAGTTGCCGCAGACGACGAGGGCGATCGCCACCGCGACGGCCTTCGGCACGAACGACAGCGTGACCTCCTGGATCTGGGTCACGGACTGGAAGAGCGAGATCGCGAAGCCCACGACGAGCGACGTCACGAGGACGGGAGCGGCGAGCTTGCCGGCGACGAGGAGCGCCTGCAGCACGAGGTCGAGGACGGCCTGCTGGTCCATCAGTGCACCACCTGGTACGACTCGATGAGCGACTTGATGATGAGCCCCCAGCCGTCGACGAGCACGAACAGCAGGATCTTGAACGGCAGCGAGATCATCACCGGCGGGAGCATCATCATGCCCATCGACATGAGCGCCGCGGAGACGACGAGGTCGATCACGAGGAACGGGATGAAGATGACGAACCCGATGATGAACGCGCTCCGCAGCTCGGAGATGATGAACGCCGGGATCACCGTCGTCATCGGCACGTCCGCGATGTCCTTCGGGTTCGCCTGACCGGCGGCACGGGTGATGAGGGCGACGTCCTCCTCGCGCGTCTGGTGCAGCATGAAGGTCCGCAGCGGCTTCGTCCCGACCTCGACCGCCTGGTCGAAGTCGAGGTGGCCGGCGAGGTACGGCTGCAGGGCGTCGTCGTTGATGTGGCCGATGACCGGCGCCATCACGAACAGCGACAGGAAGAGCGCGAGGCCGGCGAGCACCTGGTTCGGCGGGATCGACTGGAGCGCGAGGGCGTTCCGGGTCATCGCGAGGACGACGAAGATCTTCGTGAACGACGTCATCATCAGCATGAGGGCCGGCGCGACGCTGAGCAGCGTGATGCCGATGAGCGTCACGACCGCCGAGGACGGCGTGCCGTCCGGGCCGTTCACGCTGACGCTGAAGTCGCCCGTCGCGGGCGGGGTCGGGGTCGCCGGCGCGGTCGGCTGGACGACGCCGGCTGCGTGCGCGCCGGTCGCGGTGAGCATGAGGAAGCCGGCGACCATCGCCAGTCCGAGGATGACGAGGGCGAGCAGCCGACCGGACCGCAGGGCGGTCACCCGGCTCGCCGGTTCTTCAGGGCCGCGGCGGCCTGCCGCCAGGTGTCGGCGGACAGGATCGAGCCCTGCAGCTGCGCCGCGGTCGGGACGACGGCGCGCTGCGGGCGCCGGTTGCGCGGGCGCATCGGCAGGTCGGCCGGGAGGCCCGCCTCGGCTCCGGTCTGCTGCTCGAGTTCACGACGGAACACGTCGGCCGACGGGGCCGGCTCCGGGTCCGCATCGGCGGTCGCGGCGGCTCGGGTCGGCAGGACCACCGGTCCGGTGACGATCGTGAGCTCGGGCGCGGGCGTCTGGCCGCTCGTCAGGAGGGACACCCCGTGTTCGGTGACCCCGAGCACGAGCCGCTCCCCCTCGACGTCCACGACGACGACGCTCGCCTTGCCGCCGATGCCCTGACGACCGACGACCTCGACCGACGCGGCACGGCGGCCGTGGGCCTTCCCGCCGACGAGCTTCTTCCGGCTGACCCGGTGCAGCACCCACATGAGGGCGAGCACCACGCCGAGCGAGAGCGCGACGCGGAGGACGATGACCGCGGTGTCCACGCTCAGACCGTCTCGGCGACGTCGAGGATCTTCGTGATGCGGACCGCGTAGTCCTGGTCGACGACGACGACCTCGCCGTGCGCGATGAGGCGTCCGTTCAGCAGGACGTCGGCGGGCGCGCCCGCACTCCGGTCGAGCTCGACGACGGCACCGGGCTCCATGCCGAGCACGTCGCGGACGGACATCCGGGTACGGCCGATCTCGACCGTGAGGGTCATCTCGACGTTGTTGATCCGGCCGAGGTTGCCGACCGGTGCCGCGACGGTGGGCGCGTGGGACGCCGACACCGTGCCGTTCTCGCGGACCCGGATGCCGAACCAGCCACCGGGCACGCCACCAGCGGTCAGTTCGAACACCGCCGTCTCGGGGTCCGCCAGGAGCGCTGCACCGGACTCGAGCCGCGCGTCGCCGAGCACCCCGATCCCGAGGACGGACGCCGCCGCCTCGAGCGAGGGGCGCAGCACGTCCGTGACGTCGACGATCCCGTGCTCGGCGCCGCCCGCCGCGGTGACGGCCCCGAGGTCCGTGAGGACGAGCGCGAGGTCGGCCGACAGACCGCCGACGAAGGACGCGACCACGCCGTTCGCCGCCGCGTCGAGCGCTGCCGGTGTCGCGCCTCCCGGCAGTGCCACCGCGCTGAGCGGCGCCGTCGTCGGCAGGGCGACCACGAGGGCATCCGCAGCGGTGGCGTGGAGGGTGGTGGTGGCGGTCATGCGGAGGGCTCCGTAGCTGCGGTGGTGGTGACGATGATGCCGGCGAGGCGCGACCCGTTCGCGCCGACGGCCGCGGTGCCGACGGGCTCGCCGTCGACCGCGATGGTGAGGGGGCGGTGCTGCGGGTGCGGCAGCGGCAGCACGTCGCCGACGGCGAGGCCGAGGACCTGCGCCGGCAGCACCGTCGCCGGCGCGAAGCGCAGCGCGACGCCGACCGGCACGTTCGCCAGCTGCTCGTCGAGCAGGTGGCGGGCCTCGGCGGCGGAGACGTGGGCCGCGGTCTCGCCGAGCTGGGGCAGGACCGCCTCGGCCGGGAGTGCGAGCGTGCCGGGGGCGACGCGGTCGCCGACGCGGATCTCGAAGGACGCGACGATCATCAGGTCGCCCTTCTGTGCGGCCTGGGCGAACTGCGAGTTGAACTGGAACCCACCCGCGGCGACGTCGTGCACGAGCAGTCCGCCGAACGAGTAGCGGAGGTCGTCGAGCGCGTCCTCGACGATCTTCCGGACGAGCGCCTGCTCGATCGGCGTGAACGTGCGTTCGGGCGTGGGCAGCGGCTTCGACGCGCCGAGGGCGTGCGAGACCCACGTCAGTGCAGCGTCGAGCGGGACCTGCAGGACGCCCTTGGGCGTCAGCTCCGTGATGGGCAGCAGCACCATGCCGGTGAGCGCGGGCAGCGAGGCCGCGTACTCGTCGTACGTCTTCATCTGGACCGACTCGCACGTGACCTGGCTGACGGCGCGCACCTTCGCGGTGAGCTGCGTGCCCCACTGCCGGGCGAAGGTCTCGAACGCGAGTTCGAGCACCCGCGCGTGCTCGCGGGCGAGGGTCGAGGGGCGCGCGAAGTCGTACACGTCCGCGGACGTGCCGGCGGACGCGCCAGCGTCGGTCCGCGTGGACACGCCGGACGTCGACGGCGGTGCTGCGGCGGTCTCGATCACGGGTGCGTCTATCGGTCCGCTGTGGACCACCCGTCAGCGCTGTGCCCCCTTCTGGGGAGGTCGTGGGCTACCCGTGCGTCACGCCCTTCGCGGTGTCCTGGGCGGCGGCGAGGGCCGGCATGAGGGCGCTGACGTCCTGGTCCTGGTTCGACAGCACCACGATGTCGACCCGACGGTTCAGGGTGAGCGCCTGGTCGGAGTCCCCCTTCGCGAGCGGCCGGCTCGATCCGTACCCGACGCTCTGCACGTGCGCCGCGGGCAGGCCACCACGTTCCACCAGGTCCCGCAGCACCCCGGTGGCCCGCGCGGCGCTGAGCTCCCAGTTCGTCGCGTAGGGCGCGGTCGAGTTCCGCTGGTCCGCGTGACCCTCGACGCTGACGTCGTGATCGCTCGTCCGCAGCACCGGCGCGATCGCGTCCATGATCCGCTTCGCCTGGTCGGACAGGTCCGCGCTGTTCGTGGCGAAGTAGGTCTCGCTGCCGACGAGCCGCACGGTGAGCCCGCGGGCGTCGACCGTGAACTGCACGTTCGTGGTCTGCCCGGCCCTCCGCAGGTTCGCCTTGATCGCACGCTCGATGCCCTGGAGGTCGTCGAGTTCCCGCTTCGCGGCGTCGACGTCGGCCTTCGTCGCGGTCTTCGGCACGGCCGTGCTCGTCGGGTCCGCGGTCGCGGCGCCCGGTCCGGCCTCGGCGTTGCTGCCGGCGTCGCCGCTCGAGGCACTCGAGTGGTCCGCCTGCGACTTGTCGATCGAGTACCCGGAGCCGTCCTGCACCTGGTCCTTCGTGACGACGGTGCCGGACGCGGTGTCGACCTTCTGCGACTTCACCTCGCCGAACCCGGTCGCGAGCGAGTTCTTCAGGGCGATGTACTTCTGCTGGTCGACCGTCGACATGGCGAAGAGCACGAGGAACATGCACATCAGGACGGTGATCATGTCCATGTAGGACGCCATCCAGCGCTCGTCCGGGTGCTCGGCCTCGTCGTGGCCCGTCTTCGCCCGACCACGACCACGACCACGACCCCGGGGGTTGCCGCTCATCGTCAGGCCGCCAGCTGCTGGTCGTCGTCCGAGGCGGTCTGCTTCTTCGCCGACTTCGCGTCCGCGATCCGGGCCGCGGGCGGGACCATGGCCTTGAGACGCTCACCGAGGAGGCGCGGCTGGCTGCCGGCCTGCACCGCGAGCAGGCCCTCCATGAGGAGCGTCTGCCGGTCGGACTCGAGCTGCGCGAGCTTCCGGAGCTTGCCGCCGATCGGCAGCCAGAGGAAGTTCGCGGTCAGGAGACCCCACAGGGTCGCGACGAACGCGCTGGCGATGAGCGGGCCGAGCTCGTCCGGCTTGCCGAGGTTGGCGAGCACGTGCGTCAGCGACACGACGGTGCCGATGATGCCGACGGTCGGGGCGAACCCGCCGAGGCCCATGAAGAACGCGCTCGCGCTGCGCACGGGCGCGGCGTTCGACTCGATCTCGTCCTCGAGCAGGATCCGGAGCTCGTCGCCGTCGGTGCCGTCCGCGATGTTCTGCAGCGCCTTCTTCATGAACGGGTCGTCGTGCTTGTCGGCTTCCTGCTCGAGGGCGAGGAGCCCGTTCGCCCGCGCCGTCTCGGCGAGCCCGACCACGTCGTCGATGACGGACTGCGGCGGGGTGACCTTGCCCGTGAACGCCTTCGGGACCGCCTTGAACGAGGCGATCGCGTCCTTGAGGGTCGTGCTCGCGATGCCGCAGCCGATCGTCGCCCCGAAGACGAGGAGCATCGGGGCCGGCAGGAAGAGTCCGCCGAGCTCGACGTGCTCCATCTCGACCATGCCGAAGAGCGCGCCGAACGCGATGAGGATGCCGATGATCGTTGCGATGTCCACGTCAGCGCCCCCCGTCGTGCGCGTGCAGCGGTGCCACGGGGGCGAGGGTCGGGACCGGGCCGGTCGCGCCCCGTGTCCCCTGCCCGTCGGTGCCGTAGGCCATCCCGACGATGCGGGCGCGGTAGGCGGCGATGAGGTCGATGACCTCCTCCATGGACTCCCGCACGATGTACTTCGCGCCGTCGACCATGATGAGGGTCGTGTCCGGCGTCTCCTGGATGCGCTCCACGAGGTCCGGGTTCACAGCGAATCCGCTGCCGTTGAGTCGTGTGACGACGATCATGGCCCGTCCTGGTTCTCGATCGTCCCGCCGCCGTCCGTGGGGCGGGATGCCGCCCTTCCGTGGGCGTGCACCGTTGCCTATCGGTCTGCCGCCCCCTGCCGTAAGCGGTCGCGGTCCGGCGACCCTGTCGGGGTACAGGACGGGGGACGAATCGGTGAGCGAACCCCCAGCAACCGAGCGCAACCGGAACGCCGGGATCGTCGGTAGTACCTGCGAGACGTCGAGGACGACGTCGAACCGACCGGCCCGACCCGGGCCAGAGAAGGAGACGACAACGATGCGCAAGAAGACCCTCGCAGCCGGCCTCGCGTCCGGTGTGCTGCTCGCCGCGACCGCCGCGGTGCTGCCCGCCACGACCGCCACGGCCGCGTCCGGCGACGCCACCCTCTCCGTCCTGCACGCCGTGCCGTCCGTCACCGTCGACGTCTACCTCGACGGCAAGCGCGCCCTGGACGACTTCGAGCCGGGCACCCTCGCCGGTCCGATGACGGTCCCGGCAGGAGCACACACGATCGCGATCACCGCCGGCGACGCGACGAACGATTCGGAGCCGATCATCGGGCCGGTGGACGTCTCGCTCGACGCGGGCGGCAACTACACCGCCGTCGCGCACGACGACACCAGCGGCAAGCCGACCGCCACGCTCTTCACCAACGACACCTCGGCGACCCCGGCCGGTCAGGGCCGCCTCATCGTCCGCCACGTCGCAGCCGCCCCCGCGGTCGACGTGCTCGCCGGTGGCAAGGCCGTGGTCTCCGGGCTGACGAACCCGGACGAGAAGGCGCTCGAACTCCCGGCGGGCACCGTCTCGGCCTCGGTCGCCGCTGCCGGGACCACCACCCCGGTGATCGGCCCGGCGGACGTCTCCGTGCAGGCCGGTACCGACACCATCGTCTACGCGTGGGGCAGCCTCGAGGACGAGAACCTCGCCCTCGCCACGCAGACCATCTCGGGCCTCGGCGGCACCCCGAACGGCGTCCCCGCGGGCAACGCGGGCCTCGTCGCGACGAACCAGTCCGACGTCGCGCCGTGGATCGGCGCCGCTGCCGCGCTCCTCGCAGCCGCCACGCTCGGGACCGTCGTCATCCGTCGGCGCCGCACCGCGGACGCCGGTCGGCAGGACTCCGGCCGCTGATCGTGCGCCGCACGGTACGGCCGTCCGTGGCGGCGGTCGCCGTCGCCGCGGCGGCCGTCGCCGTCCTGACCGGGTGCTCGCCGGCTGGCTCCCTCCCCGGCGGGCTCCCCTC
>NZ_LDQC01000054.1 GCF_001475545.1 Curtobacterium luteum | reverse complement strand
TGCGGGGTGCGTGGGGAGTCCTTTCGTGAGCCGGGCGCGGACAGATTCCTGATCGTGTGTGAAGATCGGTCCCAGGAACCTCCAACCAAGGTTCCGACCCTCCACCGCCTCACCAGCGGGGGAGTTCCGAGGATCAGGTGGCGGGTGCGCCCGCCAGGAACGGGACACGCATGCGCGAGCACGTGTCGTCGCGGCGTACCGTCGCGGCGGGCATCGGGGAACGACGGATCGACGGTGCTGGGAGCCGTGCTCGACGACGAGCACCGCGTGACCGGCGTCCACTGCTGCGCGGCGCTGTCGTCGCCACGGTGACGGCGCTGGTCGCCGCCACCGTGGCGATCCAACCGGCGACGGCGGCGCAGTCCGACGTCGCCGAGGCCGAGGGGGTCCTGCTCGGGGGGTCCGGCATCGTCGACGTCGACACGATCGCACGACTCGGCGGAGCCTACTCCGCCCGGGCCGCGACGACCGGGGGCGGCACCACGAGCCAGCCGCTCGACCTCACCGCCGTGAACGCGCTCGGCGTCCGGCTCGGGAACACCATCGACCTGCTCGGGTCGAACGGCATCCTGACGCTCGGCGTGGACGGGCAGTACGCGCGCAGCTCGGCGACCGCGGCGACCGCCTCGGCCGGGCTCCTGACCGACGACGGCGCGATCGGGGTCGGATCGGGGACCGGCACGAACGCGGCGACGCTCGACCTGCGTCCGCTCCTGTCCCGCGCCGGCGCCGACACGTCGGTGCTCTCGACCGGACGCCTCCAGGTCGGCGCGTTGGCCTCGACGATCACCGCGACGCGCGGGGCGACAGTGACGACGACGAGCGACTACCGGATCGCCAGCGCACGGCTCGACCTCACGAGCCCCGCGGTCGCCGGGCTGAGCACGTCGCTCCGCAGCGACCTCCGGTCGTTCTCCACCACGGTGAACACGACCGTCGGCGCCAACGGGGCGTTCTCCGGCGTCACGACCGGTCTGACGGCCGAACTCCAACGCCTCCTGCGGACCACCGCGCTCGGGACGCTCGTGACCGTCGACGGCACGACGGTCAAGGCGTCCGTGGACCTGAACCTCGACGACACGCTCACGCAGGTGCTCGCCCAGCCCCTGACCGACGGCGCCGTGACGATCACCCCGTCGACCGGCGCGATCACGGTCGACCTCGACGGGCTCACGGCGCTCAACGGTCGGCCGGCGAACACACCGGTGCTGACGGACGCGGCAGTGGCGTCGATCAACCAGAGCATCTCGACCATCCTCGGCACGCAGCTGCCGACCGCGCTCCGGACCGCCGTGGTGAACACGATCAACTCGACCGCCGTGCGCATCGACGTCGCGGCGAACGTCCGGACCGCGGTCGCGACGCTCGCCCCGCTCACGATCCGGGTGGACTCGACCCTCGGACAGCTCGCCGGCAGCGCACCCGGCACCCCCACGACGACCGTGACGGGCGGCCCGCTCGGGCTCGGACTCCTCGGAGAGCTCCTCACGCCCGCGATCACCTCGCTCGTCATCCCGGCGGCGCAGACGCTCGTCCGACCGCTCGTGACCGGGACGGCACTCGACGACCTCGGGACCGCGCTGCGGGCCACGACGACCGCGGTGGCACGGACGCTCGCACCGGTCGTGCTGCTCCTCCGACAGGTCGTCGCCCTCACGGTGAACGCGCAGGACACGAGCACCGGCTTCCGCGACGGCCGCGGCGACGACACCGGTGCCCGGAGCGTGCACGCCCTCCGGCTGTCCGTCCTGCCCGGCGCGGACGTGGCGACGGTCGACCTCGCGACCTCGACCGTGCGGGCGACCGCGTTCGCGACGCCGACGATCACCGCGCCGACCGCGGGGCAGCAGTTCAGCGTGCCCACCCCGGACTCCACGCGCAGCATCACGGTGAACGGCGCGGGCGAACCCGGCGCGTCCATCCGCGTCGACCTCGGCGGCGGCCGCACCGGCACCGCGACCGTCGCGGCGAACGGCGCGTGGACGACGGCGATCGCGAACGTGCCGACCGGCGAGTACACGGCGACCGCGACGCAGACCGTCGGGGGCACGGCCGCGGGCACCGCCACGCAGCGCTTCACCGTCGTGGCACAGCAGCCGCTCGTGGTCACCTCGCCCACCGCCGGCCAGACGGTCACCATCGCGAGGTCCTCGACCACGGTGACGGTCACCGGCACGGCGACGCCCGGTGCGCGCGTCGACGTCGACCTCGGTGGCGGGCGCACCGGAACGGCGACCGTCGCCGCGGACGGCTCCTGGAGCGTGCCGGTGACGGACCTGCCGACGGGCAGTTGGACCGCCAGCGTGACCCAGACCGTCGGGGACACCACGTCCACCCCCGTCATCCGCTCCTTCCGCATCGCGCAGGCCGCCGACCTCGAGATCGCTTCGCCCAGCGCGGGGCAGGACCTCCCGCTCGCCGGCACCGCCCGCGAGGTCGTCCTGTCCGGGACGGCGCAGCCCGCGGCCACGGTCGACGTCGACCTCGGCGGCGGCCGCACCGCGTCGACGACGGCTGCGGCGAACGGGGCGTGGTCGGCGACCGTGCCGGACGTGCCCGCCGGCTCGTACGACGCCGCCGTGACCCAGACCGTCGGCGGGTCGACGAGCGAAGCGGTCCGTCGCGCGTTCACCGTCACGGCCGCCGCGCGGGTGACGATCAGTGCACCCGCGGACGGCAGCACGATCCGTGTGGCCGACCCGACCTCGACCACATCCGTGACGGTCCGCGGTACCGCCGCTCCGGGAGCCCGGGTGTCGGTCTCGATCGGCGGGGCGTTCGCGGCGACGACGACCGCGGGCGACGACGGCCGGTGGAGCGCCACCTTCGCGGGCGTCCCCGTGGGGGAGCGCACCGCCACCGCGACGCAGACGGTCGCCGGCACGACGTCGGACCCCGTGACGAGCGACTTCGCCGTCGCGACGGGTGCACGGCTCGTGCTGACCGCGCCCGCGGACGGTGCCGTGCTGACGGTGCTCACCGCCGACGACACGACCGACCTCCGCGTCACCGGCACGGCGCAGCCCGGCGCCACCGTGGACGTCTCCCTCGGCTCGGGGCTCGCGGCCAGCACGACCGCCGGCGACGCGGGCGACTGGGCCCTCAGCGTGGCCGGGGTGCCGGTCGGGACCCGCACGCTCAGTGCCACGCAGACGGTCGGCGACACCACCTCGCCGGTGGTCACGAGGACCCTCACCGTCCGGGCCGCCGCGGCACTGACCGTCACGACGCCGACGCAGGACAGCAGCACGACCGTCGCCACCGCCGACTCGACCATCGACGTCAGGGTCTCCGGTACGGCCGAGCCCGACGCCGACGTGGACGTCCGGCTCGACGGCGGCGCGCTCGTGACGACGACCGCGGGCGACGACGGCACCTGGTCGGTGACCCTGCCCGACGTCGACGTCGACGACCACACCGTGCGGGTCACGCAGACCGTCGGCGGCGCCACGTCCGACCCCGTCGACCGGGACTTCTCGATCATCGCCGGCGCCCCGGTCGCCATCGACACACCGGTCGCCGACGCCGAGATCGCGGCCGGCCCCGGTGGCTCGGCTCCGGTCGTCGCCACCGGCACCGCCGAACCCGGTGCCACCGTCACGGTCCGCTTCGACGACGGTGACCCGATCGAGGTCACGGCGGGCCCGGACGGCCGCTGGACCGCACCGGCGACCGGCAGTGTCCGGCTCGACACCGACGACCACACCGTCACCGCGGTCGCGACCGTCAACGGCACGCAGGGCGACACCGTCTCCCGTGCCTTCTCGGTCGTGCCCGGGACGGCCATCACGATCGAGACCCCGCCCGTCGGCACGCGCATCGTCGTCGTCGACGAGGACGCCCGCGCGACGGTCCCGATCACCGGCACGGCCGAACCCGGCGCCGCGGTGTCGGTCTCCGTGGACGGCGGAACGGCGCTCACGACGGCGGCCGACCCGACCAGCGGCGCGTGGACCGTCACCGCGACCGGCATCGCACCGACCGGCACGCACACCGTCAACGCGACGCAGACCGTCGGCAGCGTGAGCACGAGCGCGATCCCGACCACGTTCCAGGTCGTCACGGCCGCGCCCGTCCGGATCACCGCACCGACGACCGACCCGATCCGCGTCGCGGGCGAGGACGTCACGCGCGACGTGCGCGTCACGGGCACGGCACAGCCCGGGGCGACGGTCACCCTGTCGGTGCCCGAGCAGGACGACCGCACCACGACCGCCGCTGGCGACGGGTCCTGGTCGGTGACCCTGCCGGACCTCGGCGTCGGTGCGTACACCGTGTCGGTCACCCAGGAGGTCGCGGGCGCGACGTCCACGCCGGCGGAGCGGACGGTGACGCTCGAGGCCGCCGACCCCGTGGAGATCACGTCGCCGGGCGCCGGGATCCTGTACGTGCCGGACGCCGGGAACACCCGTCCGGTGAAAGTCGTCGGCACCGCCGACCCCGGTGCCCCGGTGCGGGTGACCCTCGCCGACGACGAGCTGACCACCACCGCGGACGACGACGGCGACTGGACGGTCGTCTTCACCGCCGTGCCGGAGGGCGACCACCCGCTCGTCGCGACCCAGACCGTGGGCGGCACCACTGCCTCCAGTCCGGAGCAGACCGTCGAGGTGCGCGCAGCCGCGGCGCTCGCGATCACCGAGCCCGAGGACGACGCGACCATCACCGTCGCGGACGCCACCGGGACCGTCGACGTGACGGTGACGGGGACGGCGCAGCCGGACACGGATGTGACCGTCCGGCTCTCCACGGGAGCGTCGGAGACGGTGACGAGCACCGCGGACGGTGACTGGACGCACACGTTCACGGACGTGCCGGTCGGGGACCACCGAGTCACGGCGACGCAGTCGGTCGACGGGCGGCAGTCCGCGCCGGTGACCGTCGACGTGACGGTCGCCGCCGGTGCGCCGCTCGTCGTCCGGACCCCGGCCGGGGCCACGACCGTCACGGTCGCGGACGAGGACGCGACGACCGACGTCGACTTCGTCGGGACCGGCGCGCCCGGTGCGGAGGTGACCGTCGACCTCGGTGGCGGCCGCACCGCCACGGCCCTCGTGCGCCAGGACGGTACATGGGACGCCACCGTCGAGGCCGTCCCGGTGGGATCGTCGACGGCGTCGGTGACGCAGTCGATCGGCGGCACCACGAGCGCCGCCGTCGAGCGGTCCGTCTCGGTCGTGGCCGCGGCGGTGCTCACGATCCGGCAGCCCTCGGACCCCGTCACGGTCGCCGGACCGGACGCCACCACGACCGTCACCGTCGCGGGCGACGCCCAGCCGGGCGCCACCGTCGAACTCACCGTCGACGACCGCGACCCGGTGCGGACGACGGCGGGCACGGACGGGTCGTGGAGCATCGACGTCCCGGACCTGGGCGTCGCGACGCACACGGTCAGCGCCACGCAGACGGTCGGCGGCTCCACCTCGACCACACCGGTCGAGCGCGACGTCGTCGTCGTGGCCGGTGACCCGGTGACGGTGACGGAGCCGACGGCGGGGCAGGAGTACACCGTCGCCGGACCGGACGCCACCACCACGGTCGACGTCGCCGGGACCGCCGAGCCCGGCGCCACCGTCGTGGTCGACCTCGGCGGCGGCCGCAGCGAGTCCACCACGGCCGACGAGGACGGCGACTGGTCGGTCTCGGTGCCGGACGTGCCGGCGGGCGACCCGACCACGGTCCGGGTCACGCAGCGGATCGGCGACACCGTCTCCGAGCCGGTCGAGGTCCGGGTGAGCGTCGCCGTCGCGGACCCGATCACGATCGCCACACCGGGCGACGGGACCGTGGTCCGGGTCGCGCAGCCGGACTCGCAGGTCGCGGTCACGGCGGCCGGCGCGGCCGACGCGGGCGCCACCGTCCGTGTGACCATCGACGGCGGGGACCCGGTCACGACGACCGCGACGGGCGGCACCTGGAGCGTCGACCTCGGGACGGTCGGCACCGGCGAGCACACCGTGCGCGCCACCCAGACGATCGGGGCGTCCACCTCGCCCGCGGTCACGAGCACGTTCACCGTCACCGCCGGTCGCGCGCTCACGCTGACCAGCCCGGCAGCCGACGCCACGATCACGGTGCCGAACGGGACGACGTCCACCGACGTCCCCGTGGCCGGCAGCGGGGACCCGGGTGCGACCGTCCGGCTCGTCGCCGACGACGGCGCGCCCGTCGAGGTCCCCGTCGCCGGCGACGGCCGCTGGTCGACGACCCTCACGGGCGTGGAGCCGGGCGGCCACACGATCGAGGTGCGCCAGGTCGTCGGCAGCACGGTGTCGACGCCGATCGACCGCGCGTACACCGTCGAGGTCGCACCGGCCGACGCCGTCGTCGTGACCGCTCCAGCCGAAGGCGTGGTCTACCGCGTGCTCGGCGGGTCCACCACGGTCACGGTGACCGGCACCGCGGCTCCGCGAGCGGCGGTCAGCGTCCGTGTCGACGGCGGCGACCCCGTGACCACGACCGCCGACGACGACGGCGACTGGTCCGTCGACGTACCGTCGGTCGGCACCGGGGCGCACACGGTCGCGGCGTCGCAGCGCATCGGCTCGGAGTCGTCGTCCGCACCGGCGGTCGGCTTCACGGTGCAGGCCGCGAGCGGCGTCGAGGTCCGGACCCCCGTCGACGGCCAGGTGTTCACGGTCCCGAGCGGGACCGCGGACGTGCCGCTGTCCGGCACCGCAGAGCCCGGCGCGCGCGTCACCGTGGACATCGACGGGCGCACACGGACGACCCTCGCCGGCGGTGACGGGTCGTGGACCGTCACGGTGCCGGGCGTGCCCGCGGGTGACCACACCATCGCGGTCACCGAGACCGTCGGCGGCGTCACCTCGCGGCCGGTCACGGTGGGCGTCACCGTGGTGGTCGCGCAGCCCACGGGCATCACGATCACCAGCCCGGTGCCCGGCCAGCTCATCCCCGCGACGGGCACGGGCGACACCGGTTCGTTCACCGTCCGCGGGACCGCGACGCCCCGCGCACTCGTCGTCGTCACCCTGTCCGACGGGCAGTCGCGGACGACGGCCGCGGACGCCACGGGCGCCTGGAGCGTCACCTTCGACCGCGTGCCGGAGGGCGAGTGGACGATCCGTGCGACCGAGAGCGTGAACGGGGTCGCCACCGCGGCCGAGCCGGTCGCGGTCGTGGTCGCCGCGGTGGACCCGCTCGCGATCACGGCGCCGACGCCCGGGGCGCACCAGCAGGCGAACGCGGCCGGGTACACCGACTGGCGCGTGACCGGGACGGCGGACCCCGGCTCGACCGTCACCCTGTCGGTCGACGGCGGAGCACCGGTCACGGTCACCGCGGGGACGGACGGCTCCTGGAGCGTCGTGCTCCGGTTGCTCGTCGGTCCGCACACGATCAGCGTCACGCAGACGGTCGCGGGAGCGACCTCCGCGGCGCAGTCCGTGCGCGTCGTGGTGGACGCGGCACCGTCCGTACCGGGTGAGCCGGGCACGCCGGGTACGCCGGGTACGCCGGGTACGCCTGGTGCACCGGGCACGCCTGGTGCGCCTGGTACGCCGGGCACGCCGGGCACGCCTGGTGCGCCTGGTGCGCCTGGTGCGCCTGGTACGCCGGGCACGCCCGGCACGCCCGGCACTCCGGGGGCGCCCGGCAGCGGCAGCGGAGTCGGGACGGGTGGCGGTCTCGCCTTCACCGGTGCCGACGTGGCACCCCTCGCGAGCGCGGCAGCCGGACTCGTGGCGCTCGGGTTCCTGCTCCTCGGCCTGTCGCGGCTCGCCCGCGGGGTTCGTCGACGCAGGGGCTGACGCCGGTCGCGACGCGACCAGGAGACGGACTGGAGGCACGGTGCACGCCCGCACCGTGCCTCCCGTCCGTCGGTCGGCCGGGTCCTGTGGAGACGGCTGGTGGTGTCGGCGGTGCCGACTACCCTTGGTCGCGTGGTCACCGCCCTGTATCGCCGTTACCGGCCCGAGAACTTCGCCGAGCTGATCGGGCAGTCCCAGGTCACCGATCCGCTGCGCACCGCGTTGCGGACGAACCGGGTCAACCACGCCTACCTGTTCAGCGGCCCCCGCGGCTGTGGCAAGACGACGTCCGCGCGCATCCTCGCGCGCTGCCTCAACTGCGCTGAGGGGCCGACCGACACGCCCTGCGGCGTGTGCCCGAGCTGCGTCGAGCTCGCCCGCGGCGGCGGCGGGTCGCTCGACGTGATCGAGATCGACGCGGCGAGCCACAACGGCGTCGACGACGCGCGCGACCTCCGCGACCGTGCGGTGTTCGCCCCCGCCCGCGACCGCTACAAGATCTTCATCCTCGACGAGGCCCACATGGTCACGCCGCAGGGCTTCAACGCCCTGCTCAAACTCGTGGAGGAGCCGCCGGAGCACGTCAAGTTCATCTTCGCGACCACCGAGCCCGAGAAGGTCATCGGCACCATCCGCTCGCGGACCCACCACTACCCGTTCCGACTCGTACCGCCCGCCGCGATGCTCGAGTACGTCGAGCAGCTCTGCCAGCAGGAGTCCGTGTCGGTCGCTGCGGGCGTGCTCCCGCTCGTCGTGCGCGCCGGCGGCGGATCGGTCCGTGACACCCTGTCGCTGCTCGACCAGCTCATCGCCGGGAGCGAGGACGGTGCGATCGCCTACGAACGCGCCGTCGCTCTGCTCGGCTACACGGACGCCGCGCTCCTCGACGACGTCGTGGACGCGCTCGCCGTGGCCGACCCTGCGTCCGCGTTCGCGGCGGTCGACCGCGTGGTGCAGACCGGGCAGGACCCGCGGCGCTTCGTCGAGGACCTGCTCGAGCGCCTCCGTGACCTCATCGTCGTCGCCGCGACGAACGAGAGCGCGGCCGCCGTCCTCCGTGGGGTGTCGCCGGAAGAGCTCGACACGATGACCAGGCAGGCCGGTGTGTTCGGCGCCACCGGGCTCTCCCGTGCGGCCGACATCGCGAACCGGGCGCTCACGGAGATGACCGGTGCCACCTCGCCCCGCCTGCACCTTGAGCTGATGACGGCGCGCATCCTGGTGCCGGAGAGCGACGACACCCAACGTGGTGCCCTCGCGCGGGTCGAGCGGCTCGAGCGACGCATCGGTGTCGGTGACGCCGGTGGGCACCAGGCCGAGCCGGTTCGCGCTGCCGGCGGTGCCGAGTCGAGCCGCGGTCAGGCCCCCGCTGCTCCGACGCCGTCCCCGGCACCGACGTCGTCCTCCGCGCGGCAGACCGCGCCCGGCGCCGCGACCGCTCCGGCCGCGACCGCTCCGGCCGCTCCCGCATCGACCGCCTCCGCGCCGGCGCAGCCACCGCGCTCCGCCGGCGCCCCCGCGTCGTCCGTCGCTGCTCCGGGGCAGGAGACAGCGACCGCGCCGGGCGCTGCGGCGCGTGACGCCGCCGCGTCGTGGGCCGCAGCGGTGCCGAGCGCAACGCCGGACCCGCAACCGTCGTCCGCGGGCGGATCGCCGTCGAGTGGTTCCTCGGCACCCGTGAGCTCCTCGTCCACCGGCCAGGGGACGGCCGTCGGTGACGAGCCGGCGGTGCAACCGGTCGGGGTCGTCGGCTTCCAGCAGATGCGGGACGCATGGCCGCAGGTCGTCGAGCACGTGCAGCGTGCCAAGCGTTCGGCATGGTCCGTCGTGGTGACTGCGCAGGTGACGGCGCTGCGGGACGACGTCCTGACCCTGACGTTCCCGAGCCAGCAGGACGTCGCTTCCTTCAAGGAGATGTCCGACCCCTCGGCCAGCGTGAGCGAGCTGCTCCGTGCGGCGATCGTGGACGTGCTCGGGATCCGCGTGAAGTTCGTCGCACGGGGACCGGCGGCAGCTGGGGCGCAGCAGCACCCGACTGCGGAGCAGCCGCAGCAGCAGGCGCCCAATCAGCAGCAGGCGCCCGGGCAGCAGCAGGCACCCGGGCAGCAGCAGCGTCCGGCACCGGAGCCCCAGCGGCAGGAACGCCCAGCGCAGCAGCAGGAGCCGCAGCAGCAAGAGTCGCGCCGGCAGGAGCCGCGCCAGCAGGAGCCGCGCCAGCAGGAGCCGCGCCAGCAGGATCGGCAGCCCACACCGGCGCAGCAGCCCGCCGAGCCGAGCGCACCCGTCACGGAGTGGGCGGTCGCCGCGATCCCGACCTCGGATCCGTCCGCGGGCGCGGTCCCCGAGTCGGTCCAACCGACCTGGGGCGCCCCGTTCGGACAGACCGACCCGAACGAGCCCGTGGCGCCGGCAGAACCACAGCGCCCGGACCCCGCGGCCGACGCGGCGCTCGCCGCGCAGCTCCGCCCGGCGTCGTCCTTCTCGGCACCGGCACCCCGGGCCGCGCAGGCGCCTGCCTCGGCTGCCGAGTCCACCGCGACCGGCGAGTCCGCCACGAGCTCCGACCAGGTCACGGCAACTGCTGCTGGCACTCCCACAGCGGGCCCCGCGATGACCTCGGTGGTCTCGCCGTCGACCGACGTCCCGGTGGACGACTACCCGCTCGACGACGAACCGTACGACGACGGTGCGCCCTTCCCGGACCCGGGGTACGGCGCCCCGAGTGGTGGACCCGCTCAGCGCGCCGCAGCCCCGCAGCAGCAGGCGCCGCGGCAGGCTGCCCGTCCGGCCGCCGCGCCCGCGCCCCAGGTCCGTCGCACCGCCGTCGCCGGTCGCTACGGTGAGGCCGTCGTCCGCGAGATCCTCGGTGCGCAGTTCATCGAGGAGACCGCCCTCCACGAGGACGGTGGCTGATGTACGACGGCATCGTCCAGGACCTCATCGACGAGTTCGGCCGTCTGCCCGGCATCGGACCGAAGTCGGCGCAGCGCATCGCGTTCCACATCCTCCAGACCGAGTCGTTCGACCCGACGCGGCTCTCCGAGCTCCTCGCCGAGGTCAAGGAGAAGGTCCGGTTCTGCGAGGTCTGCGGCAACGTCACCGAGAACGTGCAGTGCAGCATCTGTCGTGACCCGCGCCGTTCCCCGAGCGTGATCTGCGTCGTGGAGGAAGCGAAGGACGTCGCGGCCATCGAACGGACGCGGGAGTTCCGCGGGCTGTACCACGTGCTCGGCGGCGCCATCAGCCCGATCGACGGCGTCGGGCCGGACGACCTCCGGATCCAGCAGCTGATGACCCGCCTGGCCGACGGCACCGTCGACGAGGTCATCATCGCCACCGACCCCAACCTCGAGGGAGAGGCCACCGCGACGTACCTCAGTCGACTCCTCGTGCCGATGGGCATCCGGACCACCCGCCTGGCGTCCGGGCTGCCCGTCGGCGGCGACCTCGAGTACGCCGACGAGGTCACCCTCGGCCGGGCGTTCGAGGGCCGACGGCTCGTCGGCGGCTGACCCCCACGCAGGATCGTTGCGTCGGGGGCCGCCTCGACGCAACATCCACGAAACACCCTCTACGATTGTCGGAACCGCGCGCTCCGCGCGTCCGCCCCGTCCCCAGGAGTACCAACCCGTGGCCTTGATCGTGCAGAAGTTCGGTGGATCGTCCGTCGCGGACGCCGAGAGCATCAAGCGCGTGGCGAAGCGGATCGTCCAGACGAAGAAGGCCGGCAACGACGTGGTCGTGGCCGTCTCCGCGATGGGCGACACCACCGACGAACTCGTCGACCTCGCGCACTCCGTGACGCCCATCCCCGCCGGCCGCGAACTCGACATGCTCCTCACGGCGGGGGAGCGCATCTCGATGGCGCTCCTCGCGATGGCGATCAAGAGCCTCGGTGTCGAAGCGTCGTCGTACACGGGCAGCCAGGCCGGCATGCTGACCGACGCGCAGCACGGCAAGGCACGGATCGTCGACGTCACCCCGAAGCGCGTGCGTGAGGCCCTCGACGCCGGGCACGTCGCGATCGTCGCGGGGTTCCAGGGCTTCAACCGCACGACGGGGGAGATCACCACGCTCGGTCGCGGGGGCTCCGACACGACGGCCGTCGCCCTCGCGGCAGCGCTCGACGCCGACGTCTGCGAGATCTACACCGACGTCGACGGCATCTTCACCGCCGACCCCCGCGTCGTCCCGCGCGCCCGCAAGGTCGAACGCATCACGAGCGAGGAGATGCTCGAGCTCGCGGCCTCCGGCGCGAAGGTCCTCTACATCCGTGCCGTCGAGTACGCCCGTCGGCACGGCGTCACCCTGCACGTCCGCTCGTCGTTCTCCAACGCCGAGGGCACCATCGTCTACAACCCTGCAGAGGGGGAAACCGTGGAAGAACCGATCATCACCGGCATCGCCGGAGACCTCTCCGAGGGCAAGATCACCGTCGTCGGCGTGCCCGACACCCCCGGCAAGGCCGCCGAGATCTTCACGATCGTGGCCCGTGCCGGTGCGAACATCGACATGATCGTGCAGAACGTGTCCGAGGCCGTCACGGGTCGCACGGACATCTCCTTCACCCTCCCGAAGGACCAAGGTCAGGGCGTCCTCACTGCGCTCGAGGTCGCGAAGGCCGACATCGGGTACGAGAGCATCCAGTACGACGACCAGATCGGCAAGCTCGCACTCGTCGGCGCCGGCATGCGCACGAACGCTGGTGTCTCCGCACAGTTGTTCCGTGCGCTCCACGAGGCCTCGATCAACATCGAGATGATCTCGACGTCGGAGATCCGGATCTCGGTCGTCACCCGCGCCGACACCCTCAACGACGCCGTGCGCGTCGTGCACGAGGCCTTCGGCCTCGACGGCGAGACCGACGCCGTCGTCTACGCCGGCACCGGCCGCTGAGCCCGCAGATCCACCAGGAGCACCCCATGAGCAACCCCACCGTCGCCGTCGTCGGCGCCACCGGTCAGGTCGGCGCCGTCATGCGCCGCCTGCTCGAGGAGCGCGCGTTCCCCGCCGACCGCGTCCGCTTCTTCGCGAGCGCCCGCTCCGCCGGCACGACGCTCCCGTTCCGCGGTGAGCAGATCGTCGTCGAGGACTCCGAGACCGCCGACCCCTCGGGCATCGACATCGCGCTCTTCTCGGCCGGCGCCACGGCGTCGCGCGCCCTCGCGCCGAAGTTCGCCGCCGCCGGTGCGGTCGTCGTGGACAACTCCAGCGCCTGGCGCATGGACCCCGACGTCCCGCTCGTCGTCAGCGAGGTCAACCCGCACGCGATCGACGACGCCCCGAAGGGCATCATCGCGAACCCGAACTGCACGACGATGGCGATCATGCCCGTCCTGAAGGTCCTCGACGCCGAAGCCGGGCTCCGTCGCCTCGTCGCGACGACCTACCAGGCGGTGTCGGGCTCCGGGCTCGCCGGCGTCGAGGAGCTGCTCGGCCAGGCACGCGCCGCGCTCGAGCAGGACACGGCGCAGCTCACGCACGACGGAGCCGCGGTGACGTTCCCCGAGCCCGTCAAGTACGTCCGCCCGATCGCCTTCGACGTCGTCCCGCTCGCTGGGAGCATCGTCGAGGACGGTCTCGGCGAGACCGACGAGGAGAAGAAGCTCCGCAACGAGAGCCGCAAGATCCTCGAGCTGCCCGACCTCCTCGTCGCCGGCACCTGCGTCCGCGTCCCCGTGTTCACGGGCCACTCCATCTCGGTGAACGCCGAGTTCGACCGGCCGCTGTCGCCCGAGCGCGCGACGGAGATCCTCGCGAGTGCACCCGGTGTCGAGCTCTCCGAGGTGCCGACGCCGCTCCAGGCCGCCGGGCAGGACCCGTCGTTCGTCGGCCGCATCCGTGCCGACCAGTCCGCGCCCGAGGGGCACGGCTTGGCACTGTTCGTCAGCAACGACAACCTCCGCAAGGGTGCCGCGCTCAACGCGGTGCAGATCGCCGAGGCGATCGTCGCTCGCCGCGCGATCGCCGCATAGCGTCGGCCGGTCCGGACGCCGACACGGGACGGCCGGGAGGCACGGTGCGGGCCCGCACCGTGCCTCCCGGCCGTGCCGTCGTCACCCCGCTCCCACCGCGCGACGGTAGGATCGACGGGTGGCAGTGAAGCAGGTGGATCCGATCGACGTCGTCCTGGTCGGGGGTGGCATCATGAGCGCCACGCTCGGCGCCATCATCCACCGGCTGGAGCCGAGCTGGAAGATCCGCGTCTACGAGCGTCTGGGCAGCGTCGCCCAGGAGTCCTCGAACCCGTGGAACAACGCCGGGACCGGGCACTCCGCCCTCTGCGAGCTGAACTACACGCCCGAGCTCGCCGACGGACGCGTCGACATCAGCAAGGCCGTCGGTGTCAACGAGCAGTTCCAGGTCTCGCGGCAGTTCTGGTCGTTCCTCGTCGAGCAGGGTGCGCTCCCGGAGCCGTCGAACTTCATCAACCCGACGCCGCACATCTCCTTCGTGTGGGGGGCCGAGAACGTCGAGTACATGCGCAAGCGGTACGACGCCCTGAAGGACCACCCGCTGTTCGCCGGGATCGAGTACTCGGACGACCCGCAGCAGATCCGGCAGTGGGCGCCGGCGCTGATCCCCGGTCGGAAGAAGGACCAGCCGATCGCGGCCACCTACTCCGCTGCGGGTTCGGACGTCGACTTCGGCTCGCTCACGCGTCAGCTCTTCGACCAGCTCGAGATCGACGGCGTCGAGTTCGAGTCGTCGCACCAGGTGACGAAGGTCACGCGCTCGAAGATCAGCGAGGGGTGGGTGCTCGACGTCCGGAACGAGATCGGTCGCTCGACGCAGCGCATCGCGGCGAAGTTCGTGTTCGTCGGCGCCGGTGGCGGGGCACTCCACCTGCTGCAGAAGTCGGGCATCCCGGAGATCCGCGGCTACGGCGGGTTCCCGGTGTCGGGGGAGTTCCTCCGCACGGACGACCCCGAGGTCGTGCAGAAGCACTCTGCGAAGGTCTACGGCAAGGCGAGCGTGGGAGCGCCCCCGATGTCGGTGCCGCACCTCGACACCCGCATCGTCGACGGCAGCGCATCGCTCATGTTCGGCCCGTACGCCGGGTTCAGCCCGAAGTTCCTCAAGCAGGGGTCCGTGCTGGACCTGTTCAAGAGCATCCGGCCGCACAACCTCCGCCCGATGCTGAGCGTGGCGTTCTCGAACTTCGACCTCGTCCGGTACCTCGTCGGCCAGCTGCTCGCCTCGAAGCAGACGAAGTTCGACGCCCTCCGCGACTTCATGCCGACCGCGCAGCCGGAGAACTGGCACCGCATCACGGCTGGACAGCGCGTCCAGGTCATCAAGCCCGACGAGGAGAAAGGCGGCGTGCTGCAGTTCGGCACCGAGGTCATCACCGCGGCCGACGGCTCGATCGCCGGACTCCTCGGCGCGAGCCCCGGAGCGTCCACGGCCGTGCCGATCATGCTCAAGCTCCTCGAGCGCTGCTTCCCGGACCGTTGGGCCGGCTGGCAGCCTGTCGTCCAGCAGATGGTCCCGACCTACGGGAAGGACCTCGGGGACGACCCGCAGCTCGCGGACGAGACGCTCGAGCGCACCGCGAGGGTGCTCGGCCTGCACCACTGAGCAGGCGCCGCGGCTTGCGCACGGTTCGAACGTGTGTTCGAATGGCGGCATGCGGTGGAGCGGACAGGCGATCGACGCGTCGCAGGACGACGCACTCCCGGGCATGGAGTCGAACAGCGGGTTCGTCCGGAGCGTGACGACGCCGGAGTTCGCCGGGGTCACGTTCCACGAGGTCCTGGCGAAGAGCGCCCTGAACCGCGTGCCGAGTGCCGACGGCGACGGGACGTACGGGTGGACGATCAACCCGTACCGCGGGTGCAGTCACGCGTGCGTGTACTGCTTCGCGCGCCCGACGCACACCTACCTGGAGTTCGACGGCGGCGCGGACTTCGACCAGCAGATCGTGGTGAAGACCAACGTGGCGGAGGTCCTGCGGCGCGAGCTCGCCAAGCCCACGTGGGAAGGGCACCCGGTCGCCCTCGGCACCAACACCGACCCGTACCAGCGTGCTGAGGGTCGCTACCGCCTGATGCCCGGTGTGATCGAGGCGCTGGCCGACGCCGGCACCCCGTTCAGCATCCTGACGAAGGGGACGCTGCTGCGCCGTGACCTGCCGCTCCTCGCCGCCGCGGCCGAGCGGGTGCCCGTCGACCTGGCGATGTCGATCGCGGTGTACGACGACGACCTCCAGCAGTCGGTCGAGTCGGGGACGCCGACCACGGCGGCGCGCCTGGCCACGGTCCGAGCGATCCGGGACGCCGGACTCGACTGCGCCGTGTTCCTCATGCCCGTCCTGCCGTACATCACGGACACGAAAGCCCACCTCGACGACGCTGTCGGTCGTGCCGTCGCGGCCGGAGCGACGAGCATCATGTACTCGGCGTTGCACCTCCGGCCCGGGGTCAAGCCGTGGTGGGCCGCCTGGCTGCGGCAGCACCGTCCTGACCTCGTCGAGCGCTACCGGTCGATGTACCTCGACAACACCTACGCGCCGAAGGACTACCGACGCTGGCTGGGGGAGCGGATCCGGCCGATCCTGCGCGCGCACGGCGTGGGTCTCGGCGCGGTCGACCCGACCACCGGGTCGATGGGGCACAGCGTCGACCGCAAGCGGGTGACGCCGCTCAAGCGGGCGGCACCGGACTTCGCCGAGCGGCGTACCGTGGCCGGGACATCGCCGACGCTGTTCTGACATCCGCTCCGCGTTCGGGGGACACCCGATGTCGGAGCGGGCCGGTATCATCGGGCGGGTCGCTGTCCACGCCTCGTTTCGGGGTACACGGACGGCGGCGAGACCTACCCGGAAGGACGACCCACCCGTGCTCGGCATCCCCACGCACCTCGCGCCGCGCGTGAATGCCTGGTCGACCGTGCGCGCCTTCCACGCGGCCGCCGTGGGGTCGATCGCCGCGGCGGCGATCGCGCTCCTGCTGCTCGGTGCGAGCGACCCGGGGGCACGCGTGACCGGAGGCGTGCTCGCGCTCGTGCCGATGCTCGGGATGATCGGCGTCCACGTGCAGTTCGGCACGTGGCGCTCGGCCGTGGCGTTCCTCGTCGTCGGCGGCGTGTGCGTCTGGTGGTTCGCGACGGTCGTGCAACGCGAGGTCGAGGTGCCCTGGGTGGCGTCCTACCTGCTGTCCCTCGCGGTGATCCCGCTCGTCCTCGTGGGCGGGGCCGGGGCGGTGCCCGGACGGGTCGTGCTCTGGTCGGTCGGCGGCTTCCTCGTCGGACGCGGCGCCGCCCTCGTCGCGCTCGTGCAGACCGGCGGCACCCCGCACCCGCTCGTCCTCGCGTGGGTGACGCTCGCGTTCGTGGTCGCACTCGTGCTGTTCACCAGCCGCGCCACCGCACGGTCCACCCGCGTCCAGCCCGAACTCCTGCGGTCCGCGCGTGAGGAGCACGTCTCCGCGTACCGTGCCGGCGTCGAGGCCGAGGCGGCGGCGATCCTGCACGACACCGTCCTGAACCACCTGGGCGCCATCGCGATCGCCCCGGACGGCCCGATGGACCGGCAGCTCGCCCGGACGGTGGACACGGACATCGCGGTGCTCACCGGGCGGGAGTGGCTCGCCACGCCGGGCCTCGACGAGGGGGCGGCGGCCGACGCTCCCGGTGCCCCGGTGCGTGTGTTCGAGCAGCTGCTGGAGGACGAGCGCGACCGCGGCCTCGCGATCGCGATGACGGGCGAGCAGACCTCGCTGGAACGCCTCGACGACCGCACCCTCGACGCCCTCGTGCGAGCGGTGGGGCAGTGCCTCGCGAACGTGCGGAAGCACGCCGGTGTGGACGCCGCCGAGGTCAGCGTGTTCGACGACGGCGCCTCGACCACAGTGATGGTCGTGGACGACGGCCGCGGCTTCGACGAGTCGGCGACGGGCTCGGACCGGATGGGGCTCCGCGGCTCGGTCCGGCAGCGCATCGAGCGGGTCGGCGGCTCCGTGCAGGTGTGGTCCTCGCCGGGAGCAGGGACGAGCATCATGATGACGGTCCCCGTGGCTGAGCCGGCGGACCTCGGCGTGGTGCCCACGCGCCCGGCCGAGGACGACCCGGAGCGGGCACGGTGACGGCCACGCGCCGGACCGCCCAGCAGTACGACCCGCTCGGCGCCATGGGATCGCGGCCGTTCGCCGTCGTGATCGGCGCCGCGGGGACCCTGTGGGCCCTGCTGGTGTCCCTGTTCGACCGCGACGTCGTCGGGAGCCCTGGACTGAGCGCGCTCACGGTGCTGCTGGTCGCGGCCTCGGCGACCGTGGTGATCGCGGCGTCCAGCCCGTTCCGGGCTCCGTTCACCCGGGTCGCGTACATCGCGCACGTGGCGCTCCTCGCGGCGGCCTCGGTGACCAGTGTGGCGGCGCAGTGGGGGCCGGACCGGAACGCCCTCAACGACTTCATGTGCCTCCTCACGGCGACCGGCATCGTGATGGCCGCGCCGTACCGGCCGTGGACGGACCTCGCGGTCGGCGGGTTCCTGCTCGCCGCCGTGAACGGCGTCACCTGGGGGGTGGGAGCCGCCGTGTTCCCGCACCAGGTACCGGTGGCGGTCGCGGCGTTCCTGGCCGCGGCGCCGACCCTCGTGCTGACCGGAGCGTCCGCGGTGTTCGCGTCGACGTTCTCCGGCCTCGCCGAACGGGTGCAGATCCGCGCCGGGTCCTACTCCGTCGAACGTGCCGAGCAGGACGGCATCGCGGCGAGCGTGCAGCAGGACCGGTCGACCGTGCTCGCCGACGAGGTCGCACCGTTCTTCGCCGAACTCCGCACCCGAGACGTGATCACCGACGTCGACCGAGCTCGTGCCCGTGCCATCGCCGACGGCCTGCGCCGAGGGATGGTCGCCGACGCCGACCGGACGTGGTTCGAGTACGCGATGCGAACCGAGGGCGGCGAGCGGTCCGTCCTCGACGACCCCGACGGGCTGCTCGCGACGCTCGACGTCGACCAGCGGACGGTCGTCCGGACGTTCCTCCGTGCCACGCTCCGCGCCGCCGCGGTCGATCCGGCAGGCCTCGCCGTCCGCGCCCGTCACGCACCGGGGAACCGGGTCGAGGTCGCCGTCGACGTCGTCGTCGCGGACTCGGACATCGGGATCCACCGCACGTTCGACCCCTACCTCGCCGTCCTCCGCGTCACGTTCCCCGACCTCGACGTCGCGGTCCGACCCTCCGCCCTCGCACTAAGGTTCTCGTATGACCAGCACTGACCCGAACCGGCTCTCGGAGGGCGGTCCCGTCCTCCCGACCCCGGGCACCCGCCGGGTGCGGTTGGCCATCCTCGACGACCACGAGGTGCTGCTCGACTCCCTGTCGAGCTGGATCGCCGTCAACGCCTTCGACTTCGACCTGGCCCTCACAGCACACACCTGGCTCGAGATGGTCCACAGCGACAGTTTCCCGACCGACCTCGTGTTCCTCGACTTCCAGCTCAAGGAGCCGGTGTCCATCGAGGCCCGCGTCCGCACCTGCCGTGCCGCCGGGGCGAAGGTCATCGTCCTCTCCAGCGTCGACAGCCGTGAGTCCCGCGACCGCGCCCTCGCCGCCGGCGCCGCAGCCTTCCTGTCGAAGTCGCTGCCCATGCGCGAGGTCATGGACGTCGCCCGGGAGATCATGGGCGTCGCCCGCGAGACCCCGCCGCAGCGCGACTGGCGGCCGCTGCCGACCGGGGCGAACGCGCACCAGCGTCCGAAGCTCAGCCACGGCGAGGAAGAGGCGCTGCGCCTGTACGTGTCCGGCTACTCCACGAACGAGGTCGCCGCGCAGATGAACGTGCAGTACGAGACCGCGAAGACGTACCTCCGCCGCGTGCGCGAGAAGTACAGCAAGGTCGGCCGTCCGGCGTCGAAGAAGTCCGACCTCATCCGTCGCGCGGCGGAGGACGGGTTCCTCGCGTAGTGGCGAAGCTCTACTTCCGCTACGGCGCGATGAACAGCGGCAAGAGCACCGGGCTGCTGCAGGCGGCGTACAACTACGAGGAGCGCGGTCAGCGGGTCCTGCTCGCCAAGCCGGCGGTGGACACCAAGGGTGACCACGAGATCGTCTCCCGCCTCGGCGTCACCCGCGCGGTCGATGTCGTGTTCGCCCCGGCTGACGACGTGCGCGCGGCCGTGTCCGCCGCAGGGTCGGCCGACCCGGAGTCCGGACGGCTCGACGGCATGGTCCGGCCCGTCAGTTGCGTGCTGGTCGACGAGGCGCAGTTCCTGACGCCGAAGCAGGTCGACGACCTCCTCCGCATCGCGGTCCTCGACGGCATCCCGGTCCTCGCCTACGGCATCCGTACCGACTTCCGGACCGAGGCGTTCCCCGGCAGCGCACGCCTCCTGGAGATCGCGCACTCGCTGGAGGAGCTCAAGACGATCTGTCGCTGCGGTCGCAAGGCGGTGTTCAACGCGCGGCTGATCGACGGCCGGTTCGTCTTCGACGGGTCGCAGGTCGCCATCGACGGCGAGGACGTCACCTACGAGTCCCTCTGCGCCAACTGCTACCTCACGGAGTCCGGCGGGCACCTCGACGGCGACTGACGGTCGCCGCCGGCGGCTGGTCGCCATCTGACGGCCGGGAGGCGCGGTTCGGCGCCGCCACGTGCCTCCCGGCCGTCGGGTGGTCCGGAATGCAGGTGGGCCGGGCCGTGTTGGTGCCCACATGAGCGACGCATCCGTGCACCTGTCCGTCCTCGATCTGGCCACCCGCGAGTACGGCCAGTCCAACACCGACGCCCTGCAGGGGTCGATCGACATGGCGGTGCACGCGGAGCGGCTCGGCTACGAGCGCATCTGGGTCGCTGAGCACCACGGGATGCCGGGCATCACGTCCTCGGCGCCCGCGGTGCTGCTGAGCGCGGTGGGTGCCGCGACGTCGACGATCCGCATCGGCTCCGGGGGAGTGATGCTGCCGAACCACGCCCCGCTCGTGGTCGCTGAGCAGTTCGGCACGCTCCGGGCGCTCTACGGCGACCGCGTCGACCTCGGCATCGGGCGCGCACCCGGCACCGACGGGGCGACGGCCATGGCGCTGCGCCGAACCGACCGGCTCGATGTGGACGACTTCCCGCAGCAGCTCGCGGACCTCATCGGCTTCTTCACCGGGATGGACGCTTCGAACCCGCTGTCGCGCATCCGCGCCGTGCCCGGGTACGGGGACGTCCCCGAGTTCTGGCTGCTCGGCTCGTCGGGCTACAGCGCCCAGGTCGCCGGAGCGCTCGGTGTCTCGTTCGCCTTCGCCCACCACTTCGCTTCGGACAACACCGAGGCGGCGCTCGCGCTCTACCGTGACTCCTTCCGCCCCTCGCGCTTCCGGTCTGAGCCGAACGCGCTCATCGGCGTCCAGGTCGTCACCGACGAGGACCCGGCGGTGATCGCCGAGCAGTCCGCGCCGGGGATGATCTCGTTCATCCGGATGCGCCAGGGCGCGAAGCCCGAGCCGGTGTCGATGGAGGAGGCCCGGGCGTACGAGTTCTCCGACCTCGAGCGTCGGTTCATCGAGGCCCGCACGGCTCGGCAAGCGTACGGCAACGCGGACGAGGTCGCGGCGAAGATCAACGCGCTCGTCGAGTCCACCGGCGCGGACGGCGTGATCGTGGCGCCGGGGGCCGCGCAGGCGCGGTACCGGCACCAGGCGCTCGACGTCGTCGCACGGTTGCACGGCGAGGGGCGGCTCGTGCGGGCGGGCGCAGCGGTCGCCTGACCTTTTGGTGCCGCTGCGCTCGAGGGAGCGCAGCGGCATAGTTCACGGGTGGAGTCGGACCTGCTTCCAAGGGGACGTGAACGCCTCGTCCACTGCACGACCGCAGTCCGTCCCGCTCGCCGTGATCGCTCCGCCGGGGCGTGCAGTGACGCGGGCACACCCGACGAGGTTCACCGAGTCGCCGTCGAACCAGCTGTGATGTCGGAGAGGATCGTCGTCGACGTGAACGGCTTTGTCGACTCGATGTCCTCCGTGTAGGCACCGAGGATTCGCCTCGGCCCTGCAGCCCGTCGCGACCATGGAGGTCGTCAGCGCCATGCTGTGCGCCGCCGCAAGCCGGCCTAGGACCTCTTGACCGGACAAATGGGGTACAAAATCGGGGGACTCACAGGTCCGCTCAACTACCTACTGTGCCAATGCTTCGCGGTTTGCTAGCTTGCTAACAGCCGAATACAAGGTCTTGGGGGAGCAGCCGCGTCGCGGATCCCTTCGTCATGCCCGGAGGGGGCCCGTTGAGGAAGTCGACCATCGCCATCACCGTCATCGGAGCAGCGCTCGTCGGTGCCGTCGGCACGTCTGCGGTCTCGGCTCTCGATGCGCACGACGACGCTGCTGCGAGGACCGAGAGCTCTTCCTCGTCTGCGCCGCTCCTCTCGCTGGACCAAGTCCCGGGGGCTTGGCGGCATGCCACGGCCGCGATCCACGAGCCCCTGCCCGAAGGATTCGTCTTCCCGGCTCAGCCGCCTGCCTTCTTCGACCCGGACGACCCGCAGACCCCCGAGGCGTTCGTGCCGGCGCTGCCCAAGCAGATCGCCGCGCGGTGGTGGCGCTGCGCCTGGATCGCGTCGGCGCGAGATGCCGTTCCCGCCGAGCGAGTCGCTGCGACGGAACGGGCTGAATCGATGGTGGATCGATGGTACGAGATGGACGGCGTCAAGGGCGACGCCAATTTCTCCGACTACGACGCCAGGATGCGTGCCGCGGCGGAGGCCGCGGGCGAGAGCCGTCTCGACATCGAGTACGAACTCGACTGTGGACGGCTCGTCTTCGAAGAAAAGGGACATTCATGAAGAACAAGATCGGCAAGCGATCCGCGCTCGTGACGCTGGCTGCGATGGCAGGGGCCCTCGGCATGCTCGTGACCGCGACGCCAGCGCAGGCGACGACGACGACGCTCAGCGGCACGGTGCCGTCGTGCGGCACCGCCGTCGCGTACGGGACTGCCCGCACGAACTCGCAGGCGCAGAACGCGGTGTCGTTCAAGGCGACGAACGTCGGGCCGTGCGGTGGCTCGCTCTCGATCGCCCTGCGGAACTCGTCGGGCAAGACCTACGCCCGAGGCACCGCCAGCCAGAACCAGACCGTCGCCATCAAGTCCGACAACGGCAACTACTGGGTCGCTGCGGGGACGTTCTACATCAACGCCTCGTCCAACGGGGCCTGTGGCTCATCCGGCTGCGCAGCGGGCAAGTCCTGGTCAGCATCGTTCACGTACAACGTCCGATGGACTCCGTGATCTGACCAGACACGGGGTCGCCTCGTCGCGCTTCGGAGCGACGAAGCGGCCCCGTTCCCTTCCACGCGATGGTCCGGCATCCCCGGGCGCGCTCAGTCGCCTTGACGGCGACGTTCGTCAACGCGGTCCTGTGCCGCAGAGAGAAGAATCCCGTGCTCAGACGTGTCCGCTCCGGTCTGGTCGCAGCCGTCGCGATCGCCGCAGTCCTCGGGACCGCGACGGTCGCGCAGGCCGCCGCTCCCACGCCGGTCGACCCCGACAAGAGCCTCCCACCTGTGGAGATGCCGATGCGGGGTGACGCGGTACCGGAGGGCAGTCGAGATACCGTGCTCGGCGCGGGCTGGGCGCGATCGGGCGATGTCGCGACCACCTTCGCGGGCGATGCTGGCGGTTTCTCGGTCCTCCGCGGCGCTGCGGCCGACGGGTACGCATGGAAGACGCTCGCTCGGCTCTCCGTTCCGGGGATCGAGACTGATCAGTGGATTGGGAACGGCTGCATCACGGGAGACGGCGCACACGTCGTCGTCGTGTACGGTCCGCGTGGCCTCACCAACGACGAGCAGCTCTTCAGCGAGGGGGCGTGGGCAGCCGTGGTGGACACCGCTGACGGCGAGGTCCGAAGCCTCGGGCGGGGGTACTCCCTCTCGTACGCGAACCCCGGCTGCGGTGCGGGTGACAGCGCGACGCTCGTCCGGTATGACGGCGGCACGACGTCCATCGGTGCCTTCGAGCCCTCGACGGGCGATGTCGACTGGACCGTACGGCTCAAGGGCGAGTTGACCAGCGTCGTTCCGCTCGCCAGCGGCGTCGCCGCGGCTGCTGCCCCAGGCGAACTCGTCCGGATCACGGCTGACGGCAAGCGCTCCCGAATCGCGTCGACGACGGGTACCGCGTACGACCTGACCGTGACCAAGGGCCGGATGTCCTGGGCCGAGCACGCCGACACTCGTGCCTCGGTCCGCTCCGCATCGCTGACGAGCGGAAAGGTCTCCGATTCAGCGCGCAAGGTCGCCACGGGAGGCGTGGACGACCTCGGGATCACGGCTGACAGTGCAGGTCGGACGTGGGTGACCGGTACTGCGTCGACGCTCGCGAAAACCGCTCCGACGGACATCCACCGAGCACGAGTCGCCCGCGACGCCGTCGTCTCGTCACAGGGGCGTCTTGCCACCTCCGGTGTTCGTGCCGTGAGTCCGGGCAACGCCGCAACGGGAGCGGACACGCCCGTGACGGTGCAGTCCGTGAGCATCCCCACATCGAAGTCGGTCGAACTCGGAACCGTCGTCGACGCCGAAGCACCAGGACTGCCGCTCGGGGAGGCTGCACCTGCTCCGCAGGTAGAGCGCCGCACCCTGAGCACGAGCGCGTCGTCGCCGTCGCTTCCCGCAGAGGAAGAACGGACGTGCGCGGTGCCGCGGAACGATCCGAGCAAGCAGGTGTTGCAGCCCAAGCCTCGACAGGTCGAGTGGGCGGTGAACCGCATCGTCGCCGGTCAGCTGACGATCAAACGTCCCGCCAACTGGAACTCGAGCGGCATGGCCGCGTACGCGCCGGGGACGATGTTCCCGAAGAAGGCGTTGTCTGGGGGCGGGTCGATCCCGTCGCAGGTGCTCCTCGGAGTCCTGGCGCAGGAGTCGAACCTCTGGCAGGCCTCTCGGTACACCTCACCCGGAGAGACGGGCAACCCGCTCATCGGGAACTACTACGGGAACGATCTCTCCGCATCGGTGAGCAGCTCGGAGTTCTGGAAGGTCTCGTTCGCGAACGCGGACTGCGGGTACGGCGTCGGGCAGATCACCGACGGCATGCGACTCGCCGGACGTGAGCGCCCGGGGGAAACGGCCCTCCCTGTGGCACAACAGCAGGCGATTGCGCTCGACTACACCGCGAACATCGCTCGCGCTGCTCAGATGCTCACGGACAAGTGGAACGAGACCCGCGCAGCAGGGAGCACCATCAACAACGGTGACCCGAGCAAGATCGAGAACTGGTACGCCGCGACCTGGGCGTACAACACCGGGTACCATCAGCCGAACGGCAGCGGGCGGTACGGTCTCGGCTGGTTCAACAACCCGGCGAACCCGATCTACCCACCCGGGCGCGGATCCTTCCTCGACGGGCGACCGGCAGACGCTGCGAAGCCGCAGAACTGGCCGTACCCGGAAAAGGTGCTCGGCTTCGCGGCGAACGCTCTGACGCTGGTCGAGAACCAAACCGTGGACGCCGAACCGACGTACGTGGCTGCGTTCCGCACCGCTTGGTGGAACGGCGACTCGACGTCCGGGCCGAAGAACCGGACGGCGGTCAAGCCGCCGACGACGGCATTCTGCTCCATGAGCAACAACGAATGTGACCCGAAGACGACCGCCGTCTGCACCCGTGCGGACTCGGAGTGCTGGTGGCACGGGAACGTGACCTGGAAGAAGGACTGCGACACCACCTGCGGGAACGAGTTCACGCGCTTCTCGCCGGCGGCCGACTACATGGCCGAGCAGGCGAACGGGACGAGCTTCCCGCCGAACTGCTCGACCTCCGGACTGCCGAGCGGTTCGCTCGTCATCGACGATCTGCCGATGACGACGTCATCCGGGACCGTCACGAGTGCCCCCGCCCGGTCCGGTTGCGCACCCGTCACCTCGAGCGGCACGTTCGCCTTCGACTTCGGGCGGCGATCGGCGTCTGGGAGCTACCCGTCCAAGATCGACCTGCATCAGCTCGGATCGGGCTTCAACGGACGATTCTCGTTCTCGCACACGTGGCAGAACGGCGAGGGGCCGGCGTCTCAGATCACGGGCACGTGGACGCTGAACAAGAGCTTGAACCAGTGGGGCCGAGTGTTCGTCCACACGCCCGACCACGCGGCTTGGGCGCAGGACGCCAGGTACAAGGTCGACGACGGCGTGAAGACGCACGATCGGGTCCTCCCGCAGCGGAACTTCGGGAACTCGTGGAAGTCCATCGGGGTGTTCAACTTCAACGGAGTGCCGAGGGTCTCGTTGTCGAACGTCACCGGAGACGGCGACGACGTCGATGCCGCGGAGGACATCGCTTGGGACGCCGTGGCCATCCAACCGCTCACGGCCAAGCCGAAGGACTTCATCGTCTCGATCGGCGACTCCTACTCGTCAGGGGAAGGGTCCCCGGGAGCGTCGACACAGGAGGTCAGCGGGTACTACCCCGTGACCGACAACAACGGGACCGTTCCTCGCTTCAAGAATGCCTGTCACCGATCGCCGAACGCTTGGGTTCGCAAGGCTGCCGTTCGACAGCTCGCATCGATCGGTTCTCGCGCCGACTCGCTCGATCCGACGCTCGACTTCCACCAGATCTCCTGTTCCGGAGCCACGACCGAGAACCTGCTGCAGAAGAAGCAGTCCGAGCCGCCACAGCTCCAGCAGGGCTATCTCGACGAGAACACCACCCTGGTGACGCTGAGCATCGGCGGCAACGACATCGGGTTCGCGCCGGTCATCCAGAACTGCGTCCTCATGGGACTTGCTCAGCAGAGCTGCATCGGGACCGCGCAGCCCGGCGCGTACGACAAGCTCAGCAAACTCGGTGGCAACGTCGGTTCCGTGATCGACAAGATCCGCCAGGATGCACCGAAGGCGACGATCCTCTTCCTCGGGTACCCGCCGATCTTCTCGAACGGAGTCAGTTGCGTGAGCATCCGGCAGAACGATCAGGGCTGGCTCGACCAGCTCGCCGTCGACCTGAACAAGACGATCGAGAACGCCGTCGTCGCGAAGGATCAGCCCGGCGCGCGCGTCCTCTTCGCGGATCCGAAGAAGGCCTTCGAGGGCCGGAACATCTGTGCATCGAACCCAGCGGTGAACGGGCTCATGCCGTACACGCCGATCAACTACGGGTCGCGGACCAACGGGGACACACCCATGGTGTCGTTCAGCGTCCCGGGGCCGGACTTCGCCCTGGGGGTCGCGCAGTCGAGCTTCCATCCGAACAACGCCGGAACGAGCCTTTACGCGGGAGTGATGCAGGGAACGCTTGACGGTGTCTACTGAGTCGATTCGTCGCCCGCGGTCTCCCGCGACGGTGATCGCGCTCGGAGCAGCGCTGGCCTTGACGGTGACCGGTTGCACTTCGGGTGAGACCGGAGCGCGGCGGGATGCGACAACCACAGCGCAGGGCAACCTGCGCGTGGCTGTCGCGCTTCTCCGGGAAGCGGCGGAGGGCGCTCATTCCTCCTCGCAGCTCCGCTCAGCAGTAGAGGCACTGCCATCGCACGACGTGTCCATCACGGACGTCCGCGGATGGGACGAAGATCGCTTCTCGGCGGCCACCTCACCGATCCACGTCGCGGTGCTCAAGGTCACCGATGGTGAAACGGTGTCCGTCGATCTGTACGCGGGAGCGATGGCGTCCGCACCGCCCTTCAACCAGGCGGCTGCGGTGCACGGTTGTGTTCGCGCCCGACTCACGCCTGGAGACGGGAGCAGCACACTCGAGCCGACCGAGTGCCCGGTCTTCTTGGGTTACCTGGATGACGGAGAAGACATCTCTGCGAGCCTCGCCATGATCTGAGAGTTCAGCGAGAAAGGCCCCGGTCCTGTGGACCGGGGCCTTGCTGTCGGGGTGACAGGATTTGAACCTGCGACCTCCTCGTCCCGAACGAGGCGCGCTACCAAGCTGCGCCACACCCCGCGGTGTGATCGCTCCGAACCGGAGCAACCCCAGAAGTCTACCGGATGATCGAGGGTGCTCACGACCATCTCCGGGACGCCCGGGCGCGTCGGACTCCCGGTCAGTCGGTGCGCGCCGTGAGCGTGACGACGACGGCCTCGGGACGGCACGAGAACCGGACCGGAGCGTAGATCGACGTGCCGAGCCCGGCGGAGACCTCGAGCCACGACCAGTGGTTCCGGTGCTCCCACTTGTTCAGCCCGCTGACGTAGCGGCGGGGGAGGTCGCAGTTCGTGACGAGTGCACCGACCCCCGGCACCTGGACCTGCCCACCGTGCGTGTGCCCGGCGAAGATCACGTCCGCGCCCTGCGTGACGAAGGCGTCGAGCACGCGTCGGTACGGCGCGTGGGTGATCGCGATGGAGACCGGCGCGGGGCCGTCCTCGTCCTCGGACCACGGGACGTCGCTGCGCATCTCGTCGACGTTCGTCGGCAGCAGGTCGAGTCGGTCCCAGTCGCGGTGGGCGTCGGACGTGCCGAACAGCTCGAGCCGCGAACCGCGGAGTTCGATCGCATGCGCCTTGTCGTTCACGTCGAGCCACCCCAGTGACTCGAAGAACGCCGTCTGCCGATCGATGTCGAGCTCGACCGGACGAGCACCGCCGCCGCCGTGCGTGCTCGGTCCGCCGAAGTACTTCAAGGGGTTGCGTGGCGTCGGACCGTAGAAGTCGTTCGAACCGTAGGCGAACGCCCCCGGGACGCCTCGGAACGGCTCGAGCGCGTACTCGACGGCGGAGTTCGCCGTGGCGTGCCCGAGGTTGTCGCCGGTGTTCACCACGAAGTCGGGCTCGACGAGACTGAGGTCCCGCAGCCACTGCTGCTTGTCCGCCTGCCACGGGGCCATGTGGATGTCCGACAGGTGCAGGACCACGATGTCGCGGGACCCCGGCGCGAGGACGGGGACGGTCTCCCACCGGATCCCGAACCGCCGCCGTTCGACGAGCGAGCCCCACGCAACGGCGGCGCCGCCGACGGCCGCGCCCGCTGCGAGGATCCGGAGCGCGGCGCGGCCGCGCGTCACTTGCAGTCCTTCGGCGCCTTGCCGTCCTTCGTGCCGTACAGCTTCACGGTCACACCGGAGTCCTTGCCCACGACGGAGTCAGCCGCGGGGTCGGTCGAGGCGACCTTGCACTCCTTGGAGCCGCCGCCCTTCTCGTACTGGTCGGAGACCGAGACGTTGGTCAACCCCGCCGACTCGAGCTGCGAGCGGGCGCTGCCGACGTCCTTGCCCGCCACGTTCGGCACCGAGGCCTGCGAACCATCGCTCGTGTAGACCGTCACGCTCGCGCCCCGCGAGAGGAACGAGCCAGCGGCCGGCGACGTCTTCGACACCTGGCCCGCGTCGCCCGCACCCGGTTGCGTCCCGCCGTCGACGTACGTGAACCCGGCGGCGGAGAGCGTCGATCGTGCTTCGTCGGCGGACTTGCCGGCGAGGTTCGGCAGCTGGACGCTGTTGCCGCGGATCGCCGTCGAGGACGGGTCCGTGAAGGTCCCACCCGGGTAGGCGGCGTTCACCGGGGTCTGCGCCTGCCGCCAGACGTCGGCGCGGACGCCCGCGTAGGTTCCGTTCACGCCGTTGCTGTAGTGCCGGAGGTTGAGCTTCCGGCCGTCAGTGTTGCCCTGCCAGTAGGCCGTCGCGACCTTCGTGGAGGCACCGACCAGCCAGATCTGCTCGGCGTAGTCGGTCGTACCCGTCTTGGCGAACATCTGCGTGCCGTCGTAGGTCTGAGCACCGCGGGCCGTACCGCTGGTGATCGTCTGCTTCATGGCGTAGATCGCGGTCTGCGCGATGACGGGGTCAACCGCCTGCGAGCAGTCCTTCGCCTGGCCGCCGAGCTTCTTGCCCTCGGCGTTCGTGACCTGGTCGATCGCGACCGGGGCACAGAACGTGCCGTTGTTCGCGATGCCGGCGTAGGCGGCCGCCATGGTGAGCGGAGCGACTTCGTTCGTCCCGAGGATGAAGGACGGGTTCTTGCGGAGCTCGGTGCCGTCGGCGCGGTGCACGCCGAAGTTCTCGGCCATGGTCTTGATGTCGCAGAGGTCGAGCTTCTGCGCCATCGACGCGAACGCACCGTTGATGGAGCCAGCGGTCGCGCCGATCACGCTGTAGTTGCCGTTCTCACCGGGGGAGTCGTTCGACACGTCGAACTGCGTGTAGTCCTGCTGACCGCAGATCGTCCACGGGGAGACGACGCGCGCGGTGCCGTTGACGGTCTCGTTGAGACCGTGCCCGGCCTTGATCCAGTCGAGCAGCGTGAACGCCTTGAACGTCGAACCGGTCTGGAAGCCCTTCGAGCTGCCGTACTTCTCGTCCACCGCGTAGTTCAGCGACGTCGACGTCGGCGCCGACTTGAGGGCCTCGTCGAAGTCCTTGTTCTGGGCCATCGTCAGGATGCGACCCGTACCGACCTCGACCGAGTCGAGCGTCGCGCCGAGCGCGATCTGCGTCTCGGCCTTGTTGTCGTACGTGTTGAGGATCTGCTTCTGCTGGGCGTTGAGGTCGATGTTCAGCGTCGTCTGGATCTTGTAGCCGCCGTTGCGCCAGGCGGTGTCGCGCTCCTTCTGCGTCCCGCCGAGCTGCGACATGCCCTTGACGACCTTGACGGCGTAGTCGCAGAAGAACTGCGATCCGTCGCCGACCGAGGCGCGGCAGCCCTGCGTGGGCTGGGTGAGCCGAACGTAGTCCTTCGGGGTCGACGCGATCGCCTTGTCGAAGGCTTCCTTGTCGATGTGCTTCTGGGCGTACATCGACTTGAGGATGACGTCGCGACGGGCCTTGTTCGCCTCGTAGTTCTTCGACGTCGAGAGGTTGCGGGTGTTCGGCGACTGCACGATCGCGAGGATCGACGCGGCCTCGGCCGGGGTGAGGTCGGTCGCCGACTTGTTGAAGTAGTGCTGCGCGGCGGCCTGCACGCCGTAGGTCTGGTCGCCGAAGTAGGCGATGTTGAGGTACCCGGTGAGGATCTCCTTCTTGGAGTACTTCTTCGCCAGGCCGATCGCGAGCTTCATCTCCTCGAGCTTGCGGGGGATGGTCGTCTCGGTGGCCTCGTTGTAGGCCTTGAGACGCTCCTTCTCGGTGGGGAGCTCGAGCGCCTGCTGCATCTTGATGTTGCGGACGAGCTGCATCGTGAGCGTCGAGCCACCGCCCGACTCGCCGAGCCCGCCGGCGAGGCTGCCCACACCCGCACGCACGAGCGAGGTCATGTCGACGCCGCCGTGCTCGAAGAAGCGCTTGTCCTCACCGTCGATGGCGGCGTTCTTCAGGTTGTCGCTGATCTGGTCGTACTTGAGTTCCTGACGGTTCTGGTCGTACACCGTCGCGAAGTGGACGCTCTTGCCGCCCTGGTACGCGTAGAGCTCGTTGCGCTGCGGGAGGTCACCGATCTCGATGTACTCCGGGAGCGACTCGAAGACGCCGATCGTCGAGGTCGTGGTCACGCCCGCCACCGCGATCGCGGGGGTCACGCCGATCGTCACGAGGAGTCCGGCGAGCACGCTGAAGCCGACGAACCCGACGAAGGCACCGACTGCGGAGACAGGTTTGGTCCGCGAGGCAGACGTCTTCTGGGCAGACATAGGATGCAGCCTAAACGACACCGCCGACTGAAAGGCTGGCAAGGAACCGCATGACCCGCTGGGAATACTTCACCACGCCGCTGATGATCCACACCACGACGGCCATCCTCAACAACTTCGGCGACCAGGGCTGGGAGCTCGTCCAGGTCGTGACCGGCCCGGAGGGCGGACTCGTCGCGTACATGAAGCGCCCGAAGGCCGACGCGTGAGCGTCGCGGAGCGGCTCGCCGAGCTCGGTCTGACCGTCCCCGCGGTCGCGGCGCCGGTCGCCGCCTACGTGCCCGCGGTCGTCACCGGTCGGTACGTCCACACCGCGGGGCAGCTGCCCTTCGTCGACGGCGCGCTGTCCGTCACGGGGAAGGTCGGAGGCGGTGTCGACCCGGAGACGGCCACCGCCGAGGCCCGCACCGCGGCGCTCAACGCCCTCGCTGCCGTGCAGTCGGTCGCCGGCTCGCTCGACCGCGTCGCGCGGGTCGTCAAGGTCACCGTGTTCGTGGCGTCCGACCCGTCGTTCACGGGCCAGCCGGCCGTCGCGAACGGCGCCTCCACGTTGGTGGGCGAGGTCTTCGGTGACGCCGGTGTCCACGCGCGCAGCGCGGTGGGTGTCGCGGTCCTCCCGCTGGACGCACCGGTCGAGGTCGAGTTGGTCGTGGAGCTGACCGACTGACGGACGGTCAGCAGCGCACGTCACGCGAGCCGTGCCTCCAGGCAGTCGACCTGGAGGCACGGCTCGCGTCGTTCCTGCTACATGAGTTCCGCGATGGTCGCCATGATCGTCGGGTCGGCCAGCGTCGTCGTGTCGCCGATGCGGCGGCCCTCGGCCGCGTCGCGCAGGAGCCGCCGCATGATCTTGCCGGAGCGCGTCTTCGGCAGCTCCGGGACGATCACGACCTGTCGGGGCTTCGCGATCGCGCCGATGCGCTTGCCCACCCAGTCCCGGAGCTCCTTCGCCGTGGCCTCGCGGTCGACGCCGTCGGCGGCCTCCGCCGTGAGGATCACGAACGCGACGACCGCCTGACCGGTCGTCTCGTCCGCCGCACCGACGACGGCGGCCTCTGCGACGCCCTCGTGGCCGACGAGTGCTGATTCGATCTCGGCCGTCGACAGGCGGTGGCCGGAGACGTTCATGACGTCGTCGACGCGCCCCTGCACCCAGATGTCGCCCTGCCCGTCGAGCCGTGCGCCGTCACCGGCGAAGTAGCGGCCCGGGAACCGCGACCAGTAGGTCTCGACGAAGCGGTCGGGGTCGTTCCAGATGCCGCGTGCCATCGACGGCCAGGGGTCGGCGATGGTGAGGTAGCCGCCCTCGCCGGGGTCGACGCGGTGCCCGTCCTCGTCGACGATCTCGGCGGTGATCCCGGGCAGCGGTGTCTGCGCGGCACCGGGCTTGAGCTTGGTGACGCCCGGCAGCGCGGAGATCATGATCGCGCCGGTCTCGGTCTGCCACCACGTGTCGACGATCGGCGTGCGGTCGTGGCCGATGACCTGTCGGTACCACTGCCACGCCTCGGGGTTGATCGGCTCGCCGACGCTGCCGAGCAGGCGCAGGGTCTCGAGGCTGCGTGCCTCGGGGATCTGCCGGCCGGCCTTCATCGCCGCGCGGACCGCCGTGGGCGCCGTGTACAGGACGGTCACGCCGTACGAGTCGACGAGGTCCCACCAGCGGCCGGGCTTCGGCTCGTCGGGGGTGCCCTCGTAGAGCACCTGGGTGACGCCGTTCGCGAGCGGGCCGTAGACGACGTAGGAGTGCCCGGTGATCCAGCCGATGTCGGCCGTGCACCAGTAGACGTCCTTCTCCGGGTGCATGTCGAAGACGTTCCGGTGCGTGTACGTCGCCTGCGTCAGGTACCCGCCGGACGTGTGGACGATGCCCTTCGGCTTCCCGGTCGTGCCCGACGTGTAGAGGATGAAGAGCGGTGTCTCGGCGGGGAACGCCTGCGCTTCGTGCTCGGGGGCGGCCTTCGCGAACTCGTCGTGCCACCAGAGGTCGCGGTCGTTCCAGGCGATCTCGTTGCCGCCACGCTTGACGACCAGGACGTGCTCGACGCTGTCGGTGCCCTCGCCCTCGAGGGCCTCGTCGACCGCCGGCTTCAACGCCGAGACCGCTCCGCGGCGCCAGCCGCCGTCGGCCGTGACGACGAGCTTCGCCTCGGCGTCCTCGATGCGGGCGCGGAGGCTCTCGGCGCTGAACCCGCCGAACACGACCGAGTGGATCGCGCCGATGCGGGCGACGGCGAGCATCGTCACGACGGCCTCGGGGATGAGCGGCAGGTAGACCACGACGCGGTCGCCCTGGCCGACGCCGAGGTCGGTGAGCATGTTCGCGGCACGCTGCACGTCGGCGGTGAGCTCGGCGTAGGTGATCCGCCGCGTGTCGCCCGGGGCGCCCTCGAAGTGGATCGCGACCCGGTCGCCGTCGCCCGCCCGGACGTGCCGGTCGAGGCAGTTCTCGGCGACGTTGAGTTCCCCGTCGGCGAACCACTTCGCGAACGGGGCGCCGGACCAGTCGAGCGTCTGCGTGAACGGCGTCCGCCAGTCGAGGAGCGTGCGAGCCTGCTCGGCCCAGAAACCCTCGCGGTCGGCGGCCGCGGCGTCGTGCAGGTCCTCGTGGGCGACGGCGTCGGCGACGAACTCCGGCGACGGGGGGAACGTGGGGCCGTCCTCGTGGCGGGGTGCGGCGT
>NZ_LDQC01000053.1 GCF_001475545.1 Curtobacterium luteum | reverse complement strand
GCCCCGCTCCGCTTCAGCGCAATCGAGCGACGGAGCGACGGCGCGACGGCGCCCGTCGCGTTCGCAGAACCGAAGTCCTCCGGCACCACGATTGCGCGTGGTGCCGTCGGTCTTCGGTTGTGCGGCGGCCACCCACACCGGGTCAGGTGCGCGGCAGCGCCTCCAGGTTCAGGGACCACAGCGCGACGCCGTGCAGGTGCATCGTCGTCGCGAGAGCCACGCGGGCACGGTACGACCGTGCGTCCGACCAGTGCAGGCGGGTACCGTCACGCAGCTCCGCGGACCACTCGCCGTCGCGGGCGGACCAGGACGCTGCCTTCCCGGCGAGCCCCGCGGCCCGAGCAGGCGACACCTGCTCGCCGTCGTGCTCCCCGCCCCACACGTACCCGTACCCGGCGACGCCGAGGTCGATCCGGCTCCGCGGGACCCCCTCGACCTCGGCTGCGCGGACGACCCGCTTCGTCCAGGGCAGGGACCCGATGGCCCCCGCGCCGCTCCAGGGTCCGTGCTGGTCGTACGTCATGAGCACGACGCGGTCCACGTGCCGTACGAGTCGGCGCAGGTCGTACCCGGTGTCGCGGTACCCGTCGGCACTCGTCGACGCCATGACCGCGATCGAGACCTGTGCGCCGCGACCGATGCGGTGGTGCACGGCGGAGGACAGTGCTCCGGCGAACGCCACGAGCCCCGCGCGATCGCGTGCGCGGAGGGACTCGAGGTCGATCTGCACGCCCCGCATGCCGAGGCGGTGCGCGCGGCGGGCGAGGTCGTCGGCGACCGCGGCACGACGGTCCGCGTGGGACAGCAGCGCTGTGCCGATCTGCGGCGAGAAGTCGCCGAGGTCGGTCGAGAAGTTGCTCACCAGGAGCTCGGGCACCGAACCCGCACGGGTGGCGGCGCGGGCGAGGGCTGCGGTGCCCTCCGGGGGATCGAGCACGGTCGCACCGTCTTCGGCGAGGGCCACACCGTCGATGCCGATCGTGGTCGCGCGGGCACCGGCAGCGGTCACACGGGAGACGGCACCGGCTCCCGGCTCGACGTAGCCCTCGACGCCCAGACGACCGGCAGCAGCACTCGGGTCGGTCGAGCAGCCCGCGAGCAGCGACCCGGCCAGCAGGACCGCGACCACGGGGGCAGTTCGACGCGCCATGCGATCACCGTAGCCCGCGGGGCGGGGCCGACCCGCGCCTCCCGGCCGGAGGAGAACCGCTTCCTCAGACGCGCGAGCCCTCGAGGCGGTCGACCGACGCCGCCAGTTCCTCGAGTTCGGGAACCTCGCGCGCTTCGGCGAGCGCCTCCTCGAGCGCGACGGCGTGGAGCGGCGTCGCCTCGTCGAGGAGCACCTGGCCGGCACGGGTGAGCTCGGTGTAGAGGCCGCGTCGGTCGTCGGCGCAGAGCACGCGGGTCAGGAGCGCACGGTCCTCGAGTCGGTTCACGAGTCGCGTCGTCGCGCTCGGGCTCAGGGCGGCGGCGCGGGCGAGCTGCTGCATCCGCATGTGGAAGCCGTCCTGTCGCCGGAGAGCATCGAGGACCGTGTACTCGACGACGGACAGGTCGACGGCCCGGAGTGCTCGCTCGAGACGCGTCTCGATGAGGCCGTGCAGCGCCGCGAGGGTCCGCCAGCCGTGCGCGCGGACAGCGGTGGACGTGTCGTCGACACTCATCGGGACCTCCGGGCACACGTGTTTGCTTGCGCGGATATCCAGCGTGTGCAACTATCGATACCCCGCGTCTGCAACAACCAGCGTACGCGGGACACGCTTGCTGCACAACGGAAGGACCACCATGCCCGCGGGACTCATCGCCCTCGCCCTCGGCGGGTTCGGGATCGGACTCACGGAGTTCGTCATCACCGGACTGCTCCCCGAGGTCGCCGCCGACTACGGCGTGACCGAGACCACCGCCGGGTGGCTCGTCACCGGGTACGCACTCGCGGTGATCGTCGGGGCGCTCGGCCTCACCGCCGCCACCACGCGCCTCCCCCGCAAGCAGGTGCTCCTCGGGTTGCTCCTGCTCTTCGTCATCGGGAACACGCTGTCCGCCGCCGCGCCGACGTACGGCGTGATGATGGTCGGTCGGGTGGTCGCCGCGCTCTGCCACGGCGCGTTCTTCGGCATCGGCTCCGTCGTCGCGTCGAACATGGTCACCCGGGAGCGCCGCGCGTCCGCCGTCGCGCTCATGTTCACCGGCCTCACCGCGTCGAACGTCCTCGGCGTGCCCTTCGGGACCTTCCTCGGGCAGGCACTCGGCTGGCGGGCCACCTTCTGGACGATCGCCGGCATCGGGGTCGTCGCGCTCGTCGGGGTCCTCGTCCTCGTGCCGGCCGTCCAGCAGACCGAGCAGCCCTCGCTCGTCCGCGAGCTCGGAGCCTTCCGGTCCGGCCAGGTCTGGCTGTCGCTCGGCATCACGGTCCTCGGCTACGGCGGGATGTTCGGCGCATTCACCTACATCGCCTACACACTGACGTCGGTCAGCGGCTTCGCGTCGTCGACGGTCCCGTGGCTGCTCGTGGTGTTCGGCGTCGGGCTCTTCGTCGGGAACTTCGTCGGCGGGAAGCTCGCCGCGCGCTCGATCGACGGCACGCTCCTCGTCGTCCTGTCCGCGCTGACGGTCGTGCTCGCGGTGTTCGCCCTCGTCGCGACCTCGCCCGCGCTGACCGTCGTGTCCCTCGTGCTCATGGGGGCGTTCGGGTTCGCCACCGTGCCGGCCCTGCAGACGCGGGTCATGCACCACGCGGACCACGCGCCGACCCTGGCGAGCGGGGCGAACATCGCGGCGTTCAACCTCGGGAACGCACTCGGAGCATGGATCGGCGGTCTGACGATCGCTGCCGGGCTGGGCTACACGTCGCCGATCTGGGCCGGCGCGGGCATCACGGTGGTGTCCGTCGCGCTCACCCTGGTCGCGGTCACGGCGGGCCGTCACTCGCGCCGCCGAGCTCTGGCGAGCACGACGGGCTCGGTCGCGACGGCGTAGCGGCGCGGCGGGAGGCGGGCGCCGGGAGCCGGGAGCCGGGCACCCGGCGTCGGGCTTCGGGCGTCGAACCGCGAAAGCGACATCGAACCGACATGCGGCGGTGGTTCGATGTCGCTTTCGCGGTGCGAAGCCACGAAGCACCTCCACGCGTCGCACGGGCTGACGCACGGCGGCAACGCGCGGCCGCGGCCCGGGAACCACGAGAGCCCCGGTCCGACGGACCGGGGCTCTCGTTGTGTGCGGAGACGGAGGGATTTGAACCCTCGGTCCCCTCAAAGGGGACTCCACCTTAGCAGGGTGGTGCACTCGGCCTGACTATGCGACGTCTCCAAGCGCCCTCGCGAGCGCTGCTCCCACCATACAGGAGGTCGAGCCTGCTCTCGACCCGGACCACGACGGCCGCGCGCGCCGCGACCGAGAGTCGGTCCCCTGAAGTGGGGACACGAAGGGGTTGTCGGGACGTACCCCGGTGCATAGCATCATCGAGACGCGGCGATCACGTTCCGGAGTTCTGCTCCGTAGTCGCGACACAGCACCCGACGTCGCTCCCCCCGGCTCCTGGATCCGCGCGCCCGATAGCGATGCGTCCGCCGGAGGGAGCGACTCGACGGGGGCGCGGCCCCGTGCCGCGTCCCCGTTCAGGTCGCCCACGCGCTCCTCGGCAACAACAGGCTCAGGCCGACAGCGCCACCCCGAACCGCTCGGGCATCCCGATCAGCGCGTCCGCGAGCTCGACCAGGGCATCCGTGCACGCCGCGACGGCATCGCGCTCCGCCGCCGACCGTGCTCGCTCGAGGAGCTCCACCCGGTACCGGCGGTCCACAGCGGCGTCGATGCCGTTCGCCAGGCAGACGTCGTCCGTGAAGAAGACGTCGAGCACCGCGAGCTGCGACTCGAGCCAGTCCGCGCTCACGCACGCCCCCGACCGTCGGAGCACCCACGCCCCCAGCTCCACGAAGCACCCGGCCTCGGTCCGGCACTCCGCGATGAGCCGACGGTCGAACCGGTCGGAGACACCCACGCTTCCGCCGAGGGGATCGACGAGCAAGGACCGCGCGATCCGCAGTCGTTCACACATCTGCCCCACCGTCCAGTGCGCGATGACGACACCCACGTACCGCTGCACCGACACCAGCCGCAGCGCTTCGAGCGGCGCGAGGGCCTCACGCACCGGTGTCCGTGAGACCTGCAGGTCATCCGCGATCTGCTCGAGTCGCAGCCGTTCACCCCGCCGGTACACCCCCAGCAGGACGTTCTCGAGCAGGATCGTGAACGCTGCGTCCCGGAGCAGACTGCGGCGCACGGTGAGGTCGTCCGGCTTCCGGATGCGTCGGCGGTCAGGTCTGCGTTCCACACTGCCAGGGTCACGCACGACGGCCACCGCCCGGTCGGGGACGGCGGCCGTCGTGGATCGTCAGCGCGTCGGTCGTGTTGTGGAGGAGTGCCATGCCCAGGAGCGTGACACGGGCGCCACGTGCACGCTAAACACTCTGCATCCAGAATTCCACTACCGCTTCGCGGGCTCCTCCTGCCCGGTGAGGACGGACAGCGGCTGCGTGATGTCCTCGAGCCCCTTCCGCGCCGAGTCCACGCCGAAGACCAGCGCGATCACACCTCCGGCGATCATCACCGCCGAGCCGAGCAGGTAGCCCCAGAACAGCGGTTCCCGCGAGGAACCGTCGCCGATGAACGCACCGTAGATCGCAGGTGCGATCGCGCCGAAGATCTGCGCGAGGGCGAAGAAGTACGAGATCGCCTGGGACCGCAGTTCGAGCGGGAAGATCTCCGACACCGTCAGGTAGGCACTCGACGCCCCGGCCGAGGCGAAGAAGAACGAGACGCACCAGAAGGTGACCTGCACGCCCGCACTGATCGCGTCGGCTTGGAAGAGGAACGCCGAGGTCGCGAGCACGAGACCCGACACGAGGTACGTCAGGAAGATCATCTGCCGCCGACCCCAGGTGTCGAAGAACCGCCCGAGGATGAGCGGCCCGAGCAGGTTGCCGATCGCGAACGGGAAGAAGTACACCGACGTCTGCGCGGTCTTCAGCCCGAAGAAGTTCGTGAGCACGAGCGCGTAGGTGAAGAAGATCGCGTTGTAGAGGAACGCCTGTGTGATCATCATCGTGGCGCCGACGAGCGTCCGCTTCGGGTACTGCTTGAACAGCACCTGCACGATGGTCCGGAACCGGACGTTGTCGAGCGGCGTGACCGTCAGGGCCTTCGACGGGTCGACGTCGGGGAGCTTCTGGCCGGTGGAGCGTTCGACGGACGCCTCGATCTCGGAGACCGTCCGCTCGGCCTCCTCCTCCTTGCCGTGCGTCATCATCCAGCGGGGGCTCTCCGGGATGTGCCGTCGCAGGAAGATGATCGCGATGCCGAGCACCGGGCCGAGGAAGAAGCCGATGCGCCAGCCGATGTTCTCGGCGAAGTGGGACGTGTCGAGCAGGTAGATGTTCGCGAACGCACCGAGCGCCGCACCACCCCAGTAGGTGCCGTTGATGGCGATGTCGACGTGCCCGCGGTACTTCGACGGGATGAGCTCGTCGATCGCCGAGTTGATCGCGGCGTACTCGCCGCCGATGCCGAGGCCCGCGACGAAGCGGAACACCGCGAGGAACCAGAAGTCCTGTGCGAGACCGGCGATGCCCGACCCGACCAGGTAGATCGCCAGCGTCAGGATGAAGAGCTTCCGTCGGCCGAGTCGGTCGGACAGCCGGCCGAAGACCACCGCCCCGATCACCTGCCCGAACAGGTAGATCGTCCCGAGCAGGGTGACCTGCTGCGTCGACAGGCCCAGGTCGGCCTGGAACCCCGCGTTCGAGACGATCTGGATCTCGAGGCCGTCGAGGACCCACGAGACACCGAGGCCGACGACGACGCTCCAGTGGAACCGCGTCCACGGCAGCCGGTCCATCCGGGCCGGTACAAGACTCTTGACTGTGCTGCTCACGGATGGAGAACGTACGCCGGGAACGCGCAGGTGGTTCGCAGGTCCGGCAGGGCGCCACGAGGCCGCCTGGTCCGCGCGGATCCGGCGCGGAGCCGGATCCCCTCCTCGGTGCGGCGGCGACCGCTGACGGCCTGGAGGTGCGTGGCGGCGCCGCCACGCGCCTCCAGTCCGCTCGCTGGTCACCCCGAGACCGCGGGTGTTGCGTGTCGGAGGCGAGGCGTAACGTCGGCGACGTGACCCGACCTGACATCCGTACGGTCGGCGAGCTCCGCGCTTCTGGTCACGTCCAGAAGTCGGTCCGCGCCGAGATCCGCGACAACCTCCTCCAGGCCCTCCGTGAGGGCCGCGACCCGTGGCCCGGCCTGCACGGCTTCGAGACCACCGTGATCCCGCAGCTCGAACGCGCCCTCATCGCCGGACACGACGTCGTCCTGCTCGGTGAACGCGGCCAGGGCAAGACCCGGCTGCTCCGCACGCTGCAGGGCCTGCTCGACGAGTGGACGCCGGTGATCGCCGGCTCCGAGCTCGGCGAGCACCCCTTCGAGCCGATCACGACCGCCAGCACCCAGCGGGCTGCCGACCTCGGCGACGCGATGCCGATCGAGTGGCGGCACCGCGACGACCGCTACGTCGAGAAGCTCGCAACACCCGACACGAGCGTCGCGGACCTCATCGGCGACGTCGACCCGATGAAGGTCGCGGAGGGCCGGAGCCTCGGTGACCCCGAGACGATCCACTTCGGTCTCGTCCCCCGCGGCCACCGGGGCATCGTGGCGATCAACGAGCTGCCCGACCTCGCCGAGCGCATCCAGGTCGCGATGCTCAACGTCATGGAGGAACGCGACGTCCAGATCCGCGGCTACGTGCTGCGGCTGCCGCTCGACGTGCTCGTCGTGGCGAGCGCCAACCCCGAGGACTACACCAACCGCGGCCGGATCATCACCCCGCTGAAGGACCGCTTCGGCGCCGAGATCCGCACGCACTACCCGATCGAGCTCGCCGACGAGATCGCCGTCATCAAGCAGGAGGCCGCGCTCTCCGCGGACGTGCCGGACGCCCTCATCGAGATCCTCGCCCGGTTCACCCGCGCGCTCCGGCAGTCGAGCGCCGTCGACCAACGCAGCGGTGTCAGCGCCCGCTTCTCGATCGCCGGCGCCGAGACGGTCTCCGCGGCCGCGGTGCACCGGGCCGCTCGCCAGGGCGAGGAACACGCCGTCGCGCGGCCGATCGACCTCGAGACCGCCGTGGACGTCCTCGGCGGCAAGATCGAGTTCGAGAACGGCGAAGAGGACCGCGCCGACGAGGTGCTCGAGCACCTGCTGCGCACCGCCACGGCCGAGACCGTCCGCGAGCGCTTCCGCGGCATCGACTTCGGCGTCCTGGTCGAGGCCCTCGACGGCGGCACGATGGTGACGACCGGAGAGCAGGTGAGCGCCCGGGCCTTCCTCGAGGGACTGCCCTCGATCGGTGAGTCCGACGTGTACGACCAGGTGTGCGAACGCCTCGGGGCGAACGACGACGGCGAACGGGCCGGAGCGATCGAACTCGCGCTCGAGGGGCTGTTCCTCGCCCGGAAGATCAGCAAGGAGTCGGGAGGGGGCGAGGCCGTCTATGGCTAGCCGCCAGAACCGACGCCTCACCCGAGACGCCCGGTACGGCAAGTACGACGGCGGTCCGGACCCGCTCGCCCCGCCCGTCGACCTGTCCGAGGCGCTCGACGCCATCGGCGAGGACGTCATGGGCGGCACCTCGCCCGAGCGCGCGCTCCGGGAGTTCCTGCGCCGCGGCGGTCGGACGCAGCGGGGGCTCGACGACCTCATGCGTCGCGTGGCCGAACGTCGCCGCGAGCTGACGAGCCGCAACAACCTCGACGGCACGTTGCAGCAGGTCAAGCAGCTCCTGGACGACGCCGTCCTCGCGGAGCGCGGGGAGCTCGCGCGGAACGTCGACATCGACGACGGTGACCGTGCCCTCGCCGAGATGCAGCTCGACAGCCTCCCGCCTTCCCCGGCCGCAGCGGTGCAGGAACTCGGCGGCTACGACTGGAAGAGTCCGACGGCCCGGCAGAAGTACGAGGAGATCAAGGACCTCCTCGGGCGCGAGGTCCTCGACCAGCGCTTCGCCGGCATGAAGCAGGCGCTCGAGAACGCCACGGACGACGACCGTGCTGCCGTCTCCGAGATGATGCGCGACCTCAACGAACTGCTCGAGTCGCACCGCGCCGGGACGGACACCCAGGAGCAGTTCGACGACTTCATGGCGAAGCACGGGCAGTACTTCCCGTCGAACCCGAAGGACGTGGACGAGCTCCTCGACGACCTGGCCGCCCGGGCCGCGGCCGCCCAGCGCATGCGGAACTCGATGACCCAGGAGCAGCGGGACGAGCTCGACGCGCTCGCGCAGCAGGCGTTCGGCTCGCCCGAGCTGATGGGCCAGCTCGGGCAGCTCGACAGCAACCTCCGGGCCCTCCGTCCGGGTGAGGACTGGGGTGGGTCCGAGCGGATGGACGGCGACCAGGGGCTCGGCCTCGGCGACGGCACCGGTGTCTTCCAGGACATCGCCGACCTCGACTCGCTCGCCGAGCAGCTCGCGCAGACCGGCCCCGGGTCGGACCTCGACGACCTCGACCTCGACGCCCTGTCCCGGCAGCTCGGTGACGACGCCGCGGTCGACGCCCGGACCCTGCAGCAGCTCGAGAAGGCGCTGCGGAACTCGGGCACCGTCCGCCGCGGATCGGACGGGCAACTCCAGTTGACGCCCAAGGCCATGCGGCAGCTCGGGAAGAGCCTCCTCAAGGACGTCGCCGAGCGGATGTCCGGTCGGCAGGGCGCACGCGACCTCCGCCGCTCCGGCGCGTCAGGTGAACCGTCCGGGGCGACCCGCCCGTGGGAGTACGGCGACACCGAGCCGTGGGACGTCACGCGCTCGATCACGAACGCCCTCACCCGCACCGCCGCCGAGGGCCGGACCGGTCCCGGGGTGCGGCTCACGATCGACGACGTCGAGGTGCAGGAGACCGAGGCGCGGACGCAGGCCTGCGTGGCGTTGCTCGTCGACACCTCGTTCTCGATGGCGATGGAGGACCGTTGGGTCCCGATGAAGCGCACCGCCCTCGCGCTGCACACCCTCGTGTCCACCCGGTTCCGCGGGGACGACCTGCAGATGATCGCGTTCGGCCGCGAGGCCGAGGTGATGGACATCGAGCAGCTGGTCGGCCTCGACGCGATGTGGGACAAGGGCACCAACCTCCACCACGCGCTGCTCCTCGCGAACCGGCACTTCCGGAAGCACCCGACGGCCCAGCCGGTGCTGCTCATCGTCACCGACGGCGAACCGACCTCACACCTCGAACCGAACGGGCAGGTGTGGTTCAACTACCCGCCCGACCCGATAACGATCGCGCTGTCGGTCCGCGAGCTCGAGAACGCCGGACGGCTCGGCGCCCAGACCACGTTCTTCCGGCTCGGCGACGACCCGGGTCTCGCACGGTTCATCGATGCGATGGCGAAGCGGGTGGACGGCACGGTCGTGGCGCCGGAGAACGACGACCTCGGGGTCGCCGTGGTCGGCTCCTACCTCGGTTCGCGACGCGGCGGCGGCGCGTTCGGTGGGGCGTCCGGCGGCGGACTCTTCGGCGGCTACGGCCGCGACGACTGGCGGTTCTGAGGCCAGCCGGCCAGCGGCCCGGAGGCGCGGCACGGGCCCGCCCCGCCCCTCCGGTCCGTCGCGCGGTCGCCGCGGCAGGACGCGACGGAGCGAGCTGACGCGGTCAGAACAGGGGCCAGGGCACGGCCGGACCGTGGCCGGGCGGCGGTGGGAAGATGCCGACGGCGCGGAGCGCCGCGCACCGTGCCGCGATCGTGTCGATCTCCTGCCCGGTGAGGTGTTCCCGCAGCGCGCTGCCGAGGTCGCCCCTCAGCGCGCCGGTGACCCGGTCGATGCCCTCGAGTTCGTCCGGGGTCAGGGGCTCGCCGATCCAGCCCCACAGCACCGTGCGGAGCTTGTGCTCGACGTGGAAGGTCAGGCCGTGGTCGACGCCGTACCGGTGGCCGTCCGGCATCGCGAGCACGTGTCCGCCCTTCCGGTCGGCGTTGTTCACGACGACGTCGAACACCGCCATGCGGCGGAGCTGCTCGGAGTCCTCGTGCACGAGCGTCACGGGCTGCTCGTGCTCGTCGATCGCTTCGAGGACCGGCAGCCACGGGGAGTCCGGCGCCTCGGCGACGTCGGGTGCGACGATGTCGACCGCGTCCTGCTCCGGGTCGACCTCCTGCCAGCGCTGGAGCATGCCGGGGCCGAAGGGCCCGTCGCCGAGCCAGGTCGGTGGGACGACGCTCCAGCCGAACGCCTCCGAGACGAGGTACGCCGCGACCTCACGCCCGGCGAGCGTGCCGTCCGGGAAGTCCCACAGGGGCCGTTCGCCCTCGATCGGCTTGTAGACCACGGCCTCGCCGTCGAGGTCGGCGAGGAACGTCGCGTTGGACGCCTCGCGGATCCGCGCCCGGATCGAGACCTCGCTCATGCCACCCCGGGCGGACGTCCGGCGGCGACGACCTCGCGGGTTCGCTCGACGAACGCGCGGGCGGTGCCGACCGGGATCTTCACCTGGAACAGCTCAGCGGGTTCGGGGATCTCGACGACCGCCTCGACCTCGCCGTCCTCGCCGGTCTCCTCGGCGACGATCTCGACCTCGTCGTCGATCGGGTACGCCTCGATGACGACCTGGGCGGTGGCCGGGTCGAAGCCGAGGCTGAGGGCGCCCGCACGGAACTCCGGCTCGACGGGCTGGTCGAGCGGGTCGCCGTCGAAGAGCTCCTTCGGCGCGGTGTCCGGGACGCTGAACCGGTTGTCGTCGACCGTCGCGACCTCGTCGAGGAGCTCGTCGACCTTCTCGGCGAGCACCGCCGACTGCTCCTTCTCGAGGGCGACGCTCGTGACGCGCTTGCCGTCCCGCGCCTGCAGGTAGAACGCGCGCTCGCCGGGGCGCCCGATCGTGCCGACGACGATGCGGTCCGGCCAGTCGAAGCCGTGGACGATGGTGGGCATACCTGGATTGTAGGAGCGTCGTGCTCCGCTCGTTCAGGGAGCGACGGTCCCCGGATGCCCGTCCGACGCACCGGCCACGGAGTCGTGTCCCGCACCCCCTCCGACGGCCGCGTCACCGCTCGGCGCCGGGGCTGCCGCGAGCCAGGACAGGTCGCCCGACTCGGTGTTCGTCGCGACGACCTCGGGCCGGTGCTCCCCGTAGCGGACGATCGACACCGAGGCGGGGCCGACGGCGATCCGCTGGAAGAGGTCGAGGTGCATCCCGAACGCATCGGCGAGCACGGACTTCACGATGTCGCCGTGACTCACCGCGACCCAGACCGCGGCGGGCCCGTGCTGCCGCTCGACCTCGGCGTCGAGACGCCGGACGGCCGTGACCGCACGCGACTGCATCGTCGGCATGGACTCGCCGCCGGGGAACACGACCGCGCTCGGGTTCGCCTGGACGGTGCGCCACAGCGGCTCCTTCGCGAGGTCGGCGAGCTTCCGGCCCTGCCACTCGCCGTAGTCGGCCTCGGTGATCGCCCGTTCGACGACGGTCTCGGGGACGTCGCCGTGCGCGGCGCGCTGGGCGTCGGCGATCGCACGGGCCGTCTGACGGCAGCGCTCGAGGGGACTCGTGACGAGGGCGGCGAGCGGGACCGCGGCGATGCGCTCCCCGGTGCGCTGGGCCTGGCGCCGGCCGACGTCGTCGAGTCGGACCCCGGCCGTGCGTCCGGCGAGCAGGCCGGTCGCGTTCGCGGTGGTGCGTCCGTGCCGGACGAGGAGGACGGTCGCCATGCCCCGATCCTAGGCCGCGTGCACCGCTGCGCCGGCGGTCTCCTGGACCAGCTGCCCGTCGACGACCGTCACCGATCGGTCGAGCGCCGCACGGTGGACGAGGTCGTGCGTGACGAGGAGGGTCGCGGTGCCCCGGTCGTGTGTGAGCCGGGCGATCAGGTCCATCACCGCGCCGCCGCGCTCCTGGTCGAGGGCGCTCGTCGGTTCGTCCACGAGCAGGACGTCGGGGTCGTGCACGAGCGCCCGGGCGATCGCGACGCGCTGCCGTTGGCCGCCCGACAGCTGCGCCGGACGCTTGCCGGCGTGCTCCGACAGCCCGACGGCGTCGAGCAGTCCCGCGACGCGGGCGCGGTCGACCCGGTGACGCCCCTTGCCGAGGTGCCCCATGACGAGCAGCTGCTCGGCGGCGGTGAGCGAGGGCAGGAGGTTCGACTGCTGGAACACGATGCCGATCCGCTCCCGTCGGAGTTCGGCGGCCTCGCGGCGGGACAGCCGGGCAGCGTCGACCTCCGCGCCGTCGGCTCCGCTGATGAGCACCCGACCGGAGTCCGGCCGGATGAGCGTCGCGGCGACCGCGAGGAGCGAGGACTTCCCGGAGCCGGAGGGCCCGGTGATGCCGGTGACCACGCCGGGCGCCGCGGTGAGCGACACGTGGTCGACGGCGGTGACGCGGCGGTCGCCGTCGGGGAAGGTCAGGGTGACGTCGTCGAGGGTGATCATCGGTTGCTCCCGAGTGCGGTGAGGGGGTCGGCTGCGGTGACGGTGCGGAGGGCGACGGCGGCGCCCGCGAGACCGAGGAGGGCCATCACCACCCCGGGGACGAGGGTGGTGAGTGGGCTGAGGAGGAAGGGCAGGGCTCCCCCGGCGAGCGTCCCGAGCCCCACGACCGCAGCGGTACCGACCCCGATGCCGACGACGAGCACGACGAGGGCCTGGCCGAGGGCATCGCGGACGAGCGACGGCGTGCTCGCGCCGAGGGCCTTGAGCACGGCGACGTCACCGGAGCGCTGCATCGTCCACACCGTGAAGAACGCACCCACGACGAGTGCGGAGACCCCGAACAGCATCGCGATCATGAGACCGAGGGACCCGACCTCGGACCTGAAGGTCTCGAGCGCGGTCAGCGAGCTCAGCGGTGTCGCGGCCGAGGTGTGGGTGCGCTCCGCGACGGACGCCCAGTCGGGGTCACCGCTGACGGCGAGCACGGTCGGGTCGCCGTCACCGCCGAGGCGCTGGTCGGCCGTGGACCACGCCTCGGGTGTCATGGCGACGACCGGGGTGTGGCTGTACCAGGCATCGCCGCCCACTGTCGCGACCTCGAACGTCGTCCCCGCGATGGTGAGGTGGTCACCGGCTCGGACGCCGAGGTCGTGCGCGGCGCCGGCCGAGAGTCCGACCTCGTCCGCCGATCGTGGTGCGAGGGCAGCGACGCCGTCGGACCCCGTCGAGGCCGGCAGCCCGAACAGCGCGACGCCCACGGCGGCACCGTCCGCGTCTGCGGCGGAACCAGCCGCGCCGGCAGCGGACCCGGCCGCCCCGGTGCCGGACGCGTCCGTCCCGTCGGCCGCGGCGCGCACGGCACGACCCTGGACGATGCCCACCGGCACCACCTCGTCGACACCGGCCGACGCTCGCCAGCCGGCCAGTGCCTCCCGGCCGATCCGCGAGTCCGCGAACGACGGCTGCCCGTCGGACGGTTGCTGGAGGACGAGCCGGTCGCCCGGCAGGGCCAACACGGCGGAGACATTCTGCGCCGCGAGGCCGCCCGTGAGTCCGGCGAGGAACCCGACGAGCACGGTGATGAGTGCCACGACGGAGCCGATGAGCACGAAGCGTCCACGGGCGAACCGGAGATCGCGCCAGGCGACGAACACGGTGGTCCTTCCTGCGGCCACGGACCCTCCACGACCACGGGGTCCAGCCTCGTCACGCCGGCGATGGCGGGCATCGGCGGTCGAGACGGTCCTGCGCTCCGACTTTCGGTTGATCCACGTGCGCGGCGGCGACCGTACGCTGACGGGGACATGGCCCACAGCACGCTCACCCCGGTCTTCGTCGGTCTCCGCACCGGCCTGCACGTGCTGTCCGCCGCGCTGCTCGCGCTCGTCGTCGTGCGGATCGTGGTCGTCGGCGGGCCGTGGGCGCTGCCGTCGCTCGTGCTCGCGGCGGGGTTCGGCGCGGTGTACCTGCTCGGCGCTCGGGTCGCTCGGATCGCCGAGGGCCGACGGTCGCGCACCGGAGCGCTCTGGCTGCTCGCGCTGACGGTGCTGTGGACGGCGCTCCTCGTCTTCGTGCCGGAGGCCGCCTACCTCGTCTTCCCGCTGTTCTTCCTGTACCTGCACGTCCTCCCCCGCATCGTCGGGCCGGTCGCCGTCCTCGTCGCCACGGCCGTCGCGATCGTCGCGATCGGCCTCCACGGCGGCTTCACCGTCGGCGGCGTGGTCGGCCCGGTCGTGGGCGCCGGCGTCGCCCTGCTCATCGGGCTCGGGTACCGCGCCCTCGCCCGCGAGGCAGCGGAGCGCGAGCAGCTCGTCGCCGAACTGCTCGCCACCCGCGACCGGCTCGCCGCGACCGAACGGGAGCAGGGCGTGCTCGCCGAACGGGCGCGGCTCGCGCGGGAGATCCACGACACCGTGGCGCAGGGCCTGTCGAGCATCCAGATGCTGCTGCACGCCGCCGAACGGGCCGACGGCGAGCGTCCGGGTACGGAGCACATCCGGCTCGCTCGGCGGACCGCAGCGGACGGGCTCGCGGACACCCGCCGGTTCATCCGCGAGCTCGCACCGCCCGCGCTCGAGGCCGGTCTGCCGGCGGCGCTCGGCCGGCTGGCCGAGACGCAGTGGTCGTCCGACGGGCTGACGGTCACGGTGGACGCCCCGGCGACCGTGACCCTCCCGATGGACGTGCAGACCGCGCTGCTCCGCATCGCGCAGGGTGCGGTCGCGAACGTGGTCCAGCACGCCGGGGCGTCGACGGTCCGGCTCGTGCTCACGGTGCACGGCCGGGAGGCACGGCTCACCATCACGGACGACGGTCGCGGCTTCGACGTGGTCACGGCCGACCACCGCGCGGGCTCGTCCGACTCGTTCGGCCTGCGCGCGATGGCGGACCGCGTCGCCCAGTTCGGCGGCCGCCTGGAGGTCGATTCCGCGCGGGGCGCCGGCACGACCGTCGTCGCGACCCTGGAGGTGCCGTGATCCACGTCGTGATCGCCGACGACCACCCCGTCGTGCGCGCCGGACTCCGGGCGCTGCTCGACGGCGAGGACGACATCACCGTCGTCGCCGAGGCAGCCACCCCGGACGGGGCCGTCGAGCTCGCCACGGAGCACGCGCCCGAGCTCGTGCTGATGGACCTGCAGTTCGGCGAGCAGACCACCGGTGCCGACGCCACCCGTCGGATCCGTGCGCTCGATGCCGCACCGTACGTGCTCGTGCTCACGAACTACGACACCGACGGCGACATCCTCGGCGCGGTCGAGGCCGGAGCGAGCGGCTACCTCCTGAAGGACGCGCCACCGGAGGACCTCGTCGCCGCCGTCCGGGCAGCGGTCTCCGGACAGAGCGCACTCGCACCCGCGATCGCCGGACGGTTGATGGCCCGGATGCGGGCACCGCAGGTGTCGCTGTCGGCCCGTGAGATCGAGGTCCTCGCGCTCGTCGCCGAGGGTGCGTCGAACGGCGAGGTCGCCTCGCGGTTGTTCATCTCCGACGCCACCGTGAAGTCGCACCTGGTGCACGTGTTCTCGAAGCTCGGGGTGTCCTCGCGCACGGCGGCGGTCAACGAGGCACGTCGACTCGGTGTCCTGCGGCGCGGCGCTTGACCCGGCCGCGCGGGCACGGTCTGATGGGGTGGTGAGGGCCCGACACCGTGCAGCCCTCTTCGCCACGTCGTCGCTGACCGGCTTCGGCATCGCGTCGTGGATCACCCGCACGCCTGCTGTCCGCGACGAGCTCGGGGCCAGCATCGAGACGATGGGCATCGTCCTGCTCGGGCTGTCGGTCGGGTCGATGATCGGCATCCTCGGCGCCGGCGCCCTCGTCCGGCGCACCGGCACCCGCCCCCTCGTCCTCGTCGGCGGCGCGCTGCCCGTGCTCGGGATGCTGCTCGTCGCGCTCCTCGCCCCCGCCCACGTCGCTGCGGGTGTCTGGGCAGGGCTGTTCTGCATCGGGTTCGGGGCCGGTGCCGCCGAGATCGGGCTGAACGTCGAGGCTGCCGCGGTGGAGCGGCAGCTCGGTCGGCCGGTCGTCCCGGTGCTGCACGCGTGCTTCAGCCTCGGCACGGTCGTCGGCGGAGCGGCGGGGATCGGCCTGACGGCGCTCCGGACTCCGGTCACCGCGCACCTGGTCGTCGCCACCGTGGTCATGGCCGGACTGGCCGCCTTCGCCGCGACGAACCTCCGGCCGGTGGCGCGCAGCGAGCCCGCCGAGGACGAGCCGTCGGCACGGCCCCGGCTGCGGTCCGTGCTCACCGTGCAGGTGCTCCTGATCGGGGTGGTCACGCTCGCGATGGCCTTCGCGGAGGGCGCCGCGTCCGACTGGCTTCCGCTCCTCATGACCTCGGGGCACGACGCGCCGGAGGTCGTCGGGTCCCTCGTGTTCACCGGCTTCGCGCTCGCGATGTTCGTCGGCCGCTCTGCCGGGACGCCGCTCGTCGCACGCTTCGGCCGAGCACCGGTCGTCCGGGGCTGTGCGGCGGTCGGCACCGTCGGGGTGCTGCTCGTCGTGACGGCCGCGTCCCCCGTCGTGACCGCGATCGGTGCTGCGGTGTGGGGACTCGGGATCGCGCTCGGGTTCCCGCTGGCGATCTCGGCCGCCGGGGACCACCCCACCGACGGCGACCGGCGCGTGTCCGTCGTCGCGACGGCCGGGTACGTGGCGTTCCTGGCGGGGCCGCCGCTCCTCGGCTTCCTCGGCGAGCACCTCGGGCTGCAGGCGGCGATGCTCGTGCCAGCGGCGCTGCTCGTCGTCACCGTCTGCATCGCCTCCGCCACCCGGACTGCGCGATCCGGACAACGTTCGGGCGTCGGGCGGTGAGACGCCAGGATGGAACGGTGCTCGTCTCCATCCTCTACATGAGCCGCGCTGACGTCCCCTTCGACGACGCCGACATGCAGGAGCTGCTCCGCGAAGCGCGCATCCGCAACACGGCGCTCGGGGTGTCCGGGCTGCTCGTCGCCAAGGACGGCCGGTTCATGCAGCTGCTCGAAGGCCCGGCGTGGAGCGTGGACGACCGGTTCGCGGCGATCTCCCGCGATGCCCGGCACGGAGACGTGAAGTCGCTGGTCCGCGAGGACATCGACCGTCGCCGCTTCGACGGCTGGGCGATGGCCTACCGCTCGCTGGAGGACGCGGACGTCGAGCAGCAGGAGGGGTTCAGCCCGTTCCTCACCGGCGACATGGACTTCCCGTCCGAGTTCGACCGGACGAGTTCGGCGTGGCTCCTGAAGTGGTTCCGCTCCCGCGAGCTCAACGACGCCTGAGCGGCCCGGACTCGATCGTCACCGCTCGAGAACCACCGCTCGAGTGTCATCGCTCGAGTGTCACCCACTCCTCGTCCCGCACGTAGCCGACGGCGGCGCCCGCGGTGATGATCGCAGGGTTGTCGTCCGAGCCCCCGGTCCGGAAGCGCACGACGTGCTCGTCGAGCAGCGCGAGGACCGACGCCGCCTTGAGGGCGGTCCCGACACCCCGACCGCGGTGGTCGCGAGCGACGACGGTGAAGGAGGTCTCCACCGTGTCGACGTCGACGTCGACGTCGACGTACGTGGTACCGACGAGGTCGCCCGAGGGCGTCCACGCGCCGAACCCACGCCGGGTCGGGGACAGCGCCGCCGAGGACCTGGTCAGCGCCTCGTGCTGTGTCGCCACACTGCCCGGGTAGTCGGTGACGGTCGCGGCGTCGAGCGCGAGGACCGCGGGGAGGTCGACGTCGCCGAGCTCCCCGACGACGATCGGGGCCACCCGCTCCACGAACCGCCGGAGCGCCGCACGGTCGGCACGGTCCGCGTCGAGCTGCGCCGCCCACGACCGCGCGGTGATCCGCCAGCCGGTCTCGATGAGCCCCGGGACGCGCTGGTCGTCCGCGCGCAGCACCGTCGTCTCCCCCACGCCGCGAGCCTAGCGACCGACGGGCTGCTCGCTGAAGGCCTCGGCGACGACGTCGAGCAACCGCTCCCGGTGCCGCGGGTCGGCGATGCCGTCGAGCACGAGCCGCCACATCGCGGCCACGGCTGGGAAGAGGTCCTGCCGACCGGTGCGGACGGCCGACACGAGCTGCACGCCCGTGAACATCGGCACGACGGTCGCGCCGAGCTGTTCGGCAGTGAGCTCGGTGCGGAGTTCCCCGGCGGCGATCGCGAGGCGGAACAGGTCACTGATCCCGCCGATCCACTGCTCGTAGAAGGCGGCGGTCGCGGCGCCGAACTCGCCGCGCTCCAGGGAGAGACGGATCCCCGCGCTCACCACGGGGTCGGTGAGCAGCATCTCCGCGATGCCCCGGGACGCCGCGACGAGCGCTTCCGTGGGCGAACTGTCGACGTGACTCACCACGTCGAACGTGCGCACGTTCTGCTCGTCGATCACGCCGAGTGCGAGCGACACCTTCGACGGGAAGTGGAAGTGCAGGGCGCCCTGGGACACGCCCGCCTCGCGCGCGACGGCGGCGATGGTCGTGGCGGCGTAGCCGACACGCTCGAATTCACGTGCGGCGGCCTCCAGGATCAGTGCGCGGCGTTCCACGCCACCAGTCTGACGGCCTGGAGGCACGG
>NZ_LDQC01000052.1 GCF_001475545.1 Curtobacterium luteum | reverse complement strand
GGAAGAGTCTGTACTGGCGTGTCGCGCTGGTGCGCGGTGCGCACGGCAGCACGGTCTGCGGGTTCCTCGCGTGGGTGGTCGCGCCGGCTTCGTTCTCCGGGTTCCTCCCGTGGGTCGCCGCGGGCCGCGGGAGGGCGGTGCTCAGGGCCGGCTGGAGCGTCGTCCGGCTCTACGACGGGGTCTTCGCGGCGGCGCCGGAGCCGGCGGACGGGACCGGGACGCTCGCGACGATCGCGCGCTGACGCGCACGACGGACGGGAGGCACGGTGCCAGCTGGCACCGTGCCTCCCGTCCGTCTGTGCGTGCGTCCGGCGCGCAGCGTCCGGTGGTCCGGGGCGCGGTGCCCCGAGGTTCCGAAATCGCGGCATCTGCCTCGCGCGACGTGCTCGCCGTGGAACCTCGGTGGACGTGAGCGGCGAGTCGTGGAACCTGGCCGGAGTCCGGAGTCCGGAGTCCGGAGTCCGGAGACCGGAGTCCGGAGTCCGGAGGCCGGAGACCGGAGACCGGAGGTCGGAGGCCCTGCACGGATCCCGCCGAGCCGGTCAAGCGGTGAGCACGCCGTGCACGCGCCGCAGGCGGTCGAGCCACCACACAGTGCGCTCGCGCGACGCCGCGTGCCGCTCGAGCAGATCGCGGTCGACGTCGACCCGTCGCACGGCGATCCGACCGCCGACGGGGAGCAGCGGGGCGGCTGACACGTCCGCCGCGAACATCGCCGCCGTGCCGAGTCCGGCGGCGAACCCCGTCGCCATCGAGCGTGCAGCGAGGAACGCGCCCATCCCGAGCCCGACCGAGGTGTCGAGTGCGCTCGACACGACGCAGGGGAGACCAGCCTCCGCGACGATCCCGGCTGCGGCGGTCACCCCACCGAGCGGCTGTGCCTTCACCACGAGGACGTCGGCTGCCCCGGCGCGGGCGACCGCGAGCGGGTCGGAGGCCTTGCGGACGCTCTCGTCCGCCGCGATCCGGACGCCGAGGCCGTCGATCCGCGACCGCAGCTCGGCGAGCTCCGGGACGCTCGCTACCGGTTGCTCGGCGTACTGCAGGTCGAACGCCGCGAGCCGCTCCAGCGCGACGGCGGCCCGCTCGACGGACCAGAGACCGTTGGCGTCGACCCGGACGGCGGCGGCCGGGCCCATCACCCGCCTGACCTCCGCGACGCGAGCGACGTCGTCCTCCAGGGTCGTGCCCGGCTCGGCGACCTTGACCTTCGCGGTCGTGCAGCCCGGGTAGCGGGCGAGCAGCTCGGCGACCTCGGCCGGGTCGATCGCGGGCACCGTGGCGTTGACCGGCACGGAGTCGGCGGCGGGCTCGTGCGCGGTCCACCCGAAGTCGACGGCGGCGCGGAGCCACCCGGCCGCCTCGGCGTCGTCGTACTCGACGAAGGGCGAGAACTCCGTCCAGCCCTCGGGGCCGCGGAGGACCACGGCCTCGCGGGTCGTGATCCCGCGGAACCGGACGCGCATCGGCAGGGACACCACGTGGGCGTCGGCGAGGAGTTCAGCGATGTCGGGGAACACGATGACCATCCTCCCAGGAGCGTCCAGGGTGCCCCACGGTTGTTCGGAGGGGACCGCCAGCGCAGCGCACTAGCATGCGACGGTCGGCCTCGGTCGGCGCTCACGTCGGCGGGACCCGAGCCCGCCGGACGACCGACGTAGAGGGAGGCTCGGTGTCGCCGGATCCGCAGCGAGGAGCAGCACCACGCGGTGCGACTCCGCAGCAGCGCGCCACCGCCGCGCAGCAGCAGCGGGCAGCCCAGCAGCAGCGGGCCGCGCAGCAGCAGCGGGCCGCGCAGCAGCAGCGGGCAGCGCAGCCCCAGCGGGCGGCCCAGCAACCCCGAACTGCGCAGCCGCAACGGGCTGCGCAGCCCCGCACCACCGCTCGGACACCGAGCCAGCCGCAGCGGCCCGGCACCGTCCAGTCCCGCGCGAGCGGTGCCGCTCGCACGACCGGAGCCGCCCGCGCGACCGGTCAGCCGGACGAGTTCGCCCGGCTGCTGCAGCGGAACACCGTGGACGTGCGCGACGCCCGCGGAGTCACCCGTCGTCGTCGCAACCCGCTCGTCGGCAAGATCGCTCTCGGCCTCGCGGTGGTGTGTGCCGCGATCGACGCCAGCGCCTTCGCGGTCTTCGTCGGTGGCGACAGCACCTTCGCGTTCGGCATCTGCTTCGTGACGGTGTTCTTGACGCTCGTCGCCGCGGTCCTCGGGTTCATCGCGGCCGTGGGGTCGCTGGGCCGCTGGTACGGAGCGATCGGCGTCGTGGTCGCGTTCCTCGCCAACCCGGTGATCCTCATCGTCCTGATCGTCGTCGTCGCGCCGGAGCTCCTCACCGACATGGGCGGCAGCGCGAGCTGACCGGTGCGGCCCGACCGACGGTGCGGCCCGACCGACGGTGCGGCCCGACCGGCGGTACGGCCTGGTCGGCGGTGGTGCCCGACCGGCGGCACGGCCTGGCCGGCGGTGGTGCCCGACCGGCGGCACGGCCTGGCCGGCGGTGCGGCCGACCGACGGCACGGCCTGGCCGGCGGTGCGGCCGACCGACGGCACGGCCCGGCCGCGACGTGTGCGGAACCGCCTGAGCGGAGCCCGGCGGTACGTTGGAGGCATGCCTGCCCCTGTCTCCGACCTGTTCGATCCCGACGTCTGGACCGAGGTTCCGATCGCGGAGCACTTCACCGACATCACGTACCACAAGCACGTCTCGCAGGGGATCGTCCGTGTCGCGTTCGACCGTCCCGAGGTCCGGAACGCCTTCCGCCCCCGCACGGTCGACGAGCTCTACCGTGCCCTCGACGACGCACGGCAGGACCCCCGGGTCGGTGTCGTCCTGCTCACCGGCAACGGTCCGAGCCCGAAGGACGGCGGGTGGGCGTTCTGCTCCGGCGGCGACCAGCGCATCCGCGGCCGCAGCGGTTACCAGTACGTCGGCGACGAGGGTGCCCCGCCCGAGGGTGTCGACCCGGCCGCGGCACAGGCGTCGCTGGGCCGTCTGCACATCCTCGAGGTCCAGCGGCTCATCCGCATGATGCCGAAGGTCGTCATCGCGGTCGTACCCGGTTGGGCGGCGGGTGGCGGCCACTCGCTGCACGCGATCTGCGACCTGACGATCGCCAGCGCCGAGCACGGGAAGTTCAAGCAGACCGACGCTGACGTCGGGTCGTTCGACGGCGGGTACGGCAGCGCCTACTACGCGAAGCAGATCGGGCAGAAGTTCGCCCGCGAGGTCTTCTTCCTCGCGCAGGAGTACTCCGCCCAGCGCGCGTACGAGATGGGCGCCGTGAACGCGGTCGTCCCGCACGAGGACCTCGAGCGCGAGGCGATCCGGTGGGGCGAGATCATCCTCGGCAAGTCCCCGACGGCGATCCGGATGCTCAAGTACGCCTTCAACGCGGTCGACGACGGGATGGTCGGGCAGCAGGTCTTCGCCGGCGAGGCGACCCGCCTCGCCTACGGCACCGACGAGGCCGTGGAGGGTCGCGACTCCTTCCTCGAGAAGCGCAAGCCCGAGTGGACCTCCTTCCCGTGGCACTACTGACCGTGGCCCGCGTCGCGGGACGGGCCTGATGCCCCGCCCGCTGGTCGCGCTCGGCACGTCCGACCCGTCCGCGGTGCTGCGCGGCCTGGAGGCAGCACTCGCCGGCGGCCCCGCCCTGCTCCCCGTTGCCGAAGGGGCTCCGGCGCTGCCGACGCCGCCTCCGGCCGACGTCCCCAGGCGGGTCGCCCTGGTGGTCGAGACGAGCGGATCGACGGGCACGGGCAAGCGGGTGGCGCTGTCGTCCGAGGCGCTGCTCGCCGGGGCCGCAGCCGCCGACGCGGCGCTCGGCGGACCGGGACACTGGTTGCTCGCGCTGCCGACGCACTACATCGCCGGACTCAACGTCCTGACGCGTTCGATCACCGCGGGCACGACGCCGGTCCTCGTGCCGCCGGGGCACTTCGACCCGGCGCTCTTCGCCGACGCCGCTGACCGGCTCGTGACCGACCGTTCGGCACCGAACCGGTACACCTCCCTCGTGCCGGTGCAGCTCGCGCGGGTGCTCGACGACGAGCGGGCCACCGCCGCGCTCTCGGGGTTCGACGCGGTCCTCGTCGGCGGGCAGGCGACGCCCGAAGCGCTCCGGGAGCGTGCGCGGTCCGCCGGCGTCCGGATCGTGACCACGTACGGCGCGAGCGAGACCAGCGGCGGTTGCGTGTACGACGGCGTGCCCCTCGGACCCGTGCACGCGACGGTCGACGACGGCGAACTGCTGCTCGCCGGACCGGTCCTCGCGGAGGGCTACCTCGGCGATGCCGAGCGCACGACGGAGGCGTTCACGGAGGCCGACGGGCAGCGCTGGTACCGCACGGGCGACTCCGGCGCGATCGTCGACGGCCGGGTCCGGGTGACCGGTCGGCTCGACGACGTCGTGATCTCAGGCGGCGAGAAGGTCCCGCTCGGCGCGGTCGAGCGGATCGTCCGCGGACTGCCCGGTCAGGACGGCGCGGTCGTCACACGACGGAGATCGGGGGAGTGGGGCGAGGTGCCGGTCGTGGTCACCGAGCGTCCGCTGGACCTCGACACCGTGCGCGAGGCCGTCGGCACCGTGCTCGGCCGCGCCGCCCGACCGGCCGAGGTCGTGGTGGTCGACCGCCTGCCGATGCTGGCGAGCGGCAAGCCGGACCGCCGGGCCGTCCACGCGCTCGCGGACCCGACCACCTGACGGAGCCGCGCTGCCGCGGACGGGCGATCCGTGCCTCCAGGCCGCCCGTCCGACCCGCCGAGCCCGCCCCCTGTGATCGCCGGTACGATGATCGGCCGTGGCACGATCGAAGCAGCAGAGCCGTCCCAAGGGCCGGAGTGGCAACCCCGCGAAGGCCGCAGGCCTGCAGCGCGGCGGACAGCGGAAGGCGACCGCACGCGACTGGATCGGCGGCGCCCGCCTGCGGACGCTGACGCTCGGCGTGGTGCCCGTGGTGCTCGGCACCGCCGTCGCGTTCGTGGACAGCGGCGAGCCCGGGGACTTCGGCGACTACCTGGCGAAGGACGGGCACCTCGCGATCGCCCTCCTCGCGCTCGCGGTGGCGCTGTTCCTGCAGATCGGTGTGAACTACAGCAACGACTACTCCGACGGCGTGCGCGGGACGGACGAGTACCGGGTCGGGCCCGCTCGACTGACCGGAGCGGGCATCGCGAAGCCCCGCACGGTGCTGACCGTCGCGCTGACGTTCTTCGGACTCGCCGCCGTCGCCGGGGTCGTCATCGTGGTGCTGACCGGTCTCTGGTGGATCCTGCTCATCGGCGCGGCCGCGATCGTCGCCGCTTGGTTCTACACCGGCGGCAAGCGGCCCTACGGGTACAACGCCCTCGGTGAGGTGTTCGTGTTCGTGTTCTTCGGCCTCGTCGCCGTGCTCGGGACGCAGTACACGCAGATCCAGCAGGTCACGACGAGCGGGTGGGCCGCGGCCGTCGCGGCGGGCTTCTTCGCCTGCGCGGTGCTCATGGTGAACAACATCCGCGACATCGACGAGGACCGGGCTGCCGGCAAGCGGACCCTTGCGGTGGTGCTCGGGCGGTCGGTCGCGCGGACGCTGTACGGCCTGTTCCTGATGCTCCCGTACGTGGTGCTGCTCTGGTTCGTGCTGCTCTACTTCCGGACCGGGCTGACGTACTTCTCGCTGCTGCTCGCGCTCCCGGCCCTCGTGATCGGTGTCTCGACGCGCAAGCCGCGCGAGCTGATCACGGCACTGCAGCTGTCGTCCTTCGCGTCGCTCGCCTACGGGGTGGTGCTCGGCATCACGCTCGCCGTCCAGCCGTAGCCGCTCCCCGGCGCCGTGCGCCCGCGGACGGTCAGGCGTCGTCGCGACGCGAGGCGTGGCGGCGCGACGGCGCTCGGCGCGGCGTTGCGAGCGCTGCGGACAGCGGCGAGGGGGCGTCAGGCGTCGTCGCGACGCGAGGCGTGGCGGTCGGCGTCCGAGAGGGGTTGCTCGCGCGGGGCTTCTCCGTCGGCGGCGTCGACGAAGTCGTCCTCGAAGTCGGTGTCGGCGTCGTGTGCCGGGCCCGGTCGACGCTCGGCGAGGCTCAGCGCGACGCGGTGCCGGAGCTTCCCGAGGGCGATGTACGACACGAGCAGGCCCACGAGGGCGGCGATGATCGTGGCCCAGTACCAGGGCATCGGCGTCAGGACGAGCAGCAGCACGAGGGCGGCCGCGAAGATGCCGAGACGCGCCAGGGAGTAGAGGAGCCACGCTTTCACCCGACAAGTGTACGAAGCCCGGGATGGCAGGTGCTGTACAGGCGGACTGCCTAGACTCCGTGCATGGTCCGACTGTGGCTGATCGTCGTCGTCGCCGCCGTGGCGTTCACGGTGTGGACGGCGATCGACTGTGCCACGATGCCCCGCCAGCGCGTGCGTTCCCTGAGCCGCGGCGTGTGGGTGCTGCTCGTGATCGTCCTCCCCGTCGTCGGCGGTGTCCTCTGGCTCCTGCTCGGCCGGGCACCCGCCGGGCCGGCACCAGTGCAGCGGTACCGTGGACCCGAAGACGACCCGGACTTCCTGGGCGGCGGACCGACGCCCCCGGAGCGGTCCCGCACGGACAAGGACCAGGACGACGCAACCCTCCGAGACCTCGAAGACCAGTTCCACGACCGGGACGACGACGGGCGGCCCAACGGCTGAACCCGGCTCGGCCAGCAGCCGTCCGAGCGACACCGGCGGCGCTCGCCGTAGTCCCGCGACCGACTTCGCCGTCGCCCTCCTGCAGGAACTCGCCCGCGCCGGCGTCACCGACGTCGTGGTCAGCCCCGGTTCCCGCTCGCAGGCCCTCGCGCTCGCGGCCGTCGCACTCGAGCGCGCCGGTGGTGTCACCGTGCACGTGCGGCTCGACGAGCGCACCGCCGGGTTCTTCGCGCTCGGCCTCGCGGTCGAGACCGGCCGCCCCGCTGCCGTCGTCACCACGAGTGGCACGGCCGTCGCGAACCTGCACCCCGCCGTGCTCGAGGCGCACCACTCCGGCGTCCCGATGATCGTCCTGAGCGCCGACCGCCCCGACGAGCTCCGCGGCATCGGCAGCAACCAGACGACCGTCCAGCCCGGGATCTTCGGGCCCGCGGTGTCGTTCGTCCGCGACGTCCATGCACCGGTCGCCGACACCCCCGATGACGAACTCCGCCGGTCGGCGCGCGAGCTCGCCCGGCAGGCCGTCGCCGCGGCATCCGGACACACGGGACAGCCCGGTCCGGTCCAGCTCAACGTCGCCTTCCGCGAGCCGCTGTCCGCCGGTCTCGCCGACGGTGCGGTCGAGGCCGTCCCCGACGACGAGGTCGACACCGCGTACGCCACGCGTCGACAGCACACCGACCTGCCCGTCGCCGAGCTGGCACCGGACGACGAGCCCGCCACGGTCGTCATCGCCGGGCACGACGCCGGGGAGGACGCCGAACGCATCGCCTGGGAGCTGGGTGCACCGCTCATCGCCGAGGTGTCGAGCGGTGCGCACTTCGGCCGGCACCTCGTGGTCGCCTACCGCCAGCTCCTCCAGGACCCCGCGTTCGGCGGCGCGGTCCGTCGCGCGGTCGTGCTCGGCCACCCGACGCTCAGCCGTGAGGTCCCCGCGCTCCTGCAGCGCACCGACGTCGAGACGGTGGTGGTCCGCGCACCGGGAGCCGACGTCTACGACCCGGCCCGTGCCTCCCGGCCGGACGCGGCGACCACCGTCGTGTCCGGCGTCCGCGTGGCGGGCCGCACCACCCCGGCACACCGCGCGTGGGTGGGCCGCTGGGTGGTCGCGAGCCGCACGCTGCTCGGTGCGGGTGACGCCGCGCCCGACCTGGACGCGAAGCGCTCGCCCGACCGCGCCGAGCGGAACCGGTTCCTCCGCGACGAGGTGGCGCTCCGCCGACGCCCCGTCGACCGAGCGATGCTGACCGAGGCCGTCTGGGGTGTGACCTGGCCGCACGACCGACTCGTGCTGGGTGCGTCGCAGCTCATCCGCGTCGCCGACGGACGGGTGCCCGGCAAGAAGCTCCGCGTGCACGCCAACCGCGGTCTCGCGGGCATCGACGGCACGGTGTCGACCGCCCTCGGGATCGCGGCGGCGCTCGAGCGGTCGTCCGCCTCGGTCGGGACGACCCGCGTGCTCGTCGGCGACCTCACGTTCCTGCACGACCTCGGGGCGTTCGTCACCGGGACCGAGGAGCGCACGCACCGGATGCAGGTCGTCGTGGGCAACGACGGCGGCGGGGCGATCTTCCGGGGGCTCGAGGTCGCGGCCACCACCCCCGAGGCCGACATGACGCGGATGATGAGCACGCCGCAGCACGTGGACGTCGAGCGTGTGGTCACCGGGCTCGGGTGGGAGTACCGGCGTGCGGCGTCGTGGGGCGACCTCGAGCAGGTGCTGACGGACCCGGCGGAGCGGCTCGTCGTCGAGGTGCCGCTGGCTGACTGAGCGGGGCGGCGCGCGGCGCGGCGTGGTCTCGTGGGTCGCGTCGGTGATCCGTGCGGCGGGCCGGCCTGGAGGCACGGTGCCGGCCCGCAACGGGCCTCCCGTCCTCCCGGCGTGCGGGTTCATTCCCATCGCATGCGGTGTGGAAGGTCGGATCGGGCGTCGCTGGTCGGAACGAACGGCCGGGTTCGCCCGGAACCGCCCGGTACGCCCGGAACCGCCCGGCACGCCCGGAACCGCCCGGTACGCCCGGAGCCGGCAGGCACGCCCGGTGTCACCCGGCGTGCCCCGAACCGGTGGGTGGTCGCGGGGTCAGGCGAGCGCGTCGGTGACGGGGCGGAACTTCAGCGCGGTCTCGGCGACCTCGCGCTCCGGGACCGACCCGGCGACGATGCCCGCGCCTGCCCAGGCCCGCACCGTGCCGTCCGGGGTGATCCGGGCGCTCCGGAGCGCGAGCATCCACTCGCCGTCGCCGTTCGCGCCGAGCCAGCCGACCGGCCCCGCGTAGCGGCCGCGGTCGACCCCCTCCAGTTCGGCGACCAGCCGCACCGCGACGTCGGTCGGAGTGCCCGCGACGGCCGCGGTCGGGTGGAGGGCGTCGGCGACGTCGAGCGAGGTGGTCCCCGCCGGCAGGGTCGCCTGGACGTCCGTGGCGAGGTGCCAGAGGTTCGGCAGCTGCAACCGGAACGGCTCCGGGTCGGCACGGAGGTCGGTCGCGAGCGGCCGCAGCGCGGCGAGCAGGCTCTCGATCGCGAAGGCGTGCTCCTCGACGTCCTTCGGGCTCGACGCGAGGGCCTCGGCTGCGGCGCGGTCCGACACCGGGTCGTCGCCGCGCGCGGCACTGCCGGCGAGCACCCGGGCGGACACCCGCGTGCCGTCGGTGCGGGCGAGCGTCTCGGGCGTCGCACCGACGATCCCGTCGACGGCGAACGTCGCGCACTGCGGGTACGCGGCGGCGAGGTCGAGGAGGAGCGCGCGCTGGTCGGCCCCCTCCGGCAGGGTCCCGACGAGGTCGCGGGCGAGGACGACCTTCCGCGCCTCGCCCGCGGCGATGCGGCGCACGGCCTCGGCGACCGAGCGGGCGTACGTGTCCTCGTCGATGCGCCCCGGGCTGAGCGTCACCCGGACGTGACCACCCACGCGGGGGACCGGCACCGATGTCCGGCGGAACGCCAACGGTGCCGGCTCGGGCGTGGTGTCGACCGCGGTCAGCCAGGCCTTGCCGCGACGACGGCCGATCACGACTCGCGGGACGATGAGCACGCTCGTGTCGGCGGAGTCGTCGGCGAACGCGAACGCGCCGAACGCGACGAGGCCGGAACCGCGGAGCTGCACGGGGTCGTCGACCTCCGCCGAGGCGACGACGTCCCGCCAGACCGCCGAGGCATCGCGCATCCGGGACGGCCCGGTGAACTCGAACCGCAGCGCCTCGCCGATCCCGACGATCCCGTCGCCGCCGCGGACGAAGGCCAGCGGGGCGTCGCGCAGGGTGTGGCGGAGGACGGCGCCCGGGTCGTCGAGGATCCGGGTCGAGACCGTCAGCGGCGGGGCGGCCGTGGTGGTTCGGGGCACGCACCGATCGTACGCGCAGCACCCGTGCCGGGCGCGTCCGGGCCACGCGCCGCAGGCTCACGGGAACGCCCGGGCACGGACCTCTAGGATTGGTCGGGTGAGCAGAGCGGACCTGAACAAGCGGCCGGACGAAGTGGCGGCCATGTTCGACGACGTCGCGGCGAAGTACGACCTCACGAACGACATCCTCTCCGCGGGCAACGCCCCGCTGTGGCGCGTCGCGACGGTCCGGGCGGTCGACCCGCAGCCGGGTGAGAAGGTGCTGGACATCGCCGCCGGCACCGGCACGAGTTCGGCGGCGTTCGCGAAGAAGGGCGCCGACGTGACGGCGCTCGACCTCTCCGCGGGCATGATCCGCGTCGGCCGTGAGCGCCATCCCGAGATCACGTTCGTCGAGGGCGACGCCGAACACCTGCCCTTCGACGACGACACGTTCGACGCCGTCTCGATCTCGTTCGGCCTCCGCAACGTCAACGACCCGCAGCAGGCGCTCGTCGAGATGCTCCGCGTCCTCAAGCCCGGCGGCCGCGTCGTCATCTGCGAGTTCTCCACGCCGCCGCTCGCGCTCCTGCGCTTCGGCTACGGCACCTACCTCAAGCGGGTGCTGCCCGGCGTCGCGAAGCTGTCGTCGAGCAACCCTGCGGCCTACCGCTACCTCGCGGAGTCGATCGACGCGTGGCCGGAGCAGCAGGTGCTCAGCCAGTGGCTCCGCGGCGTCGGCTTCACGATGGTCGCCTACCGGAACCTCACGGCCGGTATCGTCGCACTGCACCGCGGCCGCAAGCCAGTCGCCGGTACGGTCCGCGCCTCGGTCGCCCGTCGCGCCAAGGCCCGCCGTGACCACCAGGTCACCGGTGAGCAGCCGCGCGTCCAGCCGGGCACCGACGCCGCCGACCACGACGGCTGAACCATCCCCTCCCCGAGTACGGAGCAGCACTTGAACCCGAGCGTCCCGGTCGCACGTCGCGCACCGAGTCTCCGCGCCTCGCTGGGCATCGGCGAACGGCTGTTCGCGTCCCCCGCCGACCGACGGTTCATCACCGCTGTGGACGACGGGCTCGAGGTCGTCGAGCACGCGCTCGAGGCCGCGATGCACTCGGCCGACACGCTGGCCGACACCACGAGCCGGTACCTGCTCGCCGCCGGCGGCAAGCGCATCCGGCCGACGCTGACGCTCCTCATCGCCCAGCTCGGCCGCGGCGTCACGGACGAGGTCGTCAAGGCAGCCGTGAGCATCGAGACCACGCACCTCGCGTCGCTGTACCACGACGACGTCATGGACGAGGCCCCCGTCCGCCGCGGCGTGCCCGCTGCGCACGTGACCTACGGCAACAACGTCGCGATCCTCACCGGGGACCTCCTCTTCGCCCGTGCGAGCCTCATCACCGCCGACCTCGGCGTCGAGGGCATCCGGATGCAGGCCGAGACCTTCCAGCGGCTCTGCCTGGGGCAGCTCCACGAGACGACCGGCCCGCGCGAGGGCGAGGACGCCGTCGCACACTACATCCAGGTGCTCAGCGACAAGACCGGCTCGCTCATCGCGACGGCCGCCCGGGCCGGGGTCCTGTTCTCCGGAGCAGACCGGGCCTACCTCGAGCCGGTCGCGGTGTTCGGCGAGAAGGTCGGCGTCGCCTTCCAGCTCGTGGACGACGTCATCGACCTCGCGCCCGCGGGGGACCGCACCGGGAAGATCGCCGGGAACGACCTCCGCGCGGGCGTCGACACGCTGCCCCTGCTCCACCTCCGTGCCCTCGCGTCGACCGACCCGGACGCCGCGGCCCTGCTCCGCCGGATCGAGGACGACGTCCGGGACGCCGACGACGACGCCGTGGACACCGAGGCCTACCAGTCCGCGGTCGCAGCCCTCCGCGACCACGAGGCCACCGCCACGACCCGGGCCGTCGCGGTCCGATGGGCCGAGGAGGCCGTCGACGCCCTCGGGCCGCTGCCAGACGGCACCGTGAAGAAGGCCCTCACCCGGTTCGCGGAGTCCGTCGTCGACCGCAGCCGCTGACACCCGCTCGACGGCACCCACGGGCGCCGACGAGCCGCACGACCCCGGGAGCACCCCACCCGAACGAACTGGAGACGATCAGTGCCCACCCTCCGACTCGCCATCGTCGGCGCCGGCCCCGCCGGCATCTACGCCGCGGACATCCTCCTCCGCGAGGCGCACGGCCACGACGTGTCGATCGACCTCTTCGAGCAGCTCCCCGCGCCGTACGGACTCGTCCGCTACGGGGTCGCGCCGGACCACCCCCGCATCAAGGGCATCATCAACGCCCTCCGCGACGTGCTCGACCGCGGTGTCGTCCGGCTGTTCGGCAACGTCCGCTTCGGCGAGGACATCACGCTCGAGGACCTCAAGAAGCACTACAACGCGGTCGTGTTCTCGACGGGCGCGATCAAGGACGCCGACCTCGACATCCCCGGCATCGACCTCGAGGGCTCCTACGGCGCCGCCGACTTCGTGAGCTGGTTCGACGGCCACCCGGACGTCCCGCGCACCTGGCCGCTCACCGCTGAGAGCGTCGCGGTGATCGGCAACGGCAACGTCGCGCTCGATGTCTCGCGCATCCTCGCGAAGCACGCTGACGACCTGCTCCCGACCGAGATCCCGGACAACGTGTACGCGGGCCTCAAGGCGAGCCCCGTCACCGACGTGCACGTCTTCGGTCGGCGTGGTCCGGCGCAGGTGAAGTTCACCCCGCTCGAGCTCCGCGAGCTCGGAGAGGTGCGCGACGTCGACATGGTCGTGTACGACGAGGACTTCGACCACGACGAGGCCTCGCTCGCGGCGATCCAGACGAACAAGCAGGTCATGGTGATCAACCGCGTCCTGAACCAGTGGCGCGAGCGCGAGGTCGGGCAGGCCAGCCGTCGCCTGCACCTGCACTTCTACGCGAAGCCCCTCGAACTCGTCGGCGACGCGGACGGCCACGTCGCGGCGATCCGCTACGAGCGCACCCGGCCGAACGGCGAGGGCGGCGTCGAGGGCACGGGGGAGATCCGCGAGGTCCCGATCCAGGCCGCCTACCGCGCGGTCGGGTACTTCGGCTCGCCCCTGCCCGGCCTGCCGTTCGACGAGCGTCAGGGCATCATCCCGAACCGCGAGGGCCAGGTCCTCGGCGAGGACGGGCAGCAGCTCCCCGGCGTCTACGCGACGGGGTGGATCAAGCGCGGACCCGTCGGCCTCATCGGGCACACGAAGTCCGACGCGATGGAGACCGTGCAGCACATCGTCAACGACCAGGCATCGTGGTGGACCCCGGAGGACCCCGCTCCCGAGGCCGTCCCGGCGCTGCTCCGCGAGCGTGGCGTCGCCTACACGGACCTCGACGGCTGGCACAACCTCGACGAGCACGAGCTCGCCCTCGGCGCGGCTGCGGGGCGCGAGCGCATCAAGGTCGTCCCGCGCGACGAGATGATCGACGTGTCGCTCGGTCGGACCACCGCGCCGACGAGCTGACGGGCCTCTCGCCGTGACCACCGCAGCACGCCCCGTACCGCCCGACGCGGTGCGGGGCGTGCCCGCGTCGGGGCCGCGGCTGCAGGGCGTCGACGTCGCCCGGGCGATCGCCCTGCTCGGGATGATCGCCACCCACGTGGGCGACGTCCCGGATGCGGTCGACTGGTCGGACCCGTCGACGTGGGTCGCCGTCGCGCACGGGCGGTCGTCGTCGCTCTTCGCCGTCCTCGCCGGCGTGTCGATCGGTCTGACGAGCGGCCGGACCCGCCCGCCCGGTCCGCCGCTGATCGGTCGGGTGCGCGCTCGTCTCGCGATCCGCGCCGTCGCGGTGGTCGGGATCGGCCTGCTCCTCATGGCGCTGGACACGCCCGTCTACGTGATCCTCCCGACCTACGGCGTGCTCTTCCTGCTCGTGATCCCGGTGCTGCGGGTGCGCGCGCGGTGGCTCCTCGCCCTCGCTGCCGCCTGCGCTGTCGCTTCGCCCGTCGCGGCGCTGGCGGTGCTGCCCCTGTACGCGGACGCCGGCATGTGGGAGGTGCAGCTCGGCCTGGTCTACCCCGTGGTCACCTTCCTGGCGTACGTGCTGGTCGGCCTTGCGGTCGCCCGGACGGGCAGCCTGGAGGCACGGGTCACCCAGGTGACCCTCCTCGCGTCGGGCACGTTGGTCGCCGTCGTCGCCTACGTCGTCGGCAACCTGCTCGCGCCCGTCCCGGCGGACGCCGCGTGGGCGTCGTTCCCCGGCGTGCCGTACGCGCCGGAGGGCAGCACGCCCGCGCAGGTCCTCGCACAGGAGGTCCTCTCACCGCGGGACCACTCGTCCTCGATCGTCGACGTGGTCGGGACCGCCGGGGTCGCGGTGGCGGTGACGGCACTGTGTTGCCTGCTCGTCGACGGGCGCGGCCGCACCGCCCTGAGGATCGCGTTCCCGCTCGTGGCCGTCGGCGCCATGCCCCTGTCGGTGTACGCGTTCCACCTCGTCGTGATCGCGTTCCTGCCGGAGTACCCGCAGAGCGCTGCGGCGTGGGGCTGGTTCGCGGTCGGGTCGGTGCTCTTCGCGATGACGTGGCGGACGTTCCTCGGCCGCGGGCCGCTCGAACGCCTGCTCGCCCGTCTCACCGGCACGGTCCCGCTCATCCGCTGAACCGCCGACGGCACGAGGCCCGCTCGTCGAACCGCGGCGGCCGTCGAACCACGAACCCGACGTCGAACCAGGACCCGGACGTGGTTCGACTCGGCGAAGCGCCCGCCGCGGGCACGGCCGGAGGCGGGCCGACCCGCCGGCGCCGACCCGTGCCTCCCGGCCGTCCCTACTGCAGCGCTGCCGTGAGCCGCGCGACGTTGTCGAGCACCTTCGACCGGCGCGGCCGGTCCACCCACGAGTCGAGCGTCAGCTCGAAGCTGTGCTCCTTGTAGGCGTCCTGCACCCCGCGGAGCGCGTCGACGAAACGACTGCCGCGGACCATCACCGACACCTCGAGGTTGAGGCTGAACGACCGCATGTCCATGTTGCTCGAGCCGATCACGGCGACCTCGTCGTCGATGGTGAAGTGCTTCGCGTGCAGGATCGTCGGCGCACGGTACAGCCAGATCTTCACCCCCGCACGGAGCAGCCCTTCGTAGTAGGAGCGCTGTGCGTGCCAGGTCATGGCGTGGTCGCCCATCTCGCCGACGAACAGCTCGACCTCGACCCCGCGCTGGGCGGTGGTCGTGATGGCGTAGAGCATCGAGTCGTCCGGCACGAAGTACGGCGACGTGATCGAGACCTTCTGCTGCGCGGAGTAGAGCAGCGCGTTGAAGAGGCGCAGGTTGTTCTCGCCGTCGAACCCCGGCCCGGACGGCACCACCTGGCAGTCGAGGGCATCCCCGCGGTCCGCACGCTGGACCGGGTCGCTCTCTCGGAGCAGCAGCTCGTCGGTCTCGCTGTACCAGTCCGTGACGAACAGGGCGTTGAGCCCCGCGACGACCGGCCCCTCGAACCGGGCGAACAGGTCCTTGTAGGCCATGTGCCGCTTCTTGTGCGACTCGAGGTCGTACGACTTGTCGATGAGGTTCTGCGACCCCGTGAACGCGACCGAGCCGTCGATCACCACGATCTTGCGGTGGTTCCGGAGGTCGGGGCGCTGGAACTTCCCCTGCAGGGGCTTGAGCGGCAGCATGAGGTGCCACTCGATGCCGGCGCGGTCGAGGAACGCGAGGGTGTCCTTGTAGTCCGGGTACCCGCGGCTCGCCCAGTGGTCGAGGAGGAACCGCACGGTCACACCGCGGGACTGGGCTCGGGCGAGGGCCTCGAAGAACGGCCGGGTCGTGTCGTCGAGCGTCGCGATGTAGAACTCGACGTGCACGAAGCGCCGCGACTGGTCGATCGCGCGCGTCATCTCGGCGTAGGACTCCTCGTAGTCCGGGTAGAGCTCCGCCGAGTTGCCGCCCACGAGGGGCATCGACCCGAGTCCGCGGTTCAACGTCACGATGCTCTCGAGCCACGGCGGCCACGGGTGGTCCTTGCGGACGCGGTCCATGCCCTCGGTCTGGTCGAGGATGTACTGGTTGATCTCCGCCTGCTTGTCGCGGCGGTCCCGTGGCAGCTTCGTCGACCCGATGATCAGGAAGACGATGAACCCGATGTACGGGATCAGGAAGATCGCGAGCAGCCAGGCCGTCGCGGTCTGCGGCTTCCGGTTGATCGGGACGTAGATGATCGAGAAGACACGGATCGCGAGGTCGAGCAGGACCAGCAGGATCGTGATCGCGACGGAGAGCCAGTGCTCCACGATGACGTCGTCGGTGTCGGGTCAGGCGGACGCGGGCGTCAGCGGAAGTTCACGAACTGCAGCGGGACGTCGAACTCTTCGCCCTTCAGCAGCTGGATCGTGTTCTGCAGGTCGTCCCGGCTCTTCGAGGACACCCGGAGCTCGTCGCCCTGGATCTGGCTCTTCACGCTCTTCGGCGCCTGCGCACGGAGGAACGCGCCGATCTTCTTCGCGACGTCCTGCTCGATGCCGTTCTTGAACGTCACCTCGATGCGGAACTCCTTGCCCGAGGGGAAGGGGTCACCGGCGTCGAGGCTCTTGAGGCTGATGCCGCGCTTGATCGCCTTGGACTGCAACACGTCGAGGACGGCGCGGGCCCGCTCCTCGGAGTTCGCCTTGATGAGGACGTCCTCACCGCTGAACGCGATCGATGCTCCGGCGCCCTTGAAGTCGTACCGCTGTTCGATCTCCTTGGCCGCCTGGTTGACGGCGTTCTCCGCCTCCATCTTGTCGACCTTGCTCACCACGTCGAAGGAACTGTCTGCCATGCGGGACAGCCTATCGACGGCCGGGAGGCACGGTTCAGGACCGCGGACCGGCCGCGGTGCGGGGGTGGTCACGACCACCCCCGCGCATCGGCTATGCTGTTCTGCGCGCCTCCGGTTGGTGATCACACGGGCTGGGTGCGCGATGGCGAGTTACCCAAGCGGCCAAAGGGATCTGACTGTAAATCAGCCGGCGTAGCCTTCGGGGGTTCGAATCCCTCACTCGCCACCACGGAACCCCCTCCTCGGAGGGGGTTCTCGCGTTCCGGGCAGGATGGGTACATGTCCACACCTCCCACACCGTCCGAGTACGCCGACCTCGCCGAGTCGATCGCACGGGAAGCGGCCGCGCTCGCCGCCCGTCGCCGCGCCGAGGGGGTCGAGGTCGCCGACCGCAAGTCGAGCGTGGTCGACGTCGTCACGGCCGCGGACCGCGAGGTCGAGGACCTGGTACGGCGTCGGATCGCCGAAGCACGCCCGGACGACGCGGTCCTCGGCGAGGAGGCCGGCGGCACCGACGGGACGAGCGACGTCACCTGGGTCGTCGACCCGATCGACGGCACCGTCAACTACCTCTACGGACGACCCGACTACGCCGTGAGCATCGGCGTCGTGCGTGGCGCGCCGGACCCCGCGACCTGGGAGCCGATCGCGGGCGTGGTCGTCGCACCGGCCACCGGCACCGTCTTCCGCGCCGTCGCCGGTGGGACGGTCACCCGGGACGGAGCACCGATCACGGCCTCGTCGCCCGCGTCGCTCGCCGAGACGCTGCTGTCGACGGGGTTCGCCTACACGGCGGACCGTCGCCGCGGGCAGGTCGCCGTGCTCGCCGAGCTCATCGGGAGCGTCCGGGACATCCGCCGCGGGGGATCGGCGGCGCTCGACTGCTGTGGGGTGGGGGAGGGCACCGTCGACGCCTACTACGAGCGCGGGATCAACCCGTGGGACATGGCCGCCGGATCGATCGTGGCCGCTGCCGCCGGGGCCGAGGTCCGCTCGTGGGAGGCGGGGGACACGCGGTCCTTCCTGTTCGCGAGCCCCGCGGTGGCCGACGAGCTCGAGGCCCTGCTGCACCGCGCCGAAGCCGCCGCGCTCGGGGTCGCACCGGTCTGACCACTGCGCCCGCCCCCGGACCGGGAGCGCGCCGGACCGGGGGACACGACTGGCGGGCAGTGTTGTCCTTTGCTACCGTTCAGGAGTTCCGTTACCGGCTCGTTACCAACGGCCCCCACTCTTCCCCCGATCAGGATCAGCACCGAACGCATGCCCGACGCCTCCACCACGCCCGCACCGACCGACGTCACCGTCGACGCACCGACCCCGGTCGTCCACCTGACCCGACGAGCGCGCATCGAGGCCGAACGAGCCGCTGCCCGCACCACCGCTCCGATCGGCACGACCGACGAGTTCGCCGCGATCGTCGGCGCTCCCGTCGACGCGGTGGCACCGGCCTCGCCGGTCGACCTCGCGCCGACGTCGCCGGTGCTTCCCGTCGCCGATGTCGGCCCGACCACCCCGCCCGCGCCGACGTCACCGGTCGTCGCGCCGGCACCCGAGCGTGCCGGATCGACGCGGTCGGATCGTCCCGCGGCGAAGACCGCCGCCGTGCCGTCGCGCCGCGCCGCATCGTCTCCACGGGTCCGTCCGACGCGCCGTCCTGCTGCGCCGGCAGCGACGTCGGCACCCGCCCCCGCCGGCACGGCCTTCCGTCGCACCGCCTCGCGCGTCACCGCGGTCGGCGCCCTGCTCTTCGTCGCCGGGCTGGTCGTCTCGACCTCGCTCCCGGCGCAGGCGCTCTACACACCGGAGGCGGACTCGGCGTCGGCGCGCTCCGCTGCGACGGGGAGCGCCCAGTCGCTCAGTGTCGGGCAGGCCGCCGACGGTTCGACCACGCGCGACCAGTACACGGTCTCCGACGCCACGCAGTACGCGAACACCGACGCCTCGGCGTTCACCAACGACGCTGCCGGATCCATCCAGTGGCCGTTCCTCACCGGCGTCCCGATCACCTCGGGCTTCGGCGGACGCCAGGTCGCCGGCTGCTCGTTCTGCTCGACGAACCACATGGGCGTGGACTTCGCGCCCGGCGAGGGGACCCCGATCCGGGTCATCGCCGACGGTGTCGTGACGAAGGTCCAGGCGCACGACGGCGGCTTCGGCAACGACGTCTGGGTGACCCACGACGTCGACGGCAAGCAGTTCGTCAGTGTCTACGGCCACATGAAGGACAACACCTTCAAGGTCGTCACCGGACAGCAGGTCTCGGTCGGCGACGAACTCGGGGAGGTCGGCAGCACCGGCAACTCGACCGGCCCGCACCTGCACCTCGAGATCCACGTCGACGGCGTCCCGGTGGACCCGCTGACCTGGCTCCGGCAGAACGCGAACTAGCGGCCTCCGCGACGGCACGCCCGGGCGTCGAGCCCGGTTCCGGATCACCGTCGCGAGTCTGCTACTCTCGTGTGGTGCCGTTCGCGGCACATCGCCCCGATAGCTCAGTGGTAGAGCACTTCCATGGTAAGGAAGGGGTCGTCAGTTCAATCCTGACTCGGGGCTCCGACCCGGAGCGTGTGTCGCCTCCGGATCCCCGGCGGGGTAGCTCAGTTGGTTAGAGCACACGGCTCATAATCGTGGTGTCGCGGGTTCAAGTCCCGCCCTCGCTACAGCAAGGCCCGGCGCGTTCGCGTCGGGCCTCTCCTGTTCCCGCTGCGCGCCGGCGGCTGTTCCCGCTGCACGCCGGGCGGCCTGCGTCCGTCAGTGCACGCCGTGGTCCGTCCGGTCGACGAGCACGCCGGCGGAGCGCAGGGCACCCTCGACCGCACCGGTCACCTGTCGCCAGGCCGTGCGCCGCCGTTCCGCCCCGATCGCTCCGCCGACCACCGCCGTGCCGTGGTGGAGCGGGCGCACCGTGATCGTGGTCGACGCTCCCGTCACGGTCGTCGAGAGTTCGTAGTGCCGGAACTCACTCGACGGACGGACGAGCGCGCCGAGCAGGGTCGTGAGGAACCGGCTCCCGCTCCTGGCCGTGATCGTCCCGCCGGTGGTCGTCACCTCGTGTCCGCTCCGACGCAGGGCCGCGCTCGCGACCTCCATCGCCGCGCGCCGGTCCCCGGTGTGGACCGCGTACTCCGTCCGTGCCTCCATGGCCGCTCCCTCCCCGAGCTCGTGCGACACCCCCCGACGTCGCTCGTGCAGCCTAGCCGATGCATCCTCATGGATCTCGAACGTCGGACGGTGCTCGGTAGACTGCCGGTCGTGTCTGTGAACCCCGAGCTCGTCGGCAGGACGTTCCCGCCGGCCCCGCCCTACCTGGTCGGTCGCGAGAAGGTGCGCGAGTTCTCCCGCGCCGTCTTCGCCACGAACCCGATCCACCACGAGCCCGAGGCAGCCCGTGCCGCCGGCTACGACGACGTGGTCGCACCGCCGACGTTCGCCGTCGTCGTGCAGGAGGCAACGCTCGCCCAGCTCCTCGCCGAGCCCGACGCCGGGATCGACTTCTCGCGGGTCGTGCACGGTGAGCAGGCCTTCACCTACGACCGGCCCATCGTCGCGGGTGACGAACTGACCGCGACCCTGACCGTCACGAGCGTGAAGACCCTCGGCGGCAACGCCATGGTCACCGCCGAGAGCACGATGAACGACGCCGCGGGGGAGCACGTCGTCACGGCGACCTCCACCCTCGTGGTCCGAGGAGACGACGCATGACCACCGCACCCACGACCTCGCTCGAGGTCGGCACCGTCGTGGCCGAGCGCGAGGTGCACCTCACCCGCGACGCGCTCGTCCGCTACGCCGGCGCCTCCGGCGACTTCAACCCGATCCACTACCGCGACGACGTCGCCGCGTCGGTCGGGCTCCCGGGCGTCCTGGCGCACGGCATGCTCACGATGGGGCTCGCCGTCCAGCCCGTGTCCGAGTGGCTCGGCAACCGTGGCTGGGTGACGCGCTACGGGGTGCGGTTCACCCGTCCCGTGGTCGTCGACCCGCAGGACGGCGCGACCGTCGGCGTCGTCGCGAAGGTCGGCACCGTGGACGACGCGGGCCGCCCCCAGCGCATCGACCTCACCGTGACCGCCGCCGGGCAGACCGTGCTCGGCAAGGCGCAGGTCACGGTGGCGTTCCGCTGACCGTGACGGACGCCCGGCTCGCCGACCTCACGACGCTCCGCGTCGGCGGTCCCGCGAGCGCTCTGCTCACCGCGACGACCACCGACGAGCTCGTCGAGCACGCGCACACCGCCTGGCAGGACGACGACTGGCTCGTCGTCGGCGGCGGGAGCAACCTCCTCGTCGCCGACCCGGGGTTCGACGGCACGGTCGTGCTCGTGCGCACCCGGGGTGTCGAGGTGGTGCCGCCGGACGGCGCGGACGCCGACGGCGTCACCGTGCGTGTCGCAGCCGGGGAACCGTGGGACGCGTTCGTCGCGCAGACGGTGGCGAACGGCTGGACCGGCCTGGAGGCGCTGAGCGGCATCCCGGGCACGGTCGGTGCCGCCCCCGTGCAGAACATCGGCGCCTACGGGGTCGAGCTGTCCGACGTGCTCACCGCCATCGAGTTCCTGGACGCGTCGACCGGGGAGCGCGCGTGGCTGCCCGCGTCCGAGCTGGCGCTCGGCTACCGCTCGTCGACCCTGAAGCACGGACGACGCGGTGTGGTGCTCACGGTCGAGTTCCGGCTCGGCGTCGCGTCCGACGACGGCGTCCCGGTCCGTTACGCGCAGCTCGCCGGGTCCCTCGGGGTCGAACTCGGCGCCCTGGTGGCCCCGACGACCGTGCGTGACGCGGTCCTCCGCCTCCGGGGGTCGAAGGGCATGGTGCTCGACGGCGACGATCACGACACCTGGAGCGCCGGGTCCTTCTTCACGAACCCGATCGTCTCCGCGACCTTCGCGGAGGACCTCCCCGCCGACGCGCCTCGCTGGCCCGCCGGCGAGGACGTCAAGCTCAGCGCGGCGTGGCTCATCGAGCACGCCGGCATCCACCGCGGCTACGCGGTCCCGGGGTCGCGCGCGGCGATCTCGTCGAAGCACACGCTGGCGTTGACGAACCGCGGGGGAGCGTCTGCGGCGCAGGTCGCCGAGCTCGCGCGGTACGTGCAGGTCACGGTGCTCAACCGGTTCGGGGTCACGCTCGTACCGGAGCCCGTCGTGGTGGGGGACCTGCTCGCCGGCGGCTGAACGCCCGAGCCGACCCGTGCCTCCAGGACGACGACGGCCCACCTCCTCGGAGGCGGGCCGTCGTCGAGTCCGGGACTAGCCGAAGAGCTTCGCCAGGCGCGCAACGCCCTCGGCGATGTCGTCGTCGCCCAGGGCGTAGGACAGCCGCAGGTACCCGGAGGGGCCGAAGGCCTCGCCGGGGACGACCGCGACCTCGGCGTGCTCGAGGATGAGGTCCGCGAGTTCGAGCGTGGTCGTCGGGGTGGAGCCGGCCCACTCGCGGCCGAGCAGTGCCGTCACGTCGGGGTAGACGTAGAAGGCGCCCTTCGGCGTCGGCGTGACGAAGCCCGGGATCGCGTTGAGGCCGTCGACGATGGCGCGACGGCGGCGGTCAAAGGCCTCCCGCATCGCCACGACGGGCTCCTGCGGCCCCTCCAGCGCGGCGATCGCTGCCCGCTGTGAGACGTTCGAGACGTTGCTCGACAGGTGCGACTGCAGGTTGGAGGCGGCCTTGACGGCGTCGACCGGGCCGATGAACCAGCCGACGCGCCAGCCGGTCATCGCGTAGGTCTTCGCGACGCCGTTGACGAGGATCGTGGTGTCGGCGAGGGCCGGGACCGCGTCGAGGATGCCGGTGAAGCGGACGTCGTCGTACACGAGGTCCTGGTAGATCTCGTCGCTGATGACCCAGATGCCGTGCTCGAGCGCCCACTCGCCGATCGCCTTCGTCTGCTCCGCGGAGTACACGGAGCCGGTCGGGTTCGACGGCGAGCAGAACAGCAGCGCCTTCGTCTTCGGGGTGCGCGCGGCCTCGAGCTGCTCGACGGTCACGAGGTAGTCCTGGTCGCTGCCGGCGAACACGTCGACGGGGACGCCGCCCGCGAGCCGGATCGCCTCCGGGTAGGTGGTCCAGTACGGGGCCGGGAGGAGGACCTCGTCGCCGGCGTCGACGATCGTCTGGAACGCCTGGTAGACCGCCTGCTTGCCGCCGTTCGTCACGATGACCTGCGACGGGTCGACCGACACGCCCGACTCAAGAGCGGTCTTGTGGGCGATCGCCTGCTTCAGCTCGGGCAGCCCCGTCGCCGGCGTGTAGCGGTGGTTCCTCGGGTCCTGCGCGGCGGCGACGGCGGCGTCGACGACGTGCTGCGGGGTGGCGAAGTCGGGCTCACCCGCGGCGAACGAGATGACCGGCCGACCCGCGGCCTTGAGCGCCTTGGCCTTCGCATCGACCTTGAGGGTGGCGGACTCCGCGATGGCCGCGATGCGCGACGCGATGCGCTGCTGCGGGGCGGCGGGGTTGGCGGTGGACTCGGGGCCTTCGGCTGCGGTGCTCACGGGGCCAAGCCTATCGGCGCGGCACGCCGGAGCATCCGTCAAGTGGACACCGTGTGACGGACTCCCGTACACTCGACCACCGGAACGCGGATCGGTGACGAGACGCGCTCCGAAGGGCGGTGGCTCAATTGGTAGAGCAGCGGTCTCCAAAACCGCAGGTTGCAGGTTCGAGTCCTGTCCGCCCTGCACATCTGGAAGGGTAGAAGTTGGCGAGCAAAGACGTGGAAGCGACGGCGGACGACGTCGTCGCCAAGGCGAAGCAGGACCGCGCATCGCGTCGCGGGCCGTTCGCTGCCATCGCCCTGTTCATCCGTCAGGTCATCGGCGAGCTCCGCAAGGTGGTCACGCCGACCCGCAAGGAGCTCTTCAGCTACACCGGCGTCGTCCTGGTCTTCGTGATCGTGATGATGGTCCTGGTGTCGGTCCTCGACTTCGTGTTCGGGCTCGGCGTCGGCTACGTCTTCGGCAACGGTCCGACCGCCTGATCCGGTCCGGCCGACCGCAGGCCGGGCTGATGGCTCGCCAACCCGATCCGCACCACCGAACGGAAAGAATCGACATTGTCTGACAACTCCCGCGACGACATCGACCTCGCGACGGCTGCCGAGCAGTCCTCCGAGGTCGAGGAGAACCAGGAAGGCGACGTCGAGACCGGCGAGCAGCTCGCTGCCGAGTCCGCTGAGGAGCGTGCGATCTCGGTCGAGGACGCCGACGACGAGTCCCTCGGCCTGAGCGACGAGCCCGACGACGGCACGGTCGACGCCGGCCTCGACGAAGCGCTCACCGCGCTGCAGGAGTCGCGTGACCCCGAGGCCGATGCGGTCGTGGACGACGCCCTCGAGATCGACTCCGCCGACGAGGCCGAGGCAGCCGTCGAAGCGGTCGAGGACGAGGAAGAGGTCGAGCTGGAAGCGGAGTCCGCCGCGCAGGCGAACGAGACCCTCGCCGCCGACGAGGCGCTCGACGCGGACGAGCCCGCCGAGGTCGACCCGTACGAGGCCTTCAAGGCCGAGCTGCGGATGAAGCCGGGCAAGTGGTACGTCATCCACTCCTACGCGGGCTTCGAGCGCCGCGTGAAGTCGAACATCGAGAACCGCATGGTCTCGATGTCGATGGAGGACTACATCTACCAGGTCGAGGTCCCGATGGAGGACGTCGTCGAGATCAAGAACGGGCAGCGCAAGCTGGTCACCCGCGTCCGGATCCCCTCGTACGTGCTCGTCCGAATGGACCTCAACGAGGACTCGTGGTCGGTCGTCCGCCACACCCCGGGTGTCACCGGGTTCGTCGGCAACGCCCACAACCCGACCCCGCTCCGCTTCGACGAGGCCTTCGGCATGCTGAAGTCCCTCGTCCAGGTCGCCGAGGCCGCTCCGGCCAAGGGCGGCGCGAAGTCCGGCGGTGCCGCACAGGCCCAGCCGCAGGCCGAGGTCGACTTCGAGATCGGCGAGACGATCACCATCAAGGAAGGCTCGTTCGCGGGCCTGCCGGGTTCGATCTCCGAGATCAAGCCGGAGAGCGGCAAGCTCACGGTCCTGGTCTCGCTGTTCGAGCGCGAGACCCCGGTCGAGCTGAGCTTCGACCAGGTCACCAAGCTGTAGTAAGCTACCGAGGTTTGGCCCCGCACGCTGAGCGTGTGGGGCTTCACCGCGGTCCGGAACGGCCGGGCCCGCGGGAGAGTGCACGGATCCCCGTGCGTTCGATTCCAGGAGGAAACAAGTCATGGCACCGAAGAAGAAGGTCACGGGCCTGATCAAGCTGCAGATCAACGCGGGCGCCGCCAACCCGGCCCCGCCGATCGGTCCCGCGCTCGGTCAGCACGGCGTGAACATCATGGAGTTCTGCAAGGCGTACAACGCCGCGACCGAGTCGCAGCGTGGCAACGTCGTGCCGGTCGAGATCACCGTCTACGAGGACCGTTCGTTCACGTTCGTCCTCAAGACCCCGCCGGCCGCCGAGCTCATCAAGAAGGCTGCGGGTGTGCAGAAGGGGTCCGCGACCCCGCACACGGTCAAGGTCGCCAAGATCTCGATGGACCAGGTCCGTCAGATCGCCGAGACCAAGCAGGCCGACCTGAACGCCAACGACATCGAGCAGGCCGCGAAGATCATCGCCGGCACCGCGCGCTCGATGGGCATCACGGTCGAGGCCTGATCCACACCCCCAACACCCTTCCGTGGGAGAGCCACGCCGGCTCGTCAACCACGTAGCTCCCAGAGGAGAACACCATGGCGAAGAAGTCCAAGGCCTACCAGGCCGCGGCCGCGAAGATCGAGGCCGACAAGTTCTACACCCCGACCGAGGCCGTCGCCCTCGCGAAGGAGACCGGTTCGGCGAAGACCGACTCCACCGTCGAGGTCGCGCTCAAGCTCGGCGTCGACCCGCGCAAGGCGGACCAGATGGTCCGCGGCACGGTCATCCTGCCGCACGGCACGGGCAAGACCGCCCGCGTCATCGTCTTCGCGGTCGGTGCTGCTGCTGAGGCCGCCATCGCCGCCGGTGCCGACGAGGTCGGTGGCGACGAGCTCATCCAGAAGGTCGCCGACGGCTACACCGCCTTCGACTCGGCCGTCGCGACCCCGGACCTCATGGGCAAGGTCGGTCGTCTGGGCAAGGTGCTCGGCCCGCGTGGCCTCATGCCGAACCCGAAGACCGGCACCGTGACCCCGAACGTCGCGCAGGCCGTCAACGACATCAAGGGCGGCAAGATCGAGTTCCGCGTCGACAAGCACGCCAACGTGCACTTCGTCGTCGGCAAGGCCTCGTTCACGCCGGAGCAGCTCGACGAGAACATCTCGGCCGCGCTCGAGGAGATCGTCCGCCTCAAGCCGAGCTCCTCGAAGGGCCGTTACATCACGAAGGGGTCCGTCGCGACCACCTTCGGCCCGGGCATCCCGCTGGACGTCAACAGCATCTGACGACCTTCGGCGCGGTGCTCACAAGACATCCCGCGCGACGTCAACAGCATCTGACGACCTTCGGCGCGGTGCTCACAAGACATCCCGCGCGACGTCAACAGCATCTGATCTCCTGATCAGTCCGAGAAGACCCGTACCGGAGCCGGTGCGGGTCTTCTCGTCGTTCGGCCCGTTGTCCCGATAGCGTGGCCGTGTGCGCACCCTCGTCAACGCCCTCCGGCTCATCGCCGTGATCGCCGTGGTCTCGGCGATCCTTGCACAGTGGCTCGTGAGCTCGAAGCTCCCGAGTTACAACTTCTTCAACTACTTCGGCTACTTCACGAACCAGTCGAACATCCTCATCGCGCTCGCGTTCGCCCTGACCCTGGTCGCCGCGGCGCGGAGCAGACGCAGCACGCTGGGGCTGAGCATCTTCCGCGGAGCGTCGACGGTGTACATCGCGACGACGGGCATCGTCTACAACACGCTGCTGGTCAACATCGACGTGCAGTCCTCGGTGCAGTGGTCGAACGACGTCCTGCACAAGGTGATGCCGGTCTACGCCGTGCTCGATTGGCTGCTGTTCTCCGACCGAGCCCGACTGCTCTTCCGGCACGTGTGGTGGTTCCTGATCTACCCCGCCGTGTGGCTCGTCGTGATCCTCGTCCGCGGTGCGACCGACGGGTGGGTGCCGTACCCGTTCCTGGATCCCTCGCTCGGGTACGGCGTCGTGGCGCTGTACTGCCTCGGCGTCGCGGTCTTCATCGCGCTGATGGGCATGCTCGTCGTCGGGATGAGCCGACTCCGGATCGTGAAGGTCTAGACCCGGTCGCGACGGAGCGTGTCGAGCACGCGGTCGGCGAGGTCGATGAGGACGCGGATCTGGTCGTCGTCGCGGTCGACCCAGCGACACTCGGGCTCGTCGTGCGCGGGAACGAAGTCGTCGTGGCGCTCCCAGACGAACAGGGTGCGGTCGGCTCCGAGCACGTACTGCTGCCACCAGATCTGCCGGAGGTAGTGCCGGGGGATGCTCCGCCAGCCCTTCGCGGTCGTCTTGATCTCGGCGAGCACGAGTCGCCCGTCTCCGTCGTGCCCGACACCGTCGGGCGTGGCGAGGTGCGCACGGTTCGCGGCGGCGTGGAAGAGGTGTGCTGACGGTTCGATGCCGTGCGTCGCAGCGACCCAGGCGGCGATCACGGGCTCGCGCTCCCGGCCGTGCTCGGTGTAGACGTTGCCCGAGAAGCGGGAGCCGTAGCGCTTGTCGGCGACGACGGCGTGGACGGCCCGGAGTGAGGCGAGCCGGGCGACGTCGGTGGCGGTGATCCCCATGGCGCGCGCACGGAGCCACGCGACCCGGTCGGAGGAGTGGGCGACGATCCGTTCGGTGTGCCCACGGAGCACCGTGAACGTGTCGTGCCGGGACGGACCGTGAGGACCCCCGGAAGCGACTGGTGCAGCTGTCGCGCCGGGCCGATCGGACGTGGTGCCGGAGCCGGCCGTGCGCGAGGCCTGCGCCGGCGTGGCGGAGGCGGGCAGTGCCTCCAGGCCGGGGTCCAGGTCGCCCCACAGGGTGGGCTGCACGATCGTCACCACACGATTGTCACCCCGCCCACCGACGCGACGGAAACCGACGCGCGGTCAGGACACCAGCGCGCGCCCCTCGGCGAACGCGACGATCTCGTCGATGCCCGCGGGGGAGAGCGCGTAGTCGATCGCGAGCGCGGCGGCCCCGTGCAGTGCCGCGTGCGATCCCGCCCGCGACTGCGCGATCACGAGGTGCTCCGTCGCCAGCGGCATCGACCGGGCGTACACGACCTCGCGGACGCCGGCGAGGAGGTGCTCGCCGGCGCGGGTGACGGATCCGCCGAGCACGATCACCGACGGGTTCATCAGCGACACGCAGGTGGCGAGCACCTCGCCGATGTCCCGTCCGGCTTGCCGGACGGCGGCGATGGCATCGAGGTCGGCGCGCGCGACGAGGTCGATCACGTCCCCGCTGGTGTGGACCTCACGACCCTTGGTCCGGAGCGCTCGGGCGATCGCCGGACCGGACGCGACGGCCTCGAGGCAGCCGGTGTTGCCGCAGTGGCACGGGATGTCCTCGGCCCGCCCGACCCGGACGTGGCCGATGTCGCCTGCGGTGCCCTGGGCGCCGCGCTGCAGGACGCCGTCGGACACGATCCCGGAACCGATGCCGGTGGCGACCTTGACGAAGAGCAGGTGGTCGACGTCGGTCCATCCGCGCTGCCGTTCGCCGAGCGCGGCGATGTTGACGTCGTTGTCCAGGAGGACGTGGGCGGCGACGTGCTGCCGGAGCCAGCCGGGTACGTCGAAGCCGTCCCATCCGGGCATGATCGGCGGGTTCGCCGGGCGCCCGGTGGAGAACTCCACGGGGCCGGGCACGCCGATCCCGATGGCGATGACGTCGTCGCGGGCGCGTCCGACCTCGGCGAGCAGCTCGTCGACGACGGACACCAGCCACGACAGGGTCGGCACGGGGCCGGCGGCGATGTCGATGTGCGCGTCGCGGGAGGCGAGCGGCGTCCCGGTGAGGTCGGTCACGGCGACCCGTCCGTGCGAGGCGCCGAGGTCGGCGGCGACCACGAGGCGGGCGCGGGGGACCAGGGCGACCTGTGCCGGCGGCCGTCCGCCGGTCGAGGCGGCGGTCTGCACCGGCCCGACGAGTCCGACCTCGACGAGGGCATCGAGGCGCACGCCGATGGTCGAGCGTGCCATCCCCGTCAGGGCGGCGAGCTCGGCCCGGGTCCGTGGCACGCCGTCACGGAGGATCTGGAAGAGCTCGCTCGTCCCGACCGGAGGCGACGCTGCCGTCCGAGTCAAGTCGACCATGCGGTGAGTAGAGCACACATCGAACAGGTCGCGCAACGAAGTGCGTCGGAGCGTTGTCGACTTTTGCTTGACCGCCGTCAGAAGTGGTCATAGTGTGACGCTCGGTCAGTGACGACCACACCGTCTCGACGAGGAGAACCCCTGGTGACACAACCGCTCTCGGTCCAGCTCTACACCGTCCGCGACGCCCTCTCGGCCGATCTGCCCGGCACGCTGCAGCGCATCGCCGACATCGGCTACACGAACGTCGAGCTCTTCGGCTACGTCGACCGCGCCGCCGAACTGCGCGACGCCCTGGCCGCCGCCGGGCTCGCCGCGCCGAGCGGACACGCACGACTGTTGGACGCCGGCGAGCAGGACCTCGAGGCGATCTTCCACGCGAGCGTCACGACGGGGATGACCACCCTGATCGACCCGCACATCGACGAGGCGCGCTGGACCACCCGCGAGGACGTGGAAGCGATCGCCCGCGAGCTGAGTGCACTCGCTCCGCGCGCCGCGGACCACGGCCTGACCCTGGGCTACCACAACCACGCGTTCGAGTTCTCGAACCGCATCGAGGGCACCAGCGCCTACGAGGTGTTCGCCGACGCGCTGTCCGACGACGTCGTGCTCGAGCTCGACACGTACTGGGTGACGGTCGGTGGGGACGACCCGGTCGCGGTCATCGGGAAGTACGGCGAGAAGGTGCAGTTCCTCCACGTCAAGGACGGCGACGGCTCGCACGACGACGAGAAGCAGGTCGCGGTCGGCGACGGCGTCATGCCGGTCCGCGAGATCCTCGCGGCCGCGCCGGAGGCCCTGCACGTCGTCGAGCTCGACGGTCACGAGGGCGACGTGTTCCAGGCCGTGGCCGACTCGTACACGTTCCTGCAGGGGGTCCGCGCATGACCGACACCTCGACCGGCACCACGACCACCGGCACCGCCACGATGACCGCCGCCGGCACCACCCGCCGCACCGGCCCGGTCGGCGTCGGGGTCATCGGCGCCGGCGTCATCTCGGACCAGTACCTCTCGAACCTCACCGTCTTCCCCGACGTGACGGTCCACTTCATCGCCGACATCGACCTCCCGCGCGCAGCCGCCCAGGCCGAGAAGTGGGGCGTCCCGGGCTCGGGCACGGTCGAGGAGCTGCTCGCGCACGACGACATCGAGATCGTCGTCAACCTGACGATCCCGGCCGCCCACGTCGAGGTCGCCCAGCAGGTCCTCGCCGCCGGGAAGCACGTGTGGGGCGAGAAGCCCTACGCCCTCGACCGGGAGAGCGCGACCCGGCTCCGGGACGCCGCGGTCGCCGCCGGCACGACGGTGAGCGTCGCGCCCGACACGTTCCTCGGCGCCGGCCTCCAGACCGCGCTGCGCGCCGTGCGCGACGGTCGGATCGGTGCGCCCCTCAACGGCCTGACGCTGTTCCAGAGCCCCGGCCCCGAGTCCTGGCACCCGAGCCCCGAGTTCCTCTTCGCGGTCGGCGCCGGCCCGCTGTTCGACATCGGCCCGTACTAC
>NZ_LDQC01000051.1 GCF_001475545.1 Curtobacterium luteum | reverse complement strand
CGCTGACCACGCCGACGCCGGCCCCGACCGCGCCGGCGCCGACCGCGCCGGCGCTACCCCTGCTCGGCGCGCCGCACCCGACCTCGCGGGGACGCCCCCGTAGCCTCGGAGCATGGCAGTCCCCGTCCCGCTCGGCACCGAGGACCGCACCGCACGCCTCACGCTCCGCCGGCCGGACGCCTGGCGTCGCGAGGACGCCCCGCAGGCCGATCTCCGGCTCACCGGCGACGACGTGGTGCTCACCGTCCGCTCCCGCCCGAGCGACCGCACGATCGCCGAGGAGCACACGAGCCTCCTCGAGCGCCTGCCCGGGTCCGTCGAGGGGCTCCTGCTCGTCGGTGTCGACGTCTGGACCGCCGCGGGCGCGCCCGCACGCCTCGTCGAGTACGTCCGGCCCGACGAGGACGGCGCCGTCGCCGGAGCCCACCTCGTGTTCGTCACCGGGCGTCACCGCGTCGACCTCACCGTCGAGCGTCCGCTGGCACGCATGCTCGCGACCGACGACCTCGTGTTCGCCGTGCTCGACACCGTCCGCGCGACCGAGCCCACCGCGGCACGCCCGCACCGCGACCTCGAGCCCCTGCCGGACGCGCCCGCCGCCGCCGAGCTCGACGGCCCGCGGCTGACCGCCGAGGCTGTGTCCACGCTCCGGAGCCTCGCCGGCCGACGGTGGAACCCCGGGCTCCTCCGCAGCCCCGCCGGCCGCGAGCTCATCGACGCCGGCCTCGTCGGACGCCTCGGCACCCTGCCGGAGCCCACGCAGTCCCTGCTCGGCCCGTGGGCCGAGGAGACCCAGCCGACCACCCTGGAACAGCGGCTGCCCGACGGCGGCGAGTCGCGCCTCCAGGCCTGGGACGGCACCGTCGTCGACGGGACGGACGACCAGGTGGTCGCCGCCGTCCCGCCCGAGCAGGTGGTCGCGCTGATGGCCGGGAGGCTCGGCATCCGCCCGGTGTGGACCTTCCCGTTCCGCACGGGGTCGGTCCGGGCGGACCTGGTGGCGCGCCGCCTGGACGGCGGCGACACCGCGCCGGACCTGCCGTCGGACCTCGCCGAGGGCGACCCGCGGCTCGCACGGTTCTGGACAGCGCCGTGGACGGTCTCGCACCTGCGGCGACCGGGCGCGCAGCTCCCCGTGACGATCGTCCACGCCGAGGGGCACGGCTTCGCCCGGGTCGGGCGCACGGAAGCCGGAGCGACCACCTTCTCGGCGGACGCTCCGGCCAACGTGTTCCGGTCGGTGGTGCGGGCGGTGCTCGGGGCCTGAGCTCCTCGGCGGGCTAGGCGGCCGGCCCTGCGGTCAGCGTGATCGTCACCGTGTGGGACGTCCCGACGCTGTCGGTGTAGGTGACGCTCACCTGGTCGCCGACGCTGTGCGCCTGGATCGCCTTCGTCAGCGCGTCCGAGGTCGACACCGCGGTGCCGTCGAGCGCCGTGATCACGTCGCCGGCGCCGAGGCCCGCCTTCGCTGCGCCCGAGCCCTCGACGGTCCCGGCGACCGCGACGCCGCCGGTCGTGGCGGTCCCGCTCACCTCGACACCGAGGAACGCGGGCAGCCCGATCGTGATCGTCGACGACGACTCACCCGCGAGGATCTTGTCCGCGATCGACTTCGCGGTCGAGATCGGGATCGCGAAGCCCGTGACGTCCGCCGAACCCGAGGACGCCGCCGTCGCCATGCCGACGACCTCGCCCTCGCTGTCGAGGACCGGGCCGCCCGAGTCACCGGAGACGATGTCCGCCGCGACCTGGATCATCCCCGTGAGCGACTCGGTGCCGGAGCCGGAGTCGCTCTGCACCTGGATGTCCTGGTCGGTCGCGGTGACGGTGCCCTCGGCGGCGACGAGGTTGCCCGTGCCCTCGGCGTTCCCGACGTCGGTGACGGTGTCGCCGGTCTTCGCGCCGCCGTCGTCGTCGAGCGTCACGGTCGACAGGCCCGAGGCGTCCTGGAGCTTCAGGACCGCGACGTCGTGGGTGGCGTCCGTGCCGACGACGTCCGCCTTGTACTGCTTGCCGGTCGTCTCGTCGGTCACGACGATGCTCGTGGCGCCCTGGACGACGTGGTTGTTCGTCAGGACCGTGCCGTTCGAGGTGAGGATCATCCCGGTGCCGGCGGCCTGCGAGGACTCGTCGTAGTTCAGGACGGTGTTGATCGTGACGACACCCTTCTTCTGGGCGGCGGTCGCGGCGGTGGCCGCCGACTGCGTGCTTGTCCCGGAGCTGCCGTCGCTCGAACCGCTGCTGCTCCCGCCGTCACCCGGGACGGTGAAGCCGTTCGTCCCGCTGCCGTCGCTGCTGCTGCCGCTTCCGCTGCCGCTGCCCGTCCCCGGGAGCGTGGTGGTGCCCTGAGACTGACTCGAGGTCGTCGTCGTGTGCTGCGACGAGAGCCCGAGCGCGGTTCCTCCCGCGGCACCGAGGATCGCGAGTGCCGCGACGCCCGAGCCGATCACCAGCCCGAGCCGACGCGGGCGCTTCGTCGGTGCGGCTGCGTACGCGCCGTGGTTCGCGGTGGCGGCACCGTGCACCCATGCCTGCCCGTTCGACCAGTGCTGCCCGTCGAGCGCGGGGCTCCCGACCAGGTACGGGCCGCGGCCGTCGTGCGTGTAGGCGTAGGGACCGGAACCGTCGGGTGCGTACAGGTAGGGCCCGCTGCCGTCGAACGCGTAGGCCGGGCGGAGCGTCGACCGGTCCGCGTGCGGAGCCTCCCACGCGCCCTGCGTGCGGGCATCGGGTCCGTCGGTCGTCGCGCCGTTCGTCCCGCCAGGGGTGGCGTCGGGGTTCGGGGTCTCGTTCATCGGTGCTCTCCGGTCGTCCTCGACGGCCCGGTCGGGCGTCGATGGAAGCCAGTACAGGCCCGTTCCCCAAGGAGACCCTATGAACGAGCACTGCGCATGCTCACGGCTCGCTCGGGGACCGCCGAACGCGTGGACGACCGGGGCGGACACCTGCGCGTTAGGGTTGCTGCACCCCCATGGCAGCTCCCGTCCTCGCTCCCGCGCCCAGCTCCGTCGGCCGACTCGTCCGCGCCACCGTGCTGGCGGTCGTGGTCCTCGGGGTCGCGGTCGCACTGTCCGTGGCGTTCGGCTCGCGGCCGATCCCGCTCGGGACCGTCCTCGACACCGTCCTGCACCCCGGACGCCGTGACGAGATCGGCCTCATCGTCCTCGGCAACCGCGTGCCCCGCACCGTCGTCGGACTCCTCGCCGGAGCCGCACTCGGGGTCGCCGGTGCCGTGATGCAGGGCGTGACGCGGAACCCCCTCGCCGATCCGAGCGTGCTCGGCATCAACGCCGGGGCGTCCCTCGCGGTCGTGACCGGGATCGCGGTGTTCGGCATCAGCGGCACGGGCGCGTACCTGCCGTTCGCGTTCGTCGGCGCCGGACTCGCGGCGCTGCTCGTCTACGGCATCGCCGCGGTCGCCCGGCGCGGCCTCTCCCCGGTCGGCCTCGCGCTCTCCGGCGCCGTGGTGGCCGCTGCGCTGTCCTCGGTGACGACCGCCGTCCTCGTGACGAACCAGTCCCTGCTCGACCAGCTGCGGTTCTGGCAGGTCGGAGCGCTCGCCGGGAAGGACCTCGGGACCGCCGGGGTCATCATCGTCCCGGTGCTCGTCGGCCTCGTCGTGGCGATCGCTCTCGGCCGGTCGCTCAACACCCTCGCGCTCGGCGACGAGCTCGCTGCCTCCCTCGGCCAGCGGGTGGTGCTCGTCCGGGTCGTCGGCGGGGTCGTCACCGTGCTGCTCGCCGGCTCCGCCGTGGCCGCCGCCGGGCCGATCGCGTTCGTCGGGCTCGCCGTCCCGCACGCCGTCCGTCGACTCACCGGGCCCGACCACCGCTGGACGATCCTGCTCTCCGCGCTCGTCGCGCCGGCACTCCTGCTCGTGGCCGACGTCATCGGCCGGGTCGTCGCGTACCCGGGGGAGCTGCAGGTCGGCATCGTCACGGCGCTCATCGGGGCGCCGGTGTTCATCGCGCTCGTCCGGTCGCGGGCGGTGCGGGGACTGTGACGGCCGTGGGGCCCCGGAACCGTCGCCGGGTCGTCGGAGCACGCCGCGAGCTGCTCGTGCTCGGTGTGCTGGTCCTCGTGCTCGTCGCGCTCGTGCTCACCGGCCTCGGCGTCGGCGAGATCCCGCTGTCGCCCGCGCAGGTGGCCGCTGCCGCGTTCGGGCACGGCGATGCGATCGCGGACTTCGTGATCGGGCAGCTCCGCGGACCGCGGGTGTTCGGCGCGGTGTTCGTCGGGGCGGCCCTCGGCGTCGCCGGAGCGATCGTGCAGAGCGTGGTGCGCAACCCGATCGCGAGCCCGGACGTCATCGGCGTCACGTCGGGGGCGAGCGCCGCCGGCATCACCGCGATCGTGCTGTTCGGGGCGTCCGGGGTCGTGCTCTTCGGCTCCGTGCTCGTCGGGGCGGTCGTCGTGTCGCTCGTCATCGCCGCGCTCTCCTGGCAGCGGGGCATCTCCGGCAACCGGGTGGTCCTGGTCGGCATCGGCGTCGCCGCGATCTGCCTCGCCGTGACCGGCTGGATGCTGACGAGCGGCACCGTGACCCAGGCGGGCACAGCGCTCCTGTGGCTCTCCGGCAGCCTCAACGCCGTCGACCGGAACCTCGTCGGCGTCCTCGGCACCGCGTTCGTCGTGCTCATGGCGCTCGCCCTCGTGCAGTCGCCCCGGCTGACGGTGCTCGCGCTCGGGGACGAGGTCGCGTCGGCACTCGGCCTCCGTCCGGACCGCGCGAAGGTGCTGTTGCTCCTCACCGCGGTGGCGCTGACGGCGGGCGCCGTGGCCACCGCCGGCCCCGTGTCGTTCGTCGCGCTCATGTCGGCACCGATCGCGCGGCGGATCGTCGGCGGCGGACGGGTCGCGCTCGCCCCCGCGGCCGCGGTCGGTGCGGTCGTGACGCTCGCGAGCGACCTCGTCGCCCAGTTCGCGATCCCTGGGACCGCCCTGCCCGTCGGCGTCGTCACCGGGGTCGTCGGCGCGCCGTACCTCCTCTGGCTGCTCGCCCGCGGCCGCTGAGGCACCCCCCCGGGCCGCCGCCTCGGCACGACCTGATCGCAGAACGCGTCGGCCCACCGCGCTCGAGCCGACCGTCCGGGCGACCGCCGCGGACGTGAGCGGCAGGTCGTGCGACCAGCCGACCTCCGCCACGGAGCGGGACGGGACGCGCTGCACCGGACGGGCCGACTGCGCGACGGGACGGACCCGGCGGAGTCGAGGCGGGCCTCCAGGCCGACCGCGGACCACGCGCGCAACGTGAGCGGCGCGTCGTCCGGAGCCTCGTCGGGTCCGCAGCGACACGCCGCCATCCGGCCGTCCCGCAACATCGTGCGGGTTCCCGCACGAGGAGGCCAGAACCCCCCTTCCGGGTGTCTGCACCGTTCGTTCTGTCCCCATAGGTTCGCAGTCGACCGCCGGGGGCAACCCGACAGCGTGCCGACCCGATGGCGCGCTGACCCCCGCGGAAGAAGGACCGACATGCCCGAACAGCTCGACGGCGCCCCCGTGCGCCGGAGGCAGTGGGGTTCCGAGCGACGTACCCGCCCGCTCGACACCATCCACGCCCGTCCGTCCGACCGGAAGCTCGTCTCCGGCCGCATCGCCATCATCCTGACCATCGCGTTCTGGCTCGCCTACGTCGTCTACACGGTGATCCGCCAGTTCCTCGACTACGGCACCGAGAGCTTCCGCTTCACGACCGAGGCGATCTCGTACCTGGTGGTCGTCACCTTCCTCACCTTCTCCGCGCTCATGCACCTCATCGCCCGCCAGGGTGCGATGGAACGGTTCGCCGCGCACGTCCGCGTCCCGCGTGCCGAGCTCGACCGACACTTCGGCGAGGGGCACGAGGCGCCGATGACGGTCCTCGTGCCGAGCTACGCCGAGGAGCCCGACGTCGTCGCCACCACGCTGTGGTCGGCCGCGCTGCAGGAGTACCCGGCCCTCCGCGTCGTCCTGCTCATCGACGACAACCCGTTCCCGACCGACCCCGAGGTCGCCGAGAAGCTCGAGCGGACCCGTGCGGTCGCCGGGCAGATCCAGTCGCAGCTCGCCGCGCCCGCTCGTCGCTTCCAGGAGGCCCTGCTCGTCGCGGAGATCGACGCCGACACCGCGCCGCTCGCCTCGGTCGACGCGCTCCGGACGCTCGTCGAGCACCACCGCTGGGCGGACGCCTGGCTCCGCCGGCACGCCCGCGAACACGAGGTCGTGGACCACGTCGACCACTTCTTCCACGACCAGGTGCTCGTCGCGCTGGCCGACGAGTTCCGGCTGACGTCGGAGGCGCTCGAGGCGGCGATCGTGGACGCGGTCGGTGCCGGGGCCAGCTTCACCGAGGTGACGAGCAGCCGTGCCCTCGAACTCACCCGCCGCCTGGCGTGGACGTTCACGGCCGAGATCACGACCTTCGAGCGGAAGCGGTTCGTGAACCTCTCTGACGAGGCGAACAAGGCCATGAACCTCAACTCCTACATCGGCCTGCTCGGCGGCTCGTACGCGTTCGAGGAGACCGCGAGCGGGACGATCCTCCGCACGGTCGCCTCGCCGGAGGACGCCGACCTCGTCGTCCCCGCGTCCGACTACGTCTTGACGCTCGACGCCGACTCGGTGCTGCTCCGCGACTACTGCCTGCGACTGGTGTACTTCCTGGAGCAGCCGGAGAACGCCCGCGTCGCCGTGACGCAGACCCCGTACTCGTCGTTCCGGGGTGCTGCCACCCGCATCGAGCGGCTCGCCGGTGCGACCACCGACATCCAGCACATCCTCCACCAGGGCATGTCGCGCCACAACGCCACCTTCTGGGTCGGCGCGAACGCGGTCATCCGCACCCGCGCGCTCCGCGACATCGAGGAGGTCGAGACCGTCGGCGGCTTCGAGGTCAAGCGGTACGTGCAGGACCGCACGGTCATCGAGGACACCGAGTCGAGCGTCGACCTCGGCATGCACGGCTGGACGCTCGTGAACTACCCGGAGCGCCTGTCCTACAGCGCGACGCCGCCGGACTTCGGCTCGCTCATCGTCCAGCGGCGTCGCTGGGCGAACGGTGGACTCCTCATCCTGCCGAAGTACCTCCGGCAGGTCCGCGAGCGTCGCCAGCGCGGGGAGCGGGTCGGCTTCGTCGAGATGTCCCTCCGCGTCAACTACATGGCGTCGATCGCGTGGGGCTCGCTCGGCCTCATCTTCCTGCTGGCCTACCCGTACGATTCGCGGCTGCTCAGCCCGATGGTGCTCCTCGCCGCGCTGCCGTACTTCTGGCTGTTCGCGTCCGACCTCAAGTACTGCGGCTACAAGCGCACCGACATCCTCCGGATCTACGGCTTCAACCTGATCCTCATGCCGGTGAACGTCGCCGGGGTGCTCAAGAGCATCCAGCAGGCGCTGACGGCGAAGAAGATCCCGTTCGCCCGCACACCGAAGGTCCGGGACCGCACGGCCTCGCCCGCGCTGTACGTCCTCGCGCCGTACGCCATGGTCGTGTTCTCGGTGTTCACGTTCCTCCGGGACTACCAGGCGCAGAACTGGGGCAACGCCGTGTTCGCCGCGTTCAACGCCCTGCTGGCGTTCTACGCGATCGTCGCGTACATCGGCATATGGAACTCGGTCGTGGACGTCTGGCTCTGGGCCACCGCGTGGATGTACTACGACCCGTCCGCGCGGGCCGCGCGTCGCGCCGCCCGTCGGCAGGCGAAGCAGGACCGGAAGGCGGCCCGCAGGGGCCTGCTGCCCGAAGCAGAGCCGGTCGCCGAGGACTGGCGTGCCGTCCTCTACTTCGGGCACGGCGGTGCGGAGCTGCCGACCCGCCACGGTGCCGGGACCGTCGGAGCCCCCGTGACCCGAAGCACCCCGACGGTCGCGACCGCACCCGCCGGGGCCGCTCGACCCGCCGCGCCCACCGGGCGTGCTGCGGACGCCTCCACCGCCTCATCCGACGAACGGACCGCTGCCTGATGTCCTCCACCAGACGCCTCTCCCCGCTGCGCGTCGGCCTCGCGGTCGTCCTGACCACGGCCGTCGCGGCCGGGGGCTACCTCGGCTTCGACCGCTGGCAGTCGGCGCAGGCCGCGGACGCCCAGAAGAGCTGGTTCGCTGCCTACACCGACGTCACCGCCACGCCGACGTTCGCCTTCGAGGACGTCAAGTCCGCGAAGGGCCGCGACGTCATGCTCTCGTTCGTGGTCGCCGACCACGACGCGGCCTGCACCCCGACCTGGGGTTCGGCGTACTCGCTGCAGGGTGCGTCCGACTCGCTCGACCTCGACCGTCGCATCGCCCGGCTGCAGCAGCAGAAGGGCGAGGTCGGCGTCTCGTTCGGCGGCCTCGCGAACGACGAGCTCGCGACGACCTGCACCGACACGTCCGACCTCGTCGGTGCGTACGAGACCGTCGTCGAGCGCTACGACGTCAGCACGGTCGACTACGACGTCGAGGGCGACGACCTCACGAACCACGCCGCGGGGGAGCGCCGGGCGAAGGCGGTGAAGGAGCTGCAGGACGCGCGTCGTGCCGCCGGGCACCCGCTCGCCGTGTGGCTCACCCTGCCGGCGGCGCCCGGAGGCCTGACGAGCGACGGGACCACCGCGGTCGCGCAGTTCCTCAAGGCCGGCGTCGACCTCGCCGGCGTCAACGCGATGACGATGGACTACGGCCAGAGCAAGGGCTCGAGCCAGAGCATGTACTCGGCCTCGGTCCAGACCCTGCAGGAGGTCCACCGGCAGCTCGGCATCCTCTACACGCGGTCCGGGACGCCGCTCGGTGACCGGACGCTCTGGCACAAGGTCGGTGCGACGCCGATGATCGGCCAGAACGACATCCAGGACGAGGTCTTCACCCTCGCCGACGCGCGGAAGCTCAACGCCTGGGCGCGCGAGCGCGGAATCGGCCGCATGTCCATGTGGTCGCTGAACCGCGACACCACGTGCGGGTCGAACTACGTGAACCTGTCGACCGTGTCGAACTCCTGCTCGGGCGTCGACCAGGACGGCGTGCTGTTCGCGGACGTCCTCGGCAAGGGGTTCACCGGCGGGATCGTCGCGGCGGCCTCGGACGTCACCAAGGCCGAGCCGAGCGCGACCGTCCAACCGACCGACGACCCGAAGACGAGCCCGTACCCGGTGTGGAGCGCGGACGCGTCCTACCTCGAGGGCACGAAGATCGTCTGGCACCACAACGTCTACGAGGCGAAGTGGTGGACCTCGGGCGACCTGCCGGACGACCCGGTGCTCAGTGCGTACGAGACGCCGTGGCAGCTCATCGGGCCGGTGCTGAAGGGTGAGAAGCCGGTCGAGCAGGTCACCCTGCCGGCGGGCACCTACCCATCGTGGTCCGGTACGAAGCAGTACGACACCGGGGCGCGGGTCCTGTTCGACGGTGTGCCGTACCAGGCGAAGTGGTGGAACACCGGCGACAGCCCGGAGGCGTCGACGAGCGACCCGGACGGCTCGCCCTGGGTGAAGCTCAAGGACTCCGAGATCAAGGAGCTCCTGTCGGGGCTCCAGCACTGAGGGGCCGGCGGTGCGGTCCGCCTGTTGTGGTGGTCCGCCTGTGGTGGCGGTCCGCCTGTGGTGGCGGTCCGCCCGTGGTCACGATCCGCCCGTGGTGACGGGATGACGGCCGGGAGGCGCGGTGCCAGCTGGCACCGCGCCTCCCGGCTGTCCCGGTGCGCGTTGCGTGGACGTTCGCTGATCGCGCACTGCCGAGTTGTGCACAGCCCCGTTCTGGGCTCCCGCGGGGTCACCCGTTTCCGATACGCTGATGGGCCAAGAGAGGGAGGTCCACGATGTCCGATCCAGTGGTCCCGCAGCAGGGTCCGGCAGGCAGCGACGGTCGCACCCAGCAGCAGCGACTCGTCGACACCACGATGACCTTCAGTCTGGAGCAGGCGGCGGCCCTCACGCCCGAGTCCGGCATCTCGACGGAAGAGCGCGACGCCATCACGGCGCTGCCCTCCGGATCGGCGCTGCTCGTCGTCCGTCGCGGCCCGAACGTGGGTGCGCGGTTCCTGCTCGACTCCGACGTGACGACGGCCGGTCGCCACCCCGACGCCGACATCTTCCTCGACGACGTGACGGTCTCGCGCAAGCACGCGCAGTTCCTCCGTCACGGCACGAGCTTCACCGTGAAGGACCTCGGGTCGCTCAACGGCACCTACTTCGACGGTGCCCGCATCGACGAGGCGCTGCTCACCGACGGGTCCGAGGTGCAGGTCGGCAAGTTCCGCCTGACCTTCTACGCCTCCCGGGTCGACCTGGCGCGCCTGGCGAACGCGTAGTGCCCGCGCGGTCCGCCGCGGCCCGGGCGGGGTCCGCGGCGCCGGAGCTGCTCACGATCGGGCAGGTCCTCGCTCGCCTGAAGCCCGAGTTCCCGGACCTCGCCGGCTCGAAGCTGCGGTTCCTCGAGGAACGCGAGCTCGTGACCCCCGTGCGCACCGCCAGCGGCTACCGCAAGTTCTCGCCGTCCGACGTCGAGCGACTCCGGGTCATCCTCGGGCTGCAGCGCGACCACTACCTCCCGCTCAAGGTCATCAAGGAGTACCTGGCCGACCTCGACGCCGGAAGAGAGCCGACGCTGCCGGGCGGGGGCGAGGCACCGAAGCCGTCGATCCTCGGGCGCGAGCGCCGGTACACCCGCGACGAGACCGTCCGGGCGGCGGGAGCCACGCCGATGCTGCTGTCCGACGCCGTGTCGTCGTCGTTGCTGCCCGCGACGGACAGCTACGGCGAGGACTCCGTCGCGGTGCTCAGGGCGCTCGTCGAGCTCCAGCGTTCGGGGATCGAGCCGCGGCACCTGCGGACCTTCCGGGCCACCGCCGAGCGAGAGGTCGGTCTCATCGAGTCCGCGCTCATGCCGGTGTCGCGTCGCGGGGACGCCACCTCGAAGGCGAAGGCGACCGAGCTCGCGCGGGAGATCGCCGGGCACCTCGAGACCATCCGGTCGCAGCTCATCCGGTCGGCGATCGGTCGTCTCGACACATGAAACGCGTGCTGGGGGAGGCTCCCGTTGCTGGCGGGTGTCGGAGGGCGGGGCGTATCCTCGACACGCCGGACGCGCCGGAGCGGATGTCCCGCGCGCGACGGCTCGGAGTCGCTACCGTGGACCTCGGAACAACTCTCAACCCGGCATTGAAGCTTCGGGTGGGGGCTCGATCGTCGTGGAAGGCAAGCGCATGAGTGGGACTGACACCCCCGGTACCGGGTCGGACATGACGCGGTACGACCTCGGGCTGCTCTTCACCGACGGCATGCCCGAACACGACGAGCAGAACGGCTACCGCGGCACCGTCGCCGCCCGGGCAGCCGGCATCTCCTACCGTCAGCTCGACTACTGGGCCCGCACCGAACTCGTGCAGCCGACCATCCGCGGCGCTGCCGGCTCGGGCTCGCAGCGGCTCTACGGTTTCCGCGACATCCTCGTGCTCAAGCTCGTGAAGCGTCTGCTCGACACGGGCATCTCGCTGCAGCAGATCCGCACCGCGGTGAACCAGCTCCGGGAGTCGGGCGTGTCCGACCTCGCCCAGACCACCCTGATGTCCGACGGTGCCTCGGTCTACCTCTGCACCTCCGACGACGAGGTCATCGACCTGGTCTCGCGCGGGCAGGGTGTGTTCGGCATCGCCGTGGGCAAGGTCCTGCGTGAGGTCGAGTCGTCGCTCGTGGAGCTCGACGCCGCCCCCGCTGCGGACCCCGACGACGAGCTCGCCGCCCGTCGGGCCTCCCGCGCGTCCTGACGCTGTCGCTCACCGGTCGACATCGGTCGGCGGAGTCGGTCGCAGGACTTGCCGTCCGCTGATCGGCTTGGTCGCAGAACTCGTCGTACCGCGAACACCGAGCCAACACGTCGTGCGACCAGGGCGGACGTGAGCGGCACGTCGTGCGACCGGAGCCCGGCGTCACGGTCGGCGGAGTTGGTCGCAGGACTTGCCGTCCGCTGATCGGCTTGGTCGCAGAACTCGTCGCGCTGCGCACACCGAGCCGACACGTCGTGCGACCAGCGCGGACGTGAGCGGCACGTCGTGCGACCGGAGCGCAGCGTCATGGTCGGCGGAGTTGGTCGCAGGACTTGCCGTCCGCTGATCGGCTTGGTCGCAGAACTCGTCGCGCTGCGTACACCGAGCCGACACGTCGTGCGACCAGCGCGGACGCGAGCGGCATGTCGTGCGACCAGCGCGGACGTGAGCGGCACGTCGTGCGACCGGAGCCCGGCCGCCGCCGCACCGAACCCCGACGCACCGAGCCCCGCGTGCGCGGAGCCGGGGGACCGCCTACGCGGCGCCGCCCTCGGCGTAGGGGCCGATCTTGCCCGTGCGCATGATGCGCTCGAGCAGCTGGTCGAAGTTCTTCGCCATCTCCTGCGCGGACTCGCCCGGCCACACGTGCAACGGCTTCGCCGCACCCTGCGCCTGCTGCAGCGAGGTGCGCTCCGGCAGCTGCGGTGAGAGCACGAGCGGCCCGAACATGTCGCGGAGCTCCTTGATGCGGAACTGGTGCTCGAGCGACTGCACCCGGGCACGGTTCACGATGATGCCGAGCGGCTGCAGGCGCGGGGAGAGCCCTCGGCGGATCTCCTCGATCGCCCGGAGCGCACGATCGGCAGCGGCGACGGAGAAGAGTCCGGGCTCGGTGACGACGGTCACGCGGTCGGACGCGGCCCATGCGGTGCGGGTGAGGGCGTTCAGCGACGGGGCGCAGTCGATGAGGACGAGCTCGTAGTCCTGCTCGACGTTCGCGAGGGCCTCTTCGAGCTTCCAGATGTCACGGATCGACGGGTGCGGTCCGTCGAAGTTGATGGCCGAGGGCGATCCGACCATGACGTCGATCTTGCCCTGGGAGCCCTTCGTCCACCCCGACGGGGCGATCGCCTGGCGGACGATCTTCTCCTTCGGGTTCTCGAGCACGTCGGCCACGTTGAGGTGTCCGGCGAGGTTGATGTCGAGTCCCGTCGAGACGTCGGACTGCGGGTCGAGGTCCACCACCAGCGTGCGCAGTCCCTTGGCGAACGCGGCCGAGGTCAGGCCGAGCGTCACCGTCGTCTTGCCGACACCACCCTTGAGGGAGCTCACGCTGAGTACATGCACGGTGAGCAACGTTACCGCGACTAGGGTTGTCTCACCTCAACCCGGGCTGAAAGGGACCTCGTGTTCAGCAAGATCCTCGTGGCGAACCGTGGCGAGATCGCCATCCGTGCATTCCGTGCCGCGTACGAGTTGGGCGCCCGGACCGTGGCCGTCTACCCGTACGAGGACCGCAACTCCCTGCACCGGTTGAAGGCGGACGAGGCCTACCTGATCGGCGAGCCGGGCCACCCCGTGCGGGCCTACCTCGACGTCGCCGAGATCATCCGCGTCGCGCGGGAGTCCGGTGCCGATGCGATCTACCCGGGCTACGGCTTCCTGTCCGAGAACCCCGAGCTCGCCGCCGCGGCCGCCGCTGCCGGCATCACCTTCATCGGCCCGGGCGAGCACGTGCTCGAGATGGCCGGCAACAAGGTGACCGCCAAGGAACACGCCATCGCGGCCGGCGTCCCCGTCCTCGCGAGCACCCCGGCGAGCCGGGACGTCGAGGAGCTCCTCGCGGGCGCGGACGCGATCGGCTTCCCGGTCTTCGCGAAGGCGGTGGCCGGCGGTGGCGGTCGCGGGATGCGCCGGGTCGAGACGAAGGCCGAGCTGCGGCCGGCGCTCGAAGCGGCCATGCGCGAGGCCGACAGCGCCTTCGGGGACCCGACGATGTTCCTCGAGCAGGCCGTCATCCGGCCGCGGCACATCGAGGTGCAGATCCTCGCTGACGCCACCGGTACCGACGAGGGCACGATCCACCTCTTCGAGCGCGACTGCTCGGTGCAGCGCCGCAACCAGAAGGTCGTCGAGATCGCCCCCGCGCCGAACCTCGACCCGTCGATCGCGGCGGCCCTCCACCGCGACGCCGTCGCCTTCGCCCGGTCGATCGGCTACGTCAACGCCGGCACCGTCGAGTTCCTGCTCGACACCGAGGGGGAGCGTGCCGGGCAGCACGTCTTCATCGAGATGAACCCGCGCATCCAGGTCGAGCACACCGTGACCGAGGAAGTGACCGACGTCGACCTCGTGCAGTCCCAGATGCGGATCGCCTCGGGGGAGACCCTGGCCGACCTCGGTCTGTCGCAGGACACGGTGTCCGTGCACGGTGCTGCGCTGCAGACGCGCATCACCACGGAGGACCCGACGCAGGGGTTCCGCCCGGACACGGGCAAGATCACCACCTACCGCAGTCCCGGTGGCGCCGGGGTCCGGCTGGACGGCGGCACGATCGCGACCGGCGCCCAGATCAGCCCGCACTTCGACTCGATGCTCGCGAAGATGACCTGCCGTGGGCGCGACTTCCCGGCGGCGGTGTCGCGAGCGAAGCGTGCCCTCGCCGAGTTCCGCATCCGCGGCGTCAGCACGAACATCCCGTTCCTCCAGGCGGTGCTCGAGGACCCGGACTTCGACCGCGGTGACGTGTCGACGAAGTTCATCGAGGAGCGTCCGCAGCTCTTCGGCGGTCACGTCTCGAAGGACCGCGGCACGAAGATCGTGGGTTGGCTCGCCGACGTCACGGTGAACAAACCGAACGGCGATCGGCGTCCGCAGACCGTCGACCCGAGCGAGAAGCTCCCCGCCGTCGACCTCGTCGCCGCGCCACCGCCCGGGCAGCGCGAGCGGTTGCTGGACCTCGGTCCGGCCGAGTGGGCACGCGCGCTCCGGGCACAGACCGCCCTCGCCGTCACCGAGACGACGATGCGCGACGCGCACCAGTCCCTCCTGGCCACCCGCGTCCGCACGAAGGACCTCGTCGCCGTCGCACCGCACGTCGCCCGGCTGACACCGCAGCTGCTCTCCGTGGAGGCCTGGGGCGGTGCCACCTACGACGTCGCGCTCCGCTTCCTCGGCGAGGACCCCTGGGAGCGTCTCACGGCGCTGCGCGCGGCGATGCCGAACATCCCGATCCAGATGCTGCTGCGCGGCCGGAACACGGTCGGCTACACGCCGTACCCGACCGAGGTCACCGACGCGTTCGTGGCCGAGGCCGCCGCGAGCGGTGTCGACGTGTTCCGCATCTTCGACGCGCTCAACGACGTCAGCCAGTTGCGACCCGCCCTGGAAGCCGTGCTCGCCACCGGCACGTCGGTGGCCGAGGCGGCGCTCTGCTACTCCGGTGACCTGCTCGACCCTGCGGAGGACCTCTACACGCTCGACTACTACCTCCGCCTCGCGGAGCAGATGGTCGAGGCCGGCGCGCACGTCATCGGCATCAAGGACATGGCCGGGCTGCTCCGGGCCGGCGCCGCCGAGCGGCTCGTCGCCGCCCTGCGCGAGCGCTTCGACCAGCCGGTGCACGTCCACACGCACGACACCGCCGGCGGCCAGCTCGCCACGCTCCTCGCTGCCGCGCGGGCCGGGGCGGACGCCGTCGACGTCGCCGCGGCCCCGATGGCCGGCACCACGAGCCAGCCGAGCATGTCCGCGCTCGTCGCCGCCCTCGCGCACACCGAACGCGACACCGGCCTCGACCTCGCCGCGGTCGGGGACCTCGAGCCGTACTGGGAGGCCGTGCGCCGGGCCTACGCCCCCTTCGAGTCGGGTCTGCCCGGCCCGACCGGCCGCGTGTACCAGCACGAGATCCCGGGCGGCCAGCTCTCCAACCTCCGGCAGCAGGCCATCGCGCTCGGCCTCGGCGACCGCTTCGAGCAGGTCGAGGACTGGTACGCGGCGGCGAACCGCATCCTCGGGCGCCCGACGAAGGTCACGCCGTCGTCGAAGGTCGTCGGGGACCTCGCACTCCAGCTCGCCGCGGTCGACGCCGACCCCGAGCACTTCGAGCAGCACCCCGAGCAGTACGACATCCCGGACTCCGTCATCGGCTTCATGGCCGGCGAACTCGGCGACCTGCCCGGCGGCTGGCCCGAACCGTTCCGCTCGAAGGTCCTCGCCGGTCGCGACGTCCGCATCGAGGTCACCGCCGTGCCCGACGCCGAGCGCGCCCACCTCGACAGCCCGGGACCGGAGCGGCAGCAGGCCCTGAACCGCCTGCTGTTCCCGCAGCCCACGCGGCAGTTCGAGGCCGTCCGGCAGCAGTACGGCGACCTCTCGGTCGTGCCGACGGTCGACTACCTCTACGGACTCCGTCCCGGGCAGGAGCACACCGTGCCGCTCGGGAAGGGCGTCGACCTCTTCGTCGGCCTCGAGGCCATCGGCGAGGTGGACGAGCGCGGGTTCCGCACGGTCATGACGACCCTCAACGGGCAGCTCCGCCCGGTGTCGGTCCGCGACCGCTCGGTCGAGGTCGAGACGAAGGCCGCCGAGAAGGCCGACCCGTCCGACCCGAAGCACGTCGCGGCGCCGTTCTCCGGCGTCGTGACGCTCAAGGTCGCCGTCGGTGACGTCGTCGCAGCCGGTCAGGCCGTGGCGAGCATCGAGGCGATGAAGATGGAAGCGGCCATCACGGCGCCCGTGGCGGGCACCGTCGGCCGTCTCGCGATCCCGGCGACGCAACAGGTCGACGCCGGAGACCTCCTGGTGGTGCTGCAGTAACGTGACCGTCCGTCCCATCCGCCTCTTCGGCGATCCCGTCCTCCGTTCCCCGTCCGACCCGATCCGACCCGAGGCGCTCGGGTCCCAGGGTGTCCGTGACCTCGTGCAGGACCTCATCGACACCGTCAAGGAGCCCGGCCGCGCCGGGGTCGCCGCGCCGCAGATCGGCGTCGGGCTGCGGGCGTTCTCGTACAACGTCGACGGCGAGGTCGGGTACGTCCTCAACCCGGAGGTCGTCGAGGTCTCCGGCGAGCCCGAGCTCATGGAGGAGGGCTGCCTCTCCGTGCCCGGGCTGGGCTACCCGACCAGGCGGTACCCGCACGCGAAGGTCCGGGGCGTGGACGTCGACGGGAACGAGGTCGTGCTCGAGGGCGACGGGCTCATGGCGGAGGCCCTGCAGCACGAGGTCGACCACCTCGACGGCACGGTCTACGTGATGACGCTCGACCCCGAGATCCGCCGTCAGGCCCTCCGCGACATCCGCGCGCAGGACTGGTTCCACTGACCCGTGGGGTGACACCCCCACGGGGGATTGTCACCTTGTCCTGACGAGGAGGTACCGTACCCTCGTCGGCTTCCCACCGACGTCGTACCCCACACCCCCAGGACAGCATGATGGCCGCTCAGGACAACGAGCTCAGCTCGCACCGCACCCGCACCAACCTCCGCCCCGAAGCGGTCACCTCGACGACGTCGTCGACGGCCGTCCTCGACGCACCCAGTCCGGAGCAGCCCCCGCAGGCCTGAGCGCGCAGGCGGGCGCGTCGCGCCCCGCGCACACCGCAACGACCGGGAGGCCCGGTGCCGGTCCCAGGGACCGGCACCGGGCCTCCCGGCGGTCGCGATCAGTGCCGCTCCGTGCAGAGCGGTCAGCCGCGTCGGCGACGGCTGGTCACCACCGGCGTGGCCGTGGTCTGCACCTTCGAGCCCGAGTAGATGTGCTCGATGTCGGCCGCGAAGTCCCGCATGATGATCGGACGCTTGATCGTGAGCTTCGGCGTGAGGTGACCGGACGCCTCCGTCAGGTCGGTGTCGAGGATCGTGAACGACCGGATGCTCTCGGCACGGGAGACCCGCTGGTTCGCGGTGTCGACGGCCTCCTGCACGGCCTGGTGCACGCGCTCGTCGTAGGCGGCCTGGTGCGGGTCCAGCACGGGCGAGATCCCACGCGCTTCGCACCAGCCGGGCAGCATGTCGCGGTCGAGCGTCACGAGGGCGGCGACGAACGGCTTTCCCTCCCCGACGACGATCGCCTGGCCGACGAGCGGGTGCTCCCGGATGCCGTCCTCGAGCGGGGCCGGTGCGACGTTCTTGCCGCTCGCGGTGACGATGAGCTCCTTCGCACGACCGGTCACGGTGAGCACCCCGTCGGCGTCGAGCCGGCCGAGGTCGCCCGTCCGGAACCACCCGTCGACGAACGCCTTGTCCGTCGCCTCGTCGTTCCGCCAGTAGCGGTCGAAGACGTCGACGCCGCGGATGAGGATCTCGCCGTCGTCGGCGATGCGGACCTCGACCCCGGGGAGCGCGCGTCCGACGGTGCCGATCCGCAGTTCGGCAGCGCGGTTGACCGTGGCCGGCGCGGTGGTCTCGGTGAGACCGTAGCCCTCGAGGATGTGGACGCCGATCGAGCGGAAGAAGTGCGACAGCCGCGGCGAGAGCGGAGCCGAGCCGCTGACGGCGTAGCGGACGCGTCCGCCGATGGCGTCCCGGAGCTTGGCGTAGACGAGCTTGTCGAACAGGGCGAAGCGCAGTCGGAGTCCGAGCGGCACCCTGCCCGTGTTGAGAGCCTCGGAGTGCGCGACCGCGGTGGCCGCAGCCGCGCGGAAGATCCGGCCCTTGCCGCCGAGGTCGGCCTTCTGCTCGGCCGAGTTGTAGATCTTCTCGAAGACCCGCGGGACGGCGAGGAGGAAGGTCGGCTTGAAGGTCGACACGGCCTTCATGAGGTCCTTCGTGTCCGGCTCGTGGCCGACCAGCACGCCCGCGGAGAGCGACATCGCCGCGATGAACCGCGCGAACACGTGGGCCATCGGGATGAACAGCAGCGTGGAGGACCCCTCGGCGATGACCTCGGGCATGGCCTCGGACGCGCCCTCGACCGTGCCGGTGAAGTTGTCGTGCCGGAGGACGCAGCCCTTGGGCCGGCCGGTGGTCCCCGAGGTGTAGATGATCGTGGCGTCGTCGTGCCCGTGCACGGTCGCGGTGCGGGCGTCGAGTTCCTCGTCGCTGACGTCCTCGCCGAGGCGGGCGAGGTCGTCGAGTCCGCCGCCGTCCATCGTCCAGTGCTGCCCGAGGTGGGGCAGGTCGGGCGCGATGCCCGCGACCCGGCGTGCGTGCTGCTCCTGCTCGACGACGATGGCGACGGCCTCGGAGTCCGAGAGGATCCAGCGGATCTGGTCGGGGGAGCTCGTCTCGTACACGGGGACCGACACGAGTCCGGCGGTCCACACCGCGAAGTCGACGAGCGTCCACTCGAGGCGCGTGCGCGACAGGATCGCGACGTGCGCGCCCGGCTCGAGGCCGGCGGCGACGAAGCCCTTCGCGATGGCGCGGACGCGGGCGAGCGTCTCGGCTGCGGTGATGTTCGTCCAGGTGTCCCCGTGCCGCTGCGCGAGGATCGGCCGGTCCGGCGTGCGTCGCGCGCGTTCGGTGAGGAGGCGGGCTGCCGAGCCGTGGTCCGGTGCGACGGGGCCGGCGCTGGGACGCGAGGCGTGCCTCCCGGCCGGCGTCGCGGACGCAGCGTCGCCCACCGGGGCGGCGGCAGACCGCGTGGCGGGCTCGGTGCTGGTCGCGGCGGCGTCCTGTTCGGCGGCGGCACTGGTGAGGCGCTCGGGTCGCTGATCGTTCACGGTGACTCCCTCGTCGGCCGGTTCGATTCGAGTACGCCTCATCGTCGAGGCGACACCGCCAGCATAGGGGCCGTCGCACGGAGAACCCCGTGGAGCCCGCCGTGCGTTCGGTGTGGACACGGCGAACCGGTAGGCTCGTGGACCGTGCACGCCATCGGAATCGACATCGGGGGCACCAAGATCGCGGGAGCGGTCGTCACGGAGCTCGGCGAGATCCTCGCCGAGGACCGCGTCGCCACGAACGCTGCGGACCCGGACGCCATGCTGGACGACGTCGTGGCGATGGTCACGCGGCTCCGCGCCTCGCACGAGGTCAGCGCGGTGGGGGTCGCCGCGCCGGGCTTCATCGACGCGTCGCAGTCGATCGTCTACTACACGCCGAACATCCGGTGGCGGAACGAGCCGCTGCGCCAGAAGCTCCAGGAGCGCATCGGCGACCTGCACATCACCGTCGACAACGACGCGAACGCTGCCGGCTGGGCGGAGTTCCGCTTCGGAGCCGGTCGACTCGTGTCGGACATGACCATGCTCACCATCGGCACCGGTGTCGGGGGTGCGATCGTCACCGAGGACCGCCTGTTCCGCGGCGGGTTCGGCACCGGCGGCGAGATCGGCCACCTCCGCATCGTGCCGAACGGCCTGCCCTGCGGCTGCGGTGCCCGCGGCTGCATCGAGCAGTACGGCTCCGGCCGGGCCCTGCAGCGCATGGCGAACGACGTCGCCGACGCCGGCGGGATCGGTTCCGCCCTCGCCGACGCGCGCGAGCAGAACGGCGGCCACCTCGACGGCAAGATCGTCGGCGACCTGATCCTTGCGGACGACCCCGGCGCCCTCGCGGCGCTCCGTCGGCTCGGGCGGCACCTCGGTGAGGCCTGCGCGTCGCTGTCGGCCGTGCTCGACCCGCAGCTGTTCGTGTTCGGCGGCGGCGTCGCGAGCGCGGGGGACCGGCTGCTCGACCCGATCAAGCAGGCGTACCTCGCCAACCTCCCGGCTCGCGGCTACCACCCGGAGCCCGACTTCGTGATCGCCGAGCTCGTGAACGACGCGGGGGTCGTCGGAGCAGCCGACCTCGCCCGCATCCACGCCCGGACGGCGTAGGGTCGGCCACGGTCCCGTCGCCACGGATGCCCGTCCCGAACTGGAGTCGATGATGACCTACTGGCTGCTGAAGAACTTCCTGCTCGGCCCGCTCATCCTCACGCTCTTCCGACCGTGGGTCGTCGGCCGTGAGCACGTCCCCGCCAAGGGGCCGGTCATCTTCGCCTCGAACCACATCTCGTTCATCGACTCGGTGATCCTGCCGGCGGTGCTCGACCGCCGGATCTCGTTCCTCGCGAAGAGCGACTACTTCACCGGTCGTGGTCTCAAGGGTTGGGCGACGAAGACGTTCTTCAACGCGATCGGACAGCTGCCGATCGACCGCTCCGGCGGCAAGGCGTCGGAGGCGTCGCTGCACACCGGTCTGCAGGTCCTCGCCCGTGGGGAGCAGCTCGGCATCTACCCCGAGGGGACGCGCAGCCCCGACGGCAAGCTCTACCGCGGACGCACGGGCATCGCGCGCATGATCCTCGAGGGCCGCGTCACGGTGGTGCCCGTGGCGATGGTCGGCACCCGCGAGGTCCAGCAGATCGGCCAGCGGTTCCCGAAGTTCAAGCGCGTCGGCGTCGTGTTCGGCAAGCCCCTCGACTTCTCGCGCTTCCAGGGGTTCGAGACCGACCGCTTCATCCTCCGCAGCGTCACGGACGAGGTCATGCACGAGCTCGCCGGACTGAGCCGGCAGGAGTACGTCGACGTCTACGCGACGAGTGTCAAGGAACGCGCGAGCTCGGCGCGGGAGCAGGTCATGAAGGAGCGGGGCACCGCCTCCGGACGGTAGGCTCGCAGGGTCCGGCAACCCGGCCGGACGGCGGGTCGCCGACCGGAGTGCCGGTCGCCCGGCCGGCCGTGAGCCCAGAACACCGAGGTAACGCCCTTGTTCGAGTCGACCGACTTCGTCGCCCTGCAGGATCCGGACGTCATCGAGGGGCTCGACTATTGGCGCACGCTCCCGATCAAGCAGCAGCCGACCTGGCCGGACGCCGCCGCCGCCGAGGCGGCCTCGGCCGAGATCGCAACGCTGCCGCCCCTCGTCTTCGCAGGCGAGGTGGACAAGCTCCGCGAGCGGCTGGCAGCGGCGGCCCAGGGCAAGGCGTTCCTGCTCCAGGGCGGTGACTGCGCGGAGACCTTCGCGGGTGCCACCGCGGACTCCATCCGCGACCGCGTCAAGACGATCCTGCAGATGGCCGTCGTCCTCACGTACGGCGCCTCGATGCCGGTCATCAAGATGGGCCGCATGGCGGGGCAGTTCGCCAAGCCCCGGTCGAGCGACTTCGAGACCCGCGGGGACGTCACCCTGCCGGCCTACCGCGGCGACATCGTCAACGGGTACGACTTCACGCCGGAGAGCCGCCAGGCCGATCCGCGCCGCCTCGTGCAGGGGTACCACACGGCTGCCTCGACGCTGAACCTCGTCCGCGCCTTCACGCAGGGCGGGTTCGCCGACCTGCGCCAGGTGCACTCGTGGAACAAGGGCTTCGCGTCGAACCCCGCGAACGCCCGGTACGAGCACCTCGCGAAGGAGATCGACCGAGCGATCCGGTTCATGGACGCCTGCGGAGCGGACTTCGAGGCGCTCAAGCACGTCGAGTTCTACGCCTCGCACGAGGGGCTGCTCATGGACTACGAGCGCCCGATGACCCGCATCGACTCCCGGTCCGGCCAGGCGTACGACACTTCGGGCCACTTCATCTGGATCGGGGAGCGCACCCGGGACATCGACGGCGCGCACGTCGACTTCCTGTCCCGTGTGCGGAACCCGATCGGTGTGAAGCTCGGGCCGACGACCTCGGTCGACGACATGAAGGCCCTCGTCGAGAAGCTCGACCCGAACCGCGAGCCCGGGCGCCTGACGTTCATCACCCGCATGGGTGCCGGCAAGATCCGTGACGAGCTGCCGAAGCTCCTGGAGGCCATCAAGGGCATGGACGCGAACCCGCTCTGGGTGACCGACCCCATGCACGGCAACGGCCTCACCACCCCGACCGGCTACAAGACCCGTCGGTTCGACGACGTCGTGGACGAGGTGCTCGGGTTCTTCGAGGCGCACCGGCAGGTCGGCACGTACCCGGGCGGCATGCACGTCGAGCTCACGGGCGATGACGTGACGGAGTGCCTCGGCGGCTCCGAGCACATCGACGAGGCGACGCTCGCGACCCGGTACGAGTCCCTCTGCGACCCGCGGCTGAACCACATGCAGTCGCTCGAGCTGGCGTTCCTCGTCGCCGAGGAGCTCGGCGCGCACCCGCACACCGCGCGCTGAGCGCGGCACCGCGCGGCGCGCCGGCCGCGCGACGTCCGCCGAGTCTCGGCCGGGCGGACAGTTTCGCGGTCAGTAGTCCGCGAATCTGTCCGCCGGGACGAGTCTCGGGGTGGCCGCGGGGCGTGAGCGCGGCACCGCACCGGACGGGAGGCGCGGGGCGGGCTGGCACCGTGCCTCCCGTCCGGTGGTGGGTCGCTTCCCGAGTCTCGGCCGGGCGGACAGTTTCGCGGTCAGTAGTCCGCGAATCTGTCCGCCGGGACGAGTCTCGGGGCGCGCACAGGACCGCGGCCGCGGCCGCGAGTCTCGCGCGCCCGCCCGGGCGCCCGCCCGCGCGCCTACTGCTCGTAGGCGAGGGTGATCGTGTCGCCGCGGTGCACGGTGCTGCCCGCGGGCGGGTCCGTCCCCGTCACGGGGAGGGTGGCCTTCCAGTCGTAGAAGCCGCAGAGGATGTTCGTGCAGTCCGGGACGGAGACCTTGAGCCCGAGACCCTCGAGGGTGCTCGTCGCGTCGTTGATCGTCTTGTCGCGGACCTCCGGCAGCTGGATCGGCGCCGGGCCCTTCGACACGACGACGTCGATCGACGTGCCCCGCACCGCCGGGTCCTCGGTCGCCTTCGCGGAGATGATCTGCCCCTCGGGCACCTGGTCGTCGTACTTGGCGTCCTGCGTGCCGAGCTCCAGGTCGACAGCCTCGAGCGTCGAGCGGGCATCGTCCACGGTCTTGCCGACCACGTCGGGCACCGGGCCGAGCGACACGGTCAGCGTCACCGGGCCGCGCTCGGCGTAGGTCTCGGCCTTGCCGAGGTCGACCGTGCCGGAAGCGTCGCGACCGGTCGCGGCGATGACGGTGTCCTTCGCGGCGTCCGCCGAGAACTGGTACTGGGTGTCCTGGAGCTCGAAGTCGTCGTCGAGCGCGGCGGTGACCGTCGACTCCGGCTGGCCGACGATCGCGGGGAGGGCGATCGTGCGCGGGCCGTCGGACAGGACGAGCTGGATCGCGGTGCCCTTGCGGACCTCGCGCTTCGCTGCCGGCTTCGTCGTGGAGACCTCGCCCTTCGCGATGACGGCGTCGAACCGGTGCCCGTTCGAGGTGGCGGTCCGGAGTCCCTGTGCCTCGATGAGCTGCCGGGCCTGCGACACGCTCTTGCCGGCGACCTCCGGGATGCGGACGTTGCCGAGCGGCCCCGGTCCGTACACCCAGCCGATCGTCCCGCCGACGAGCGCCAGCAGCACCACGACCGCGAGGATGATCCAGCCGCGCTTGCGGCGCTTGGCGGACTTGTCGGCGAGCCGCTGCGCGGCGGGGGAGAGCACGCCAGGCTGTCCACCGGTGCGGCGCGGACCAGGTTGGTTCCGCCCACGCTGACGTGGAGCCACCCCACCTGCGGCGCCACCAGCGGCGAGGACCCCCGCGCCGGCACCCGCGCGGTCGAGCACGGTCGTGTCGTCGGCGTCGTCCTCCGGTGCCGAGCCGTACGACGCCGGGGTGTGCGACGCCGGCCCGTCGGACGGGAGGATCGCCGTGGCGTTCTCGGGACGCAGCACCGCGGTCCGGTACTGCCCGGTGGCGCGCTGCGCACCGCCCGACATGTGGTCGAGCATCTCCCGTGCGTCAGCCGGCCGGTCGTCGGGGTTGCGTGCCGTCGCCCAGGCCACGAGCTCGTCGAGCTCCGGCGGCACCCCCGGGACCGCCGCGCTCGGGCGGGGCACGGTGTCGTTCGCGTGCTGGTAGGCGATCTGCATCGGCTGGTCGCCCTTGTACGGCTGCTCGCCGGTGAGCATCTCGTAGAGCATGATGCCGAGCGCGTAGATGTCGCTGCGGGAGTCAGCAGCGCCCCGGGTCACGAGCTCGGGGGAGAGGTACGCGATCGTCCCGAGCAGGGCGGCCCCGGTCGCGGTGTTCGCCGTCGTCGCCCGGGCGAGGCCGAAGTCCCCGAGCTTGATCCGCCCGTCGTCGGCGAGCAGGACGTTCTCGGGCTTGAGGTCGCGGTGCACGATGCCGGCGCGGTGGGCGGACGCGAGCCCGGCGAGGACGGCACGGAGGATGTCGGTCGCCTGCTCCGGCGTGAGGGCGTGGTGCTCCTGCAGGAGGTCCCGCAGCGTGATGCCGGGGATGTACTCCATGACGATGTAGGCGGTGTCGTCCTCGGCGCCCTGGTCGTACACGCCGACGAGGTTCGGGTGCGAGAGCCGGGCAGCCGAACGGGCTTCCTGGATGAAGCGCTCGCGGAACGCCTGGTCGTCGGCGAGGTGCCCGTGCATGATCTTGATCGCGACGCGCCGCTCGAGCCGGACGTCGGTCGCGAGGTACACCGTGGCCATGCCACCGCGGGCGATGCGCGAGCGCACACGGTACCGTCGGTCGATCATCCGACCGATCATGGGGTCCGTGGCGTTCGTGGTCATCTGCGGCATTCTACGAATCCGGACTGCACGAGCCCGTACTGACGCTCCGACCGTTACCCGATCTCGACCTCTGGGATGAGGGCGACTGGCCGGTCGGACGACCGATCGTCAGGTGCACGACTCCGGTCGGCCCGCGTCGGCACCGACAGGACTCCGGTCGGGCCGCGTGGACGCCGACAGGACTCCGGTCGGGCCGCGTGAGCGCCGACAGGACTCCGGTCGGGCCGCGTCGGCGCCGACAGGACGACGCGCGGCCGCCACGCGGGCGAGCAGGCTCAGAGCGACGCGAGCCAGGTCTCCGCGGGGCCGGCCCACTTCGCGTACGCCGTCGGGTAGGCCGACACCTGCACGGCCTGGGCGGCGTCCGTCACGCTCATCGACGCCCAGCCGGAGACGCCGAGCAGCCCGCGGGTCTTGCCGGGGTTCCCCGTGAAGAAGCGCTTGGCCGCGGTCGCTGGGTCCTGCAGGGAGGCCGCGCTGCCCCAGCCCTGGCTCGGCCGCTGCTGGAAGAGCCCGACCGAATCCCGGTCGCCGTGCGAGAGGTTGCGCAGGCTCGACTCCTGCATCGCTGCGGCGAGTGCGACGACGAGTCCGCGCTGCGGGACGCCGAGCGACCGGCCCACGCTGACGATCGTCGCCGCGTTCCGCCACTGCTCGGCGCTGAGGACCGTGCTCGAGACCGACGCACCGGTGGAGGCGGTCGAGGTCGACACCGCGGCCGTCGCCGTGGCGCCCGGCAGCACGAGCGTCCCGCCCGCGTAGATCGTGCTCGTGTAGCTGAGGCCGTTCGCGGCGAGGAGGGCCTTCACCGACACGTGGTGTGCGGCCGCGATGGACGCGATCGTGTCGCCCGAGACGATCTTCACGTGTCCGCTGCTGCTCGCAGAGGCCGTGGAGGCGGGCCGCGAGGCGGCACTGGACGACGAGGCGCTCGGGGTGCTCGGGGCCGAGGCGGACGGCACCCGCAGGGTCTGGCCCGGGTAGATGACGCTCCGCTGCGAGAGGTTGTTCGCGCGGAGGAGCGCCTGCGTCGAGACGCCGATCCGCGAGGCGATACCGGACACGGTGTCGCCCGAGCGCACGTGGTAGCTCCCCGTGCTCGACGTCGTCGTCGTCCGGGCCGGTGCGGCCTGCACCGCGGGGGTGCTGGCGAGGTGGAGGGTCTGGCCCGGGTGGATGATCGTGTTCCAACCGAGGCCGTTGCGCACGAGCACCTCCTGCGCGGAGAGGCCGTAGCGGGCGGCGATCGCGGAGACGGTGTCGCCCTGCCGGACGGTGTAGCTCGTGGGCACAGCGGTCGTCGGGGCCTTCGACACGGCCGCGACCGTGGTCACGGTGGTCTCGGCCGGACGCGCGACCGCGGTGGTGAAGACCGGCCCGTCGCTCTCGTTGCGGTCCTGGTCGACGTGTCGCTTGTTCGCGCCGCCCTCGTCGTCGTGCCGTGGCTCGACGTGCGCGACGGGCCCGGTCAGGCCGGCGGTGACGGCGAGCGTCCCGGCGAGGACGATCGGCATGGTCGCGAAGCGGGCGGATCGCGCCCGGCGGGCGGCCTCGTCTGCAGCGTTGTCCATGGTGGTCTCCTGTCCTCGGTGAGCCGGTCACGCGCGCGTGTGCGCACTCACAGGTGGCTCAACGCTCGCATGGGCTGATTCCCAAGTCAACCAGAGAGTCGGATGTTGCGTGTGTGACTCGTGTGACGAACGGGGTGCACGGCAGCTCGCGTCGCTCTGGCAACATGGGCGTGTGAGTCCTGCACCCACTGATGACGCGTCCCTCTCCGAGCGCTGGCTGACGGTCCCCGACCTCGTCGAGCTGCTCGGTGTCACCCCCGGCCGGATCCACCGGCTCTTCGAGCAGAAGACCCTGTTGCCCGCGCGGGTGGACGGTGTCCTCAAGGTCCCGAGCGAGTTCCTCGACGGCAACGAGCCGATGCCCGAGCTGCGGGGCACGCTCATCGTGCTCGGCGACAACGGCTTCTCCGACGACGAGGCGGTGCGCTGGATGCTCGCCGTCGACGACGCGATCGGCGACTCGCCGATCAACGCCCTGCGCGCCGGCCGTAAGGCCGAGGTGCGCCGCATCGCGCAGTCGCTGCTCTAGTGGCGACCCACTGACGGACTGGAGGCTCGGTGCGGGTCCGCCACGAGCCTCCGGTCCGTCAGGCGGATGCATCCGCCGTCCGCTGGTCGCGACGACCGTCCGCTGGTCGCGACGACCGTCCGCCGGTCGCGACTAGGCGACGCGGCGGGTGACGGTGTCGGCCAGCGACGCGAGCTGCTCGCGCGCCGACGGCGTCAGCGGTGCGGCGTCCAACGCGGCCTTCGCGCGCTGCACGTGACGGTCGATCGAGCGCTCGACCGCGGCCACGGCGCCCGAGTCGGTGAGGGTCGCGCGGAGCATCTGCACCTGGCCCTCGTCGAGGTCCGGGTCGCCGAGCAGCTCGTCCAGGAGCTGTCGCGGGCCCGCGGGGAGGGTCTTGCGCGCGCTCGCGATGAGGACGGTGCGCTTGCCCTCGCGGAGGTCGTCGCCGGCGGGCTTGCCGGTGACCTCGGGGTCGCCGAAGACGCCGAGCATGTCGTCGCGGAGCTGGTACGCCACGCCGAGGGGCAGGCCGAAGGAGCGGAGGCCCTCGAGCTGCGACTCGCTCGCGCCGGCCACCAGGGCGCCGATGACGAGCGGGGCCTCGACCGAGTACTTCGCCGACTTGAAGACGATGACGCGCTGCGCCCGGAGGAGGTGCTCACCCTCGTCGATCGCCGGCCACGCGGTCTCCTCGTGCACGTCGAGGTACTGCCCCGCCGTGACGTCGAGCCGCATGGCGTGGAACTCCTGCCGGACGATCCGGGCGCGGGCGGGGTCGAGGAGCGCGAGGCCCTCGTCGAAGACCGCGTCGCTCAGGGAGAGCAGCAGGTCGCCGAGCAGCAGCGCCGAGTTCGTGCCGTACTGCGCGCGGTCGCCGGTGAACCCCGAGTCCCGGTGGAGCGCCTCGAACCGGCGGTGCACCGCGGGGAGCCCGCGACGGGTGTCCGAGCGGTCCATGATGTCGTCGTGCACGAGCGCGGCGGCGTGGAACACCTCGAGCGCGGCGGCGACGGTGACGACGGCCTCGGCCGTGGTCTGGCGGGAGCCCTCCGCGAGGGGGTCGAACGACCCGGAACGCCCGGCCACCGACTGCCACCCCCAGTAGCAGAACAGGGCCCGGAACCGCTTGCCGCCGGACAGGAGGTCCCGCGCGTACTCGTCGAACGGAGCGAGGTCTGGGCTGATCGCGAGGAGCCGTTCACGTTGCTCGTCGAGGGCCCGTCCGATCCGTGCGGAAACGAGGTCCACTAATCGCGTACTCTCAGCCACACTCCCTACCCTAGTGGAGTGGTCGGGACGTAGAATCGGCCGACCAAGACCTTGCGTCGATCCCAGGAACAGAGGGAACACAGATGCCACTCTCGGAGCAAGAGCAGCGACTCCTCGAAGAGATGGAGCGCAGCCTCTATCAGAACGACTCCGACTTCGTCGCGCGCGTCACGCGGCGCCAGGGTCGTCCGACCTACACGTCGATCGCGCTCGGGGTGCTCGGTGCACTCGCGGGCGTCGCGGTCGTCATCGTCGGACTGGTCCTCCGCCAGCCGCTCATCGGGATCCTCGGGTTCGTGATCATGCTCGCCGGCGTGTTGTTCGCGCTGCGGCCGGGCATGCGGGCTCCCGGGGCGAAGCCGGGGCGGGCGCCGAGGTCCGGCGGGTCGTCAGGCTCGAAGCGGTCGTCGTCCGGCGGGTCCTTCATGGACCGCATGAACGAGCGCTGGGACAAGCGCAACGAGCAGGGGCAGTAGCTCCGCAACTCCTCCACGATCCTCCACGGGGTCGGTCCTCCGGGACCGGCCCCGTTTCGTGTGTCCGGGGGCAGTGGCGCTCGGCGCTCGGCGCTCGGCGCTGGACGCTCGACGCTCGGCGCTGGGCCCGAGGTTCCGGAATCCTGGCCCGTCGAACGCGCCTGCCTCGGTGTGTGGAACCTCGGCGCCGGTCGCACGGCGAGTCCCGGAACCTCGGTGACGGGTGGGACGCCGGGGTCCAATCTGACGCCGGCTCCCGCCGGGGATCGTAGCCAGCCGGCGCGGACGAACCGGGTGTGCGGTGTGCGGCGCGCCGTGGTCGCACGACGTGCCGTGTGCGGCGCGCCGTGGTCGCGAGAAGTGTCGGGCGCCGCGGAGGTGAGCGGCACGTCCTGCAACCAGCGCGAGGCCGACGCGGTGCCGACGCGGAGGTGAGCGGCACGTCCTGCGACCAGCGCGAGGCCGACGCGGAGGCGACGCGCCCCCGTCCGGCCGAGGGGAGCGGCGGTGGGGTGACCGCGCAGCGGAGGTGAGCGGCGTGGCGGGGGCGCGCCGCGCCTCCAGGCCGCCACTCGGCTCTGAAAGTCCTCCACTTTCCTCCACGCCCTCCACTGCGCTCCACATCCGCGGATCTGCGGGCTTGTGGCCTCGTCGGACAGTCATCCGCGGCGGGGAAGACCGCCCCAGAAGGGGTCACAGCGGCGATTCCGGGCGCGGAAACCTGGGCAGGGGGAGGGGAGTGGAGTAAAGTGGGGCTCGCAACGGTCCGGTGGAGCGGAGGGGAGGCCCGACGTGCTGCTCGGTACCTACGCCCCGAAGCTCGACGAGAAGGGTCGCGTGATCCTCCCCGCCAAGTTCCGGGACGAGCTGTCCGGCGGGCTCGTGATGACCCGCGGGCAGGAGCGCTGCGTCGTCGTCTTCAGCGCGGACACGTTCGAGGAACTCCACGAGCGCATCCGCACCGCCCCGATGACCTCGAAGCGCACCCGGGACTACATGCGCCTGTTCCTCTCCGGAGCGAGTGCTGAGCAGCCCGACAAGCAGAACCGCGTCACGATCCCGCAGAACCTCCGCGACTACGCGGGGCTCGAGCGGGACCTGACGGTCATCGGCTCCGGTGACCGTGCCGAGATCTGGTCGACCCCCGCGTGGGAGGCCTACTACGCCGAGGTCGAAGAGGGCTTCGCCGACAACGACGAGGAGGTGATCCCGGGGATCTTCTGATCCGCGGATCGGGACTCCCAGCCGTGGTGCCCTGACGTCACTTCCCCGACGTCAGGTCGCATGGATGGGGATCCGGACCCGCGGCCCGGAAGGCACAGGGGCTGACATGGCCGACGACAACGAACCGAACCAGCAGCGGGAGCGCTTCCCGCACACGCCGGTGATGCTCGAGCGCATCGTCGAGCTGTTCACGCCGACGCTCGAGGGCCCCGGCAAGGTCGTGGTCGACGCGACGCTCGGCATGGGCGGGCACTCCGAGGGACTGCTCGAGCGCTTCCCGGAGCTCACCGTCATCGGCCTCGACCGCGACACCGACGCCCTCGCGATCGCGGGGGAGCGGCTCGCCCGCTTCGGTGACCGCGTGCGCCTCGTGCACACCGTGTACGACGGCATCGCGGAGGCGATCGCGGGCGAGGGCTTCGACGAGGTCGACGGTGTGCTGTTCGACCTCGGCGTCAGCTCGCTGCAGCTCGACCGGGCCGAGCGCGGCTTCGCCTACAGCCAGGACGCCCCCCTCGACATGCGCATGGACCGGACCGAGGGGCAGACCGCGGCCGACGTCCTCGCGACGTACGACGAGGGTGAGCTCCGACGCATCTTCCAGCGCTACGGCGAGGAGAAGCTCGCCGGCCGGTACGCCCGGGCGATCGTCGAGCGTCGTGCGACGAAGCCGTTCGAGATGTCCGGCGACCTCGTGCAGGTGCTCCACGACGCCACGCCGGTGGCCGTCCAGCGCCAGGGGCACCCCGCCAAGCGCGTGTTCCAGGCACTGCGCATCGAGGTGAACGCCGAGCTCAGCGTGCTCGAGCGGGCGATCCCGGCAGCACTCGACGCCATCGCCGTCGGAGGCCGGATCGTCGTCGAGTCGTACCAGTCCCTCGAGGACCGCATGGTCAAGCGCGAACTCGCGGCACGCACCACGTCGAGCGCCCCCGCGGGCCTCCCCGTCGAGCTGCCCGAGCACCGTCCCACCTTCCAACTGGTCGTCAAGGGCGCCGAACTGGCCGACGACGCCGAACGCGCCGCCAACCCCCGAGCCATCCCCGTGCGCCTGCGCGCGGCCGAACGGATCCGGAAGTGACATGAGCACGAACCTCGCACTCGTCGACCCCGTCGTCCCGTCCCGCACGCCCCGGCCGGACCACCGGGACCGGCCCGAACTCGTCGAGGTCGCGCCGAGCAAGGCGCAGCGTCGTGCCCGTCCGCGGATCGCGTACGCGATCGTGGCCGTCTCGGCGCTCGGCGTCCTGCTCCTGGCGCAGCTCGGGATCAGCATGGTGCTCAGCCAGGGGGCCTACACGCTCAACTCGCTCGACGCCGAGCAGACCAAGCTCACCAGGACGCAGCAGTCGCTCTCCGAGGAGCTCCGCGTGCTCGACTCGCCGCAGAACCTCGCGCGGAACGCGCAGGGCCTCGGGATGATCGCGAACTCGACGCCGGTGTACCTCGACCCGAAGACCGGGCGCGTGTACGGCACGCCGACGCCGGCGAAGGCGGACCAGGCCACGGCGGCGACCGAGAACCTCGTGCCGAACTCCCTGCTGCAGGACGTGCCGCTCGTCACCAAGGACAAGGGGACGGAGAAGGCCGCGGCGGAAGAGGGCGACACGACGAGCAAGGACTCGACGAGCTCCGCCGCCACGAGCAAGGACGCAACCGACGCTGAGAAGACCGGCGGCGCCAGCGCGTCGGACGGGGCATCCCCGAAGTCGTCCGTAGAGTCCGACCCGAACCAGCTCCAGGCCCCCACCACCCGGTGACCGTGGGGCTGGTGCCCGCCACCACCGGGACCGCCACCACCGGGAAGGACCGCGCCGCGTGACCAAGACGATCCGCAACCGACGACTGCGCTACAGCGTGGTGATGATCGCCGTGATCGCCCTCGTGGCGGTGTTCGTCGTGCGGCTCGTCGACATCCAGGTCGTCCAGGCGGCCGACCTCGACAAGGCGTCCGAGGCGAAGCGGAGCATCCCGGTCACGGTCTACGGGGACCGCGGCGCGATCGTCGACCGCAACGGCGTCGAACTCGCCGACAGCGTCACCCGGTACAACATCACGACGGCACCGCGCCTCGTCTCGGAGTTCCGGGGCAAGCTCGGCGGCACACGGGTGAAGGACGTCAGCGTCGACACGGCGCTGAACGCCCTCGTCAAGGCCTCCGGGGGTGACCTGGAGACCATGCGGGAGAACATCGCGGCCGACCCGAAGTCGGACTTCGCGTACCTGGTCAAGGGCCTCGACGTGAAGCACTACGAGGCCGTCATCGCCCTGCAGATCCCGTGGGTCTACGCCGCACCGCAGGCCGCCAGGGTGTACCCGACCGGGGCCACCACCGGCAACATCACGGGCTTCCTGGGCACCGACGGCGCCCAGGCCGGCCTCGAGTACGCGTACGACGAGTGCCTCGCCGGGGTGAACGGATCGCAGACGTACGAGCGCGGCGCGGACGGCGTGCAGCTCCCCGGCTCGACCGTGACGACGAAGCAGGCCAAGGACGGCGGGACGCTCGAGACGACGATCGACAGCGACCTGCAGTACATGGCGAACCAGACGATCGCGTCCGCCGGCAGGCAGCTGCAGGCGCAGTCCGCGACGGCCACGGTCACGAACGCGAAGACCGGCGAGGTGCTCGCGATCGCGGACTGGCCGACCGTGGACCCCAACGACGTGGACGCGACGACCGACAAGGGTGCCTTCGGGTCCCGCGCGATCACCGACACGTACGAGCCCGGTTCGACGATCAAGGCCGCCATCGCCGCCGCCCTCATCAACGAGGGCAAGTCGAGTCCGACCGACGGCACCACCGTCCCCTACTCGCGGACGTTCCCGTGGGGCGGGACCATCCACGACGCCGAGTACCACCCGACCGAGCAGCTCACGCTCACGGGCATCCTGCAGGACTCGTCGAACGTCGGCATCACCGAGCTCGGAGAGCGCCTGACGAAGCAGCAGCGCTACGACTACATGAAGAAGTTCGGCCTGTTCGAGCCCGAGTCCGCGATCGACTACCCGGGCCAGCCGGGCATGCAGTACGGCTCGACCCCCGACTGGGACTCCCAGACGAACATCAACTCGATGTTCGGGCAGGGCATCTCGACGACGGCCCTGCAGGTGGCGAGCATCTACCAGACGCTCGCGAACCAGGGTGTCCGGATCCCGCTGCACTTCGTCAAGGGCTGCCAGACCGCCGACGGCAAGATGATCGACGCGCCCGACGTGCAGCCCGAGCGGGTCGTGTCCGCCAGCGCAGCCCAGCAGACGGTGAAGATGCTGCAGAGCGTCGTCAAGGGCGGCACGCTTGTGGGCATGCAGCCGATCTCGGGCTACAACGTCGCCGCGAAGACCGGTACCGCCGAGGTGGCCGAGGGCTCGAAGGGCTACGGCGGCCAGCGCATCATCTCCGTGGCCGGAATGGCACCTGCGGAAGACCCCCAGTATGTTGTCACGGTGACGTTCACGAAGCCGCAGACGAGCAAGTTCTCGTCCGGTGCGGCTCCGGCGTTCCGAACCCTCATGTCCCAGGTGCTCGAGAAGTACCGAGTAACCCCCTCCGCGTCCGAGGCGAAGCTGTACCCGTCCACGTGGTGAGGAAGAAGGAGCACTTGTCCGCACGGATCCCCCCGGTCCTCCGGCCCGAACAC
>NZ_LDQC01000050.1 GCF_001475545.1 Curtobacterium luteum | reverse complement strand
TGGGCACGGCGCTCCGTCGTCAGGTCGGTGGCTGTGGGGTCAGCGGGCGAGCGCAGCGGCGAGCCGCGCCTCGAAGCGACGACGGGCAGCGACCCGCTCGCGCTCGATGTTCGCAGCGATCACGTCGCGGTCCTCGTAGTCGGCGTCGGTGGTGTCGTCGGTCCAGTTGGGGGTGTACACCCGGGACCGACCGAAGGGCTTCGGTTCGGGGGTCACGATGGTCATGTGGGGATCGTACGTCGAGCGTCCGACGAATCGTGTGCGCATCACGGGCCTTTCCGGTGGTTGCGGTCGCGGTCCGGGAACGGCGACGCGAGCGAGAACGCGACGGCCATGAACGACGCCATCAGGGCGACGTACTCGGCGTCGAGGTCGGTGAACGCGTCCGGCGCAGGCGAGTCCACCGTGAGCATGCCGAACGAGTACTCCTCGGAGCGGATCACGACCGACACGTACGAGCGGTAGCGGGGTTCGAAGCCGGGCAGGTCCTCGTCGACGTCGACGTCGGCGGCGCGGTCCCCGACGACCCGCGGGCCACCCCCGACCAGCACCCAGTCAAGGTTGCGGTCGCCGTAGGGGGTGCCGGCCCGGAACACGCCGGCCGTGTCCTCCGCTCCCCCGTGCCCGATCGGCTCGAGCGCGCGGAGGTCCGCCGACAGCTGGTACACGTTCGCGCGGACGTCCGGGACGCCCGGCAACAGGTAGAAGGCCAGCGCCACAGCGACGCGGTCCGCGAAGACCGGGAGCTCCTGCCGCCGCTCGTGCCGCCGGAGCTCCGCGAACCGGGCGAGCCTCGAGGCGAGCTGGCCGAAGGCGTACCGGACGGCGGTCCCCTGCTCGAGCTCGGTGGACCGCGCGACCGCGGCGGCGGCGGCCACGGCGGACGCGGCCCGACGAGCGCGGACGACCTGCACGACGACCGCGGCGAACAGCACCGCGAGGCCGAACACGACGAGCGCGACCTTCAGCCCCGGAGCCACGACGAGGTTCGGCAGCTGGAACGCTGCGGTGGGCGCGGTCGCGACGACGATCGGCCAGCCGACCGCGCCGGCACGACGCCGCCGACGGTCGACCACTCTCCGCTCCCCTGGCATGCCGACGACGGTAGGACACCCCACCGACGTCGGAGGAGTCGTCCACAGGGCGCGAGCGAGGGTACGAATGTTGTCCCCTGCAACGCCGACTTGCCCCCCGAACGAGGGCAGGAAGAACATCATCCCCATGCAGCAGCGACTCAAGACCAGAGCAACGGCGCTCCTCGCGACCGCCGCCATCGTCCTCCTCGGCGGCACCTTCGGGGCCTCCGCGGCGAACGCCGCCACCGTGTCCCCGCAGGTCATCGGCGGCGAGCAGGCACCGAGCACCCCGTGGGAGGTCCAGCTCGTCTTCCAGCAGGGCGGGTCCGGCACGTACGGGTGCACCGGCGAGCAGATCAACGCCTCGTGGGTGCTCACCGCCAAGCACTGCGTGGACGGCACCACCGCCATGAACGTCTACCACTCGAACAGCACCACCAACCGCGGGACCGCCACCGCTGCCGACCGCCTGTACTCCGCGCCGTCCGGCGACATCGCCCTCGTGCACCTCCGCACCGCGAAGACGCTCTCGTCGTACGCCCCGCTCGACCTCGCCTACACGACGAAGTCGTCGGGCACGGGCACGATCATGGGCTACGGCAACCGGGCGAACAGCGCCCCGAGCACCGGCCTCTACCAGGCGAGCGTCAACCTCACCGGTCGTTCGGTCGACGCGTACAACGGCACCGCACAGCACGTGACCGGCGTCTCCGGCGCCTCGAACCACGGCGACTCGGGCGGCCCGCTCCTCGTGAACGGCAAGGTCGTCGGCGTGTGCTCCACCGGCGACGTGGCCGACCCGGGCGCGAACACGCACGCCGGTTCGAACTACGCGGTGCTGACGCAGAGCGCCAGCTGGATCCGCAGCACGGCAGGCGTCTGACCGACGCTCCCCAACATCGGTCTGGAGGCCCGTGGCGACGCCGCCACGGGCCTCCCGTCCGTCTCCACTGGCCTCTCCTGCACACGCGAGCCTGCGCGGGTCGCCGCCCACAGGCCGCGTGCCGCGGCCCGCCAGGACAGGCGGGATTGGTAAGCATGACCCATGACCGACGTCTCGACACCCGCTCCCGGTACCCGCGCACTCGTCCTCGGAGGCGGCGGCGTCGCCGGCATCGCCTGGGAACTCGGGGTCCTCGCCGCCCTGCAGGAGGCCGGGGTCGACCTCGACGCCGCGGACCTCGTGGTCGGGTCGAGCGCCGGCAGCGTCGTCGGGACCTTCGTCCGCGGCGGTGCGGTCGCCGACGCCTACGCGCAGCAGCACGCCCCGCTGCCGTCGACCTACGAGGAGCCCCCGGTCATCGCATCGGAGGACTTCCAGACCCGCCTCGAGCAGGTCCTCGCCGGGGCGCAGGACGACCAGGACGCCCGTGCCCGGCTCGGCGCCGTCGCACAGCAGTCGGTCGGCGGTCAGACCGACGAGGAACGCATCGCGACCTTCGAGCAGACGATCCCCGGGTCCGAGTGGCCGTCGAAGCCGCTCGGCGTGACCACCATCGACGCCACCGACGGCACGTTCCGGGTGCTCACCGCCGAGTCCGGCGTGCCGCTCGCCCGGGCAGTCGCGGCGAGCTGCTCGGTGCCGTTCGTCTGGACGCCCGTGTCGATCGACGGCGTCCCGCACATCGACGGCGGGCTGCGGTCTGCCACGAACGCCGACGTCGCCGCCGGGTACGAGCGCGTCCTCGTGATCGCGTGCGGGCCGGAGGGTCCGTCGCCGCTCGGACCGTGGCTCGACGTCGCGGTCGAGAGCCTCCGCGCCGGCGGGAGCTCGGTCGAGACCGTCGTGGCCGACAGCGCGTCGCAGCACGCGTTCGGTACGAACTCGCTCGCACTGTCCACCCAGGCGCCCTCGGCCGAACAGGGGCACCGTCAGGGATCGACCGTCGCGGAGCAGATCGCCGCGTTCTGGGCGGAGTTCCCCGCGGTGTCGCCGGACGCGGATAGCGTGGGGTCATGACGACGCCGTTCTCCGACCTGGACCACTTCACCGCCCTTCCCCGAGTCGACGGCATCGCGGTCGCTCCGGACGGCTCGCGGGTGGTCCTCACCGTCAGCGCCCTCGACGACGACCGCACCGGGTACCGCCGCTCGGTCTGGAGCGTCCCTGCCGACGGCTCCGGCACCCCCGTCCGGCTGACCCGATCGGCGAAGGGCGAGGGCGGCGTCGCGGTCACCCGGTCCGGTGACGTCCTGTTCGTCTCCGGTCGGCCGGACGAGTCCGGTGCCGACGACGCTGCGCAGCTCTGGCTCCTCCCCGCAGCAGGTGGCGAGGCCCGTCCGGTCACCGCCCTGCCGGGAGGCGCGGGCGGCGTCCTCGCGACGGCCTCCGACGCCGACGTGGTCGCCCTCACGGCGTCGCTGCTCCCGAACGCGCAGGGCTCGGCCGACGCTCCGGCATCGTTCCTCGCGGCCGACGCCGCGCTGCGGAAGCGGCGGAAGGACCTGAAGGTCGGTGCGATCCTGCACGAGACGTACCCGGTGCGCTTCTGGGACCACGACCTCGGCCCGGACGAGCCGCACGTGCTCGCGCTCGACCTCGGCGGCCTGCGCGAGCGGGACGACGCCGATCGTCCGGCTCCCGGCGAGGACGCACCCGACTACCCGGCACACCTGCCGCTCCCGGTCGACCTCACCCCGACGCCGGCCCGATCGCTCGACCACGTGGACGGTGCGCTGACCCCGGACGGCCGGACCCTCGTCGCGTCCGTCGGCCTGCAGGAGGCCCGGGGCTTCCGCGCCGCCCTCGTCACCATCGACGTCGCCACGGGCAGCCGCACCGTGGTCTTCGACGAGCCGGACGTCGACCACGAGATCCCCCGGATCAGCCACGACGGCCGCACCGTCGCGTGGGTCCGCACGGCGCGTTCGACGCCGGCCGGAGCGCACGAGCAAGAGGTCTGGGTCGCCGGGATCGCGGCGGACGGCACGGTCGACGTCGCCGGAGCCCGGCGGATCGCGGCGGACTGGGACCGCTGGCCGAGCGAACTCGTCTTCGAGCACGGTGACGGCGCGCTCCTCGTCACCGCCGACCAGGACGGCCGGGCACCCGTGTTCCGGATCCCGCTCGACGGCGGTGCCGTCGAGCAGCTGACCCACGACGACTGGGCGTACTCCAACCTCCGCGTGGCGGAGGCGACCGGCGAGGTCGTGGCGCTCCGCGCCTCCTGGCAGGCGCCGCTCCACCCGGTCCGGATCGCCGCCGACGGTTCGGTGACGGTCCTGGCGACCCCCGCGCCGCTCCCCGACGTCCCCAGCACGATCGAGGACGTCGAGACCACCACGACCGACGGCACGCGCGTCCGTGGGTGGCTCGTCCTGCCCGAGGGCGACGGGCCGCACCCGTTGCTGCTCTGGATCCACGGCGGACCGCTGAACTCCTGGAACCAGTGGTCGTGGCGGTGGAGCCCGCAGCTCATGGCCGCGCGCGGGTACGCCGTGCTCCTGCCCGACCCGGCCCTGTCGACCGGCTACGGGCTCGACTTCATCAACCGCGGGTGGAACGCCTGGGGGCAGGCGCCGTACACCGACCTCATGGCGATCACCGACGCCGTCGAGGCACGCGAGGACATCGACGAGACCCGGACCGCGGCGATGGGCGGGTCGTTCGGTGGGTACATGGCGAACTGGGTCGCCGGCCACACCGACCGCTTCCGGGCGATCGTCACGCACGCGAGCCTCTGGGCGCTCGAGCAGTTCAACGGCACGACGGACTCGTCGCACTACTGGCAGTCCATCTTCGACGCCGAGGGCATGCACGAGAACGACCCGCACCGGTTCGTGGCCGACATCGCGTCGCCGATGCTCGTCATCCACGGTGACAAGGACTACCGGGTGCCGATCGGCGAGGGGCTGCGGCTGTGGTCGGAGCTCGCGGAGCACCACGCGGCGGATGACGGCACGATGCCGCACCGGTTCCTGTACTTCCCGGACGAGAACCACTGGGTGCTGAAGCCGCAGCACGCGAAGGTCTGGTACGAGACGGTGTTCGCGTTCCTCGCGCAGCACGTCCTCGGCGAGGACTGGCGGCGGCCCGAGCTGCTCGGGTAGCGCAGGGTCCGGGCCGGGCACCGTGCCCGGCTCGGAGCCGGCACCGGGCGGACGGTCCGCGGACCGCGGGCGCTTCGACGAACCACGTGTCGATCGACGCATGCAACGTCGCACGCGCTCCGCCGGAGCCGCGCGCAACGACGCGGCCGATGTCGTTCGACACCGGCCGCGTCCTTCCGCAGCGACACCCGAAGTCGCACGCGGAACCGGCCGGAACGAACGTCGACGCCACGCCCCGGCCGAGCCTCAGTCCCTCACACGAACGCAGCCTGTCCCGTGATCGCACGCCCGACGATGAGGGTGTTCACCTCTCGTGTGCCCTCGTAGGAGTAGATCGCCTCGGCGTCAGCGAAGAACCGCGCGACGCCCTTCTGCAACACGATGCCGTTGCCGCCCTGGACCTCACGGCACCAGCCCACCGTCTCACGCATCTTCGCCGTCGCGAACGCCTTCGCCATCGCGGAGTGCTCGTCGCCGCCCACCCCGGCGTCCTGCATGGCCGAGGCCTGCGTGCAGAGGGCGATCGACGCCGTGATGTTCGCGAGCGACTTCACGAGGAGGTCCTGCACCATCTGGTGCGACGCGATCGGCTTGCCGAACTGGATGCGGGTGCGGGCGTAGTCGAGTGCGGCCTCGTAGGCGCCGACCGCGATGCCGATCGCCTGCCAGGCAACCTCGGTGCGGGTGAGCCGCAAGACCTCGGCCGTCGCACGGAACGAGTCCGCGTGCTGCAGCCGCCGCGACTCGGGGACACGGACGCCCGTCATTGTGATGTCGGCGTTCTGCACCCCGCGGAGGGCGATCTTGTCCTCGATCTTCGTCGCCGTGAACCCGGGGCTGTCCGTCGTGACGAGGAAGCCCTTCACCTGGTCGTCGGCGACGTCCTTCGCCCAGATGACGACGACGTCGGCGAACGTGGCGTTGCCGATCCACCGCTTCTCGCCGTCGAGGACCCACTCGTCGCCCTCGCGTCGGGCGGTCGTCCGGAGGCCCCGCGCGGAGTCGCTGCCGGACAGCGGCTCGGTGAGGCCGAACGCCCCGACGAGCTCGCCACGCGCCATCGGGGGCAGCCACTCCCGCTGCTGCTCCTCGCTGCCCGCGACCGCGATCGAGTTCATCGCGAGGCCGGACTGCACGCCGATGAACGTCGCGACGCTCGCGTCCACGCGCCCGAGCTCGAGCGCCGCCCAGCCGCGGTAGACGGCCGAGTTCTCGAACTGCCGTACGAGCGGGACCCCCGGCCCGTACATGCCGAGCTCGGCGAGCGGCGCGATGACCTGCATCGGGAACTCGGCACGCGCCCAGTGGTCGTCCGCGATGGGGCGGACCTCGGCTTCGAGGTACGCCCGCAGCCGTCCGAGCGAGTCACGCTCCTGCTCGGTCAACCCGGCTTGGAAGCCGTAGAAGTCCGATTCGAGGAGGGGCGTGGTCGCTGCCGTCGTTGACATACCCCCGATCGTGCATCATTCTCGGAAACGTTGCAAGGGAGGGATGCATGTACACATCGAACTCTGCGCTGCGCGCCTTCCGGGAGGCCCGTCACACCTTCATCGACGGCTCGCGGATCGACATGGGAACCCTGGCAGGGTCGCTCGGCGTGGACCGGACGTCCCTCTTCCGGTGGGTGGGCAACCGCGACCAGCTGCTGTCCGAGGTGCTGTGGTCGCTCGCGGTCCCGACCCTCGACGGCGCTGCCGCGGCGGCCGCACCGTCGGGGGCGGGACGGATCGTCGACGTCATGGACCGGTTCACCGCGGACCTCATCCGGGCGCCGTACTTCCGGGCGTTCCTCACCCGGGAACCAGCGCGAGCACTCCGACTCCTGACGACGTCGGAGAGCGACGTCCAGAGCAGGTTCGTCGCACGGGTCACCGCGCTGATCGACGCCGAGCGGGAGTCCGGCGCGTTCGATCCCACACCGCTGTCGAGCGAGGAGTTGGCGCGACTGCTCGTCCGGATCTCGGAGTCGTTCACGTACGCCGATCTCATCTCGGGCGAGACTCCCGATGCTGCCCGGGCGCGTGCGACGTTCGAGTACGTGCTCCGCCCGACCGCCGTGCCGACACCGATCGACTGACGCCCGACGATGACGGCGTCACCCCTTGGCGGCGGTGAACTCGAGGTTGATGTCGTCGGGGTCCTGGACGGAGAGGATCACGATGCCCGCGTCCCCGAGGTCGGTCACCGCACCGTGCTCGATGCCCGCGGCGTCCAGACGAGCGGCGGCGTCGTGGAGGGCGTCGACCGAGCCCACCGTGAAGCTGACGTGGTCGAGACCCACGGTGTCCGGGTCGAACCGCTGCCCGTGCGGAGCGACCGGCCGGAGCCCGAAGAGCTGGTCGCCGAGCGGGAAGATGCACCCGCCGTAGAGACGCTCGCGGTCCTGCTCGGTCCCGGGTTCGCCGGCGTGCTCACTGAAGTCCATCGCGGGCTCGACGCCGAGCAACTGCTCGTAGAACGCCTTGCTCCGGTGGATGTCGGTCACGGTCACCCGGACGTGGGCGAGTGCGGTGGGGTGGGCGAAGGACTCGGACACGGTGTGGTGCTCCTCGTGGTGCGACGGACGGCCGGTGGTCACCGGCACCCGTCGAGGCAACGCCCACGGCCTGACGAGCACCCGGACGGTGCGGCGACCGGACAACCCCCGATGATCAGCGGAAGCCGCGCGTCTCCAGCAGGTGCTGCGGGATGCCGTGTCCCCGGCACCGATCCCGACGACGGACGCCACGCATCACGTCACGGACATGATCGCCGCAGCCCGTCCATGAGGACTTGCCGCACACCGGGCACTGGACCGACTCGCACATGGACGCCACGGTACGGACGGCACGCTGAGCAGACGGCTGCCACGCTGTACCCGCTCGACCCGATGACGGATTCCGGACTCCCGGACATCAGACGGCACCGAGCCGCCGTCGACTACGGTCGGTCCGGCCCTGCCCCGGCGCCAGCCAGATCCAGCGGAGCCGCGCAACCGATCGGAGACCGATGACCATCGACGAGTACCCGTTCACCCGCTCCTACCCGACGCGGTGGAACGACAACGACATGTTCGGGCACGTCAACAACACCATCTACTACTCGGCGATGGACAACGCGGCGACGTACTGGTTCCGTGAGGTCGCGGGCCTCGATCCGTTCACGTCGGACTGGATCGCCGTGCTGGTCTCGTCGAGCTGCCACTTCGTCGAGTCGGCCGTGTGGCCGGACGTGATCGAGGTGGGGATGCGCTCGAAGCGGGTCGGCACCACGAGCCTCGCGTGGGAGTTCGGGCTCTTCCGTCAGGCCGACGGCGCCCTGCTCGCGACCGGAGAGTTCGTCCACGTGGTCATCGACCGTGAGGGTGCCCGCCGCCCGACGGCTGTTCCGGCCGAGCTGCGCGAACTCGTCACGAGCATGATGACCGTGCCCGCCTGACCCGACGAATCACAGTCGGCTCGAACCACGCCAAGACGTGGTTCGAGCCGACTCCTGTTGTGTGAACGCCGCGCCGGGGCGAACCCCGCGCCGGGGCGAACCCCGCGCCGGGGCGAACGCCGCGCCGAGCGCGACGCCGACCGCGGCGGCCGCCGCTAGATCAGCGAATCCGTGAGGTGGTTCGGCGTGCCGAAGCGGTGCGCCGTGATCGACACCGCCTGCTCGCGGAGGAACGGCAGCACCTCGAGCCGTCCGGCTTCGGTGACGGGCTCGGCGTACACCGCCACGTCCGGACGCCCCTCGATCGCCGTGTACAGCGCCGAGACGTCACCGCCGATGAGCCGCACGCGGGTGGAAGGCCCCTCGGCGATCCGCGCCGAGAAGGTCGCGTCGGTCTCGCCGTCACGGACCGACCGAACGATCGACAGCGACTGCACGGCCGAGCGCACGGCGGCCGGCAGCGGACCAGCGGCCGACACGTCGATGGTGGTCCCCGCGCGGACCGCCGCCGCCACGACCCGCACGAGCGACTCCACGTCGAACGACGAAGCGTCGTCCGCGGCGAGTCGCACGTGCACGCCCGGGTAGGGCAGGTAGCGCGCGATGTTCCGCTCGGCAGTCAGTGCCGACACGTCCGTCGCGGTGCCGAACAGCGACTCCCACGCCTGCTGGTCGGACGCGAGTGAGCGGTCGAGTGACTCCGACGCCACCCCGGCAGCGCGTACGAAGGACGCCACCGGTGCGGACACAGCGACACCGGCTGCACCAGCGGGCGCAGACGACCACGACCCGAGCCCGAGCAGGTAGTTGAGCCCACCGGCCTTGGTCCCCGCGCCGACGGCCGACTTCTTCCAGCCGCCGAACGGCTGCCGACGGACGATCGCGCCGGTGATCCCGCGGTTCACGTAGAGGTTCCCGGCCTCGATGCGGTCGAGCCAGGTGCCGATCTCCGCTGGGTCGAGCGAGTGCAGCCCCGAGGTCAGGCCGTAGTCGACCTCGTTGACGATGTCGATCGCCTCGTCGAGGGTTCGCGCGGTCATGATGCCGAGGATCGGCCCGAAGTACTCGGTGCGGTGGAACGCCGAGCCGCGGGCGACGCCGTCCCGGACGCCCGGGCTCCAGAGCTTGCCGGAGTCATCCAGGGGCGTGGGCTGCACGGCCCAGGACTCCCCCACGCCGAGCTTCGTCAGACCGTCGAGCAGCTTGCCCGCGGCGGGCTCGATGACCGGGCCCATCTGCGTGGTGGAGTCGGTCGGGTAGCCCACCGTCAGCGAGGACACGGCGTCGACGAGCTGCGACCGGAAACGCCGCGACGTGGCGACCGACCCGACGAGCACGACGAGCGACGCCGCGGAGCACTTCTGCCCGGCGTGTCCGAACGCCGAGGCGACGACGTCCTTCACGGCGAGGTCGAGGTCGGCCGACGGGGTGACGATGATCGCGTTCTTGCCCGAGGTCTCGGCGAGGAGCGGCAGGTCGGGACGGAACGACCGGAAGAGCTCGGCGGTCTCGTACGCCCCGGTGAGGATCACCCGGTCGACGAGCGGCGACGACACGAGCTGCTTCCCGAGGTCGTTCTCGGACACCTGCAGGAACGCGAGCACGTCGGCGGGGGCACCGTGCAGGTCGAGCGCGGTCTCGATGATCGACGCGAGGACGGCACCGGAGCGCTCGGCCGGCGGCGCGGGCTTCAGCACGACGGCGGAGCCGGCTGCGAGGGCAGCGAGCGTCGAACCGGCGGGGATGGCCACCGGGAAGTTCCACGGCGGCGCGACGAGCGTCAGCGCGGCGGGTGTGAACGTCGCGCCGTCCACCTCGTCGAGCTGCGACGCGAGCTCCGCGTAGAAGTGCGCGAAGTCGATCGCCTCGGACACCTCGGGGTCTGCCTGGTCGATGGTCTTGCCGGTCTCGGACGCCATGACCTCGACGAGCGCGGCCCGGTTGGCCTCGAGCGCGTCGCCGACCGCGTGCAGGACGGCTCCGCGGGAGGCTCCTGACCACGACGCCCACTCGGCGCCCGCGGCGCGGACGCGACCGAGGACGGAGTCGAGCGTCGCGGCGGAGTCGACCCGTGCCTCCTGGACGGCCTTGGTGCCCAGCGTCGAGGACGCAACACGCGCGGTGATGTCGGCTCCCCACTGCCGGAACTCCGCGACCGACGGGTCGGTGTCCGGGGTGTTCTCGAAGTGCCCGGCCACGGGTCGACCCACCGCGGCGTAACGGTCGGCCACACGGTGCGAGGCCGGAGCGAGGAGGCCCTCCGGCGTGGCGAGGGGTTCCAGGGACGACCGGAAGCGGTCCTCTTCTCGAGCGAAGAGCTCGGGTGACGAAGCGAGCGAGAACACCGCGGACATGAAGTTCTCCTGCGACGCCCCTTCCTCGAGGCGGCGGATCAGGTACGCGATCGCCACGTCGAACTCGCCGGGGTGCACGACCGGCGTGTAGAGCAGCAGGGACCCGACGGTGCGGCGGACGGCTTCGGCCTGCCCCTGCGCCATGCCGAGCAGCATCTCGAACTCGATGCCGTCCCGGACGCCCCGCTGCCCGGCGAGCAGCCAGGCGTGTGCGACGTCGAACAGGTTGTGTCCGGCGACACCGACCCGGACGTTCTCGATGCGCGACGGCGTGAGCGCCCAGTCCAGCACCCGCTTGTAGTTCGTGTCGGAGTCCTGCTTGGTGTGCCACGTGGCGAGCGGCCAGCCGTGCACCGAGGCCTCCACCTGCTCCATCGGCAGGTTCGCGCCCTTCACCAGGCGGACCTTGATGTCGGCTCCCCCGCGGGCGCGACGGGCAGCGGACCACTCCTGGAGGTGCTGCATCGCGGCGAGCGCGTCGGGGAGGTACGCCTGGAGCACGATGCCGGCCTCGAGCGTCGTGAACTCGGGCTCGTCGAGGAGCTTCGTGAAGACCGCGATGGTGAGGTCGAGGTCCTTGTACTCCTCCATGTCGAGGTTGATGAACTTGTTCGGCGAGGCGGCAGCCGCACGGCGGAACAGCGGCCGGAGCTTCTCGATGATGTCCTCGACGGCGTGGTCCAACGCCCACGGTGAGTGCGGGTGCACGGTCGACGAGACCTTGATCGACACGTAGTCGACGTCGTCGCGGGCGAGCAACTTCAGCGTGCCGTCCAGGCGCCGCGCGGCCTCCTTCTCGCCGAGGACGGCTTCACCGAGCAGGTTGACGTTCAGCCGGACGCCCTCGCGCTTGATCTTCGCGATCGCCGGGCCGAGCTTGGCGTCGGTGGCGTCCACGATGAGGTGCCCCACCATGTCCCGCAGCACGCGCCGGGCGATCGGTACGACGACGCCGGGGAGGACCGGGGCCATCCCGCCACCGAGCCGGACGAGTCCCCGGAGTGCCGCGGGCAGGAACCCGGGCGCGTTCGGGGCGATGGCGCGGAGTTTCCGGGCGGCGACGCCGAGGTCCTCCGGGCGGACGACGCCGTCGACGAACCCGACGGCGAAGTCGAGTCCGGCCGGGTCGGCGAGCACGCCCGCGAGCTGCTTCGCGGAGCCGTCGACCGGGTAGGTCTCGGCCTCGGCGAGCCACTGCCGCACGAGCGCGACGGATTCGTCGGCGAGGTCGCCGGGTCCGGTGGGCTGGGGGGCGGAAGCGGGGTGCTCGTGCACGGTCGTCATGGGTTCAGTGTGGAGCCGCCGAAGCATCAGCGGAAGCAACTGTTCCTGACGAGTACCGTGCAGTTCTCCTAAACTGACGACATGCTCGACGTCCGCCGTCTCGTCCTCCTCCGCGAGCTCTCGATCCGGGGCACGATCGCCGCCGTCGCCGAGGCCGTGAACTTCACCCCGTCGGCCGTCTCCCAGCAGCTCGCGGCCCTCGAACGCGAGGCCGGCGTCCCGCTCCTGCGCAAGGCCGGCAGGCGTCTCCAGCTCACCCCGCAGGCCGAGGTGCTCGTCCAGGCCGCCGGGCACGTCCTCGACGTCCTGGAACAGGCGCAGTCCGAGGTCGAGGGCTCCATGCCGACGGTGCAGGGGCGGGTCCGGGTCGCGGTGTTCCAGTCCGCCGCACTCGCGCTCATGCCGAACGCCCTGCACGCGATGGCGACCGCCCACCCGGACGTGCGGATCGAGATGGTCCAGCGCGAGCCGGAGACCGCGCTGCACGAGACCTGGATCCGGGACTTCGACATGGTGATCGCCGAGCAGTACCCGGCGCACGCGGCACCGCGGCTGCCGGGTCTCCAGCGGGAGGACCTCACCACCGACGCCGTCCGCCTGGCACTCCCCCCGGTCGACACCGCGCTCGCGTCGGTCTCCTCGATCGCGGACGCCGAGGCCCTGCCGTGGGTGATGGAGCCGCGCGGCACGGCGTCACGGCACTTCGCGGAGCAGGTCTGCCGCCGGCACGGCTTCGAGCCCGATGTCCGCTACGAGACCGCCGACCTGCAGACGCAGATCCGGCTCGTCGAGTCCGGCAACGCGGTGAGCCTCATGCCCGACCTGATGTGGACCGGGCGGACGACGACGTGCCGGCTCGTCGAGCTCCCGGAGCGGCCGCGGCGGACGATCTTCACGGTGGTCCGGTCGGCGGGCTCGTCCTCGCCCGCCGTCACCGCGCTGCGCGCGGAGCTCGAACGGGCCGCGGCGGTGGTCGCGGCCTGACCGGACACCGTTACCGGACCGAGACGAACGACGCCGTCAGGCTCGCGGTCCTCGCGACACCCCTCAGTGAGGGCACGTCCCGTGCCCGTCGACAACCAGGGGGATCCCATGCAGCAGTCTTGCCCACGCCGACTCCGTCGCGGCGCCGCGATCGGAGCGGCCGTCGCCGTCGTCACCGTGTCGTCCGCCTTCGGTACCGGCGCCACCGCGGCGTTCGCCGACGACGTCCCGACCGCGGCGCAGACGGTCGCGACCGACGCGATCACCACGGCCGACACGTCGGTCGCCACCACCGCCGATCAGCCGGGAGGCACGGCACCAGACACGACGTCGGCACACCCCGACGAGACGACCAACCCGACGGACCCGGCCGGTCCCGACGAAA
>NZ_LDQC01000005.1 GCF_001475545.1 Curtobacterium luteum | reverse complement strand
GCCCCGCCCCGCCCCGAAGCAGCGCCATCGCCACTGCCCGCCGACCGCGTAACACGCACGAAACAATGCAGTCACGTCCGGGAAACCCGGTGTCAATAGCCTCGTCGGAGGGTGCCGAAAGGTCCCTGCCGACATCACCCAACCCCACAGGAGATCGACACACATGTTCAGCGATTCCTCCGAGGTGCTCGCCTTCATCAAGGACACGGACGTCAAGTTCCTCGACATCCGCTTCACGGACCTTCCCGGTGTCCAGCAGCACTTCAACATCCCGGCGTCGACGGTCGACGAGGACTTCTTCTCGGTCGGACAGCTCTTCGACGGTTCGTCGATCCGCGGCTTCGCGTCGATCCACGAGTCGGACATGCAGCTCATCCCGGACGTGACGACGGCCTACATCGACCAGTTCCGCGCCGAGCGCACGCTGATCATGATCTTCGACATCTACAACCCGCGGAACGGCGAGATCTACGGCCGCGACCCGCGTCAGGTGGCGAAGAAGGCGGAGAAGTACCTCGCGTCGACGGGCATCGCGGACACCGCGTTCTTCGCCCCCGAGGCCGAGTTCTACATCTTCGACGACGTCCGCTACTCGGTCACGCAGAACAAGTCGTTCTACTCGGTCGACTCCGAGGAGGGCGCCTGGAACACCGGCCGCGAGGAAGAGGGCGGCAACCTCGCCAACAAGACCCCGTACAAGGGCGGCTACTTCCCGGTCTCCCCGGTCGACAAGACGGCGGACCTGCGCGACGACATCACCCTCAAGCTGATCGAGGCGGGCTTCGAACTCGAGCGCTCGCACCACGAGGTGGGCACCGGCGGCCAGCAGGAGATCAACTACAAGTTCGACACGATGGTCCACGCCGCGGACGACATCCTGAAGTTCAAGTACATCGTCAAGAACACGGCCGACCAGTGGGGCAAGGTCGCCACGTTCATGCCGAAGCCGCTCTTCGGCGACAACGGCTCGGGCATGCACACCCACCAGTCGCTCTGGAACGACGGCAAGCCGCTGTTCTACGACGAGAACGGCTACGGCGGCCTCTCGGACGTCGCACGCTGGTACATCGGCGGCATCCTGAAGCACGCCCCGGCGCTCCTCGCGTTCACGAACCCGTCGATCAACTCGTACCACCGCCTGGTCAAGGGCTTCGAGGCGCCGGTCAACCTGGTGTACTCGGCCGGCAACCGCTCCGCCGCGATCCGCATCCCGATCACCGGCACGAACCCCAAGGCCAAGCGCATCGAGTTCCGGGCCCCGGACGCCTCCGGCAACCCGTACCTCGCGTTCGCCGCGCAGCTGATGGCGGGCCTCGACGGCATCCAGAACCGCATCGAGCCGCACGAGCCGGTCGACAAGGACCTCTACGAGCTCCCGCCGGAGGAGGCCAAGGGCATCCCGCAGGTGCCGGGCTCCCTCGACGAGGCACTCGAGGCCCTCGAGGCGGACCACGAGTTCCTCACGAAGGGCAACGTCTTCACCGAGGACCTCATCCAGACCTGGATCGACTACAAGCGTGAGAACGAGATCCTCCCGCTCGCGCAGCGTCCGCACCCGTTCGAGTACGAGCTCTACTTCGGCGTCTGATCCTCGCTGATCGCGAAGGCCCCGCACCGGTTCCGGTGCGGGGCCTCCTGCGTGCGGCGCGCGTGGAGTCGTTGTGGTGACCGCCTGGAGGCCCGGTGCCGGTCCGACGGGCCGGCACCGGGCCTCCAGACGGTCGCGCCCACACGTTCCTTCCCCTGTCGCCCGCGATGGCGAGCACGAACGGGCGTACCTGGTCGGACCGACCGACGAGGCACGCCCGGAAACGCCAGGCACGCCCGGAACCGGCAGGCACGCCCGGGAACGCCAGGCACGCCCGGAACCGGCAGGCACGCCCGGGCAGACGACGAAGCGGGGCCCGTGCCGCCCCCGGCACGGACCCCGCTCGTTGCGGTGGCGGGACCTACCGTGCCGTCGCCAGCACGTCGTTCACCCCCGCGGCGACGCTCGCGGGTGCACCCGCGACCGGGGTGGGCCGTCCCAGGGAACGGACGGTCCAACCCGCCTTGACCCAGTCCTCGACCGGGAGGCAGTTGCGCGCGTCGATCACGACGCGGCGCCCGACGACCTCGCCGAGGGACACGGGGGACGCCTCGATGATCTCGTCCCACTCGGTGAGGACCAGGACCACGTCGGCGCCCTCGATCGCAGCCTCCTTCGTGGCGGCGTACGTCAGCGTCGGGAAGGAGCGGCGGGCGGTCTCGTTCGCCTCCGGGTCCCACAGCGAGACCTGGGCGCCGCGGAGGTGCAGCGCGGCAGCGACGTTCAGCGCCGGCGAGTCGCGGACGTCGTCGGTGAGGGGCTTGAACGCGGCACCGATGACGGCGACGCGGCGGTTGAGGACCGATCCCCCGACGGCCTCGATCGCCATGTCGATCACCCGTTCGCGCTGCCCCATGTTGATCTCGTCGACCTGCTGCATGAGACCGACGACCCGGCCCGCGCCGAGCTCGTTCGCCCGGTGCATGAGCGCACGGATGTCCTTCGGCAGGCAGCCGCCGCCGAAGCCGAGCCCGGCGTTGAGGAACTTCCGGCCGATGCGGGCGTCGTGCCCGAGGGCGTCGGCGAGGGTCGACACGTCGGCCCCGGTGATGGCGCACATCTCCGAGATCGCATTGATGAACGAGATCTTCGTCGCGAGGAACGCGTTCGCGCTGACCTTCACGAGTTCGGCCGTGGCGAGGTCCGTGGTGATGACCGGGCAGCCCTCGGCGATCGGGGCGGCGTAGACCTCCCGGATCACCGCGTCGGCCTCGGGCGAGGCGCCGCCCCAGACGAGGCGGTCGGGGTGGAGGGTGTCCTCGACGGCCTTGCCCTCGCGGAGGAACTCGGGGTTCCAGATGAGCTCGGCCTCGATGCCGGCGGGCGTGAACTCGCGGACGAGTTCCCGGAGCCGGGCAGCCGTCCCGACGGGAACGGTCGACTTGCCGACGATGAGACCGGGGTGCGTGAGGTGCTCGGCGACGCCGCGGGTGGCGGCCTCCACGTACGCGAGGTTCGCGGCGTGCGAGCCGGCCTTCTGCGGCGTGCCGACGCAGACGAAGTGCACGTCCGCCGCGGCGACGGCTTCGGGGAGCGACGCCGTGAAGCGGAGCTTGCCGCTCGCCACGTGCTTCGTGATGAGCTCGGGCAGCCCGGGCTCGAAGAACGGGACCTCGCCGGCGGTGAGGGCGGCGAGCTTCGCGGGGTCGACGTCCACGCCGATGGTCTCGAAGCCCATCTCGGCCATGGCGGCCGCGTGGGTGGCGCCGAGGTAGCCGGTGCCGATGACGCTGATGACGGGTGCGGGACGCACGTCCGACGCGGACGGGGACGTGGTCTTCTTCTGAGCGGTCACTGCTCGACCTCCTGCAGGTCGTAGTCGATGTCGGTGCGCGCGATGTTCTCTCGGAAGGTCTCGAGGCTGTCGGCGCGGGAGTTGAGTCGCCAGTCGTTGGTGGTGCGAGCACCGTCGACGATGGTGGTGGCGGTCAGGCTGAAGTAGTTGAAGCCGATGATGTCGTCGTTCGCCGGGTCGGCGAGGGCGTCGAACAACGAGGTGATCCAGCGGGACTTCTGCGAGTCGGAGACGCTGCCGCCGGTCTCGGTCGCGCCGATCTCGTTGAGGACGATGCCCTTGCCCGGTGCGATCTCGCGGATCTGGGCGAGCGTCGCGCCGAAGGTGTTCTGGAAGGTCGGCGCTTCGGTGGCGTCACGGTAGTAGCCGCTCATGCCGACCCAGTCCACGTACTCGGATCCCGGGTAGTAGTTCCGCATGTAGTCCACGGTCTGGTACTTCGGGTTGCCGAGCTTGTCGATGCGCGACGGGGACCAGTCCCAGATGGCGTACTGGTTCGCGCCGTTGTCCTGGAAGACCTGCCACACGTGCTTCCACATGGCCGTGTACGAGCCGGCCGCGTTCTGCTGCTTGGTCGACTCGGACCAGTTGTACCACTGGCCGTTCATCTCGTGGTCGAAGCGGATCACGAGCGGCATGCCGTTCGCTGCGACGTCCTTCGCGTACTTCGTCAGGTAGGCGTCGAACTTGCCGGAGAGGATGTCCTCGTTCGTGTAGCCCGGCACGTAAGGCTCGTCGTTGCCGGTCTTCGCGGGCACGGATTCCCACGTCATCATCGGCAGGCGGCCGTTCGCCCACGAACGTTGGACGGCGTTCGCGTTGAAGTCCTGGTCGAAGCCCTGGAAGAAACCGACCATGTTCGTGGCCTTGCCGACCTGCTGGGAGAGCTGGTCGTACTCGGACCAGTTGAACGGCGACTGCGCGGTGTAGAGGCCGTACCAGCGCGACTGCTGCGCGAGGACCTGGGCCTTCGACGGCGCCGTGACGGGCTCGGGGCCCGGGTCGGTGGACGGCCCGGTGTTCGGGTCCGAGGCGTTCGGTCCCGAGCCGTGGCCGGCGGAGCCACCGGAACCACTCGTGGCCCCGGAACCGCTGCCGGAGCTCCCGGCACCGGACCCGGAACCGCCGCCCGACGAACCCGTACCGGCACCGTCGGAGCCGGAACCCGACCCGCTCGCGTTCGCCGTGTCTCCAGACCGGCTCTTCGCAGCGCCGAGCTGCGACTGCAGCGAGGCGAGCTGCGCCTTGAGGTCGGCGATCTGGTCGCCACGCGACCCGGCCTTGGCGGTCGTCGAGTCGAGCTTGCCCTCGAGTGCCCAGATCTTCTCCTGCGCGGCGGTGAGCTCCGACTGGAGCTCGGCGGCGGAGACCTGCTTCTTCGGCGGGGTGACACCGAGCGCCTGGTGGACCGCTGTGGACACGGGGCCGGCCGGGGACACCCAGACTGTCCAGGTGATGAGACCGAGGACGACCAGGATGGCGGTCGTCCCGACGGCGGTGAGTCGGGCGTGCTTGCTGGACTGGGCCCACCAGGCACCGGAGGAGCGGATGAGGTCAGACAATGAGGAACGCCTCCAGGGCGAAGATCGCGATGCCGATGAGGTACGGGATCGCGGCGTACGGGTTGTAGCGGCGGACCTTCGCCGGCTTCGCGGCGGCGCGGGTCGCCCCGACGGGCGAGGTCGCCGCACCGGGCGACGGCTGACGTCGCGTCGCGAGCACGGTGGCCGTCGAGTTGGTCGTCGCGTCCGCACCGTCGTCGAAGTCCGTGCGACGGGTGCTGGCGCCGGCGCCGAAGATCTCGTCGAAAGCGCGGTCGGCGGCGACCTGCTCGTCGGAGTACCGCGGTGCGTCGACCGGGCTGACCGGCGTCTGGCCGGAGAGCTGCGGTTGCGCAGGGTCCTCCTCCATCGGACCGCCGGCGTAGGCTCCTGCGCGGGTCCCCCAGCCGGACGCGTGTGCCAGGCGGAAGAAGCCTATGAGCCGGATCGGCATGAGGAAGAACGTCGACACGATGATGAACATCGGCAGGCGGAAGAAGTCGCTCGGCTTCTCGGAGAGGTGCCGGATCTGCCGGATCGCCATGCTCAGCACGCTCGACACGACCATGAGCGCCGCCACGTAGACGAACCCGGTCGAGAAGCCGTACTGCTGCAGGATGCCCTGGTAGAGGTTCTCGCCCTGCCCGGTCACCGCACGGTAGATCCAGCCCGCGATCACGCCGAACAGCATGAACGGCAGGATGATGTCGGTCACGAAGAAGAGCGCGAGGACCGGCGCGTGCCCGATCATCCACGGCAGCATCCGCAGCGTGTTGTACTGCGAGCCGCGGGCCCAGCGGAGCTGCTGCTTGAAGAGCTTCTTCACCTGGAGCGGGGCGTCCGTGTACACCAGCGAGGTGTACTGGTAGACGGTCCGGTACCCCTCCTTGAGCGTGAGGTTCGTCAGCGTGCGGTCGTCGGAGACCTCGAGGAAGACGCCCATGAACTTCTCGTGCATGAACTTGTCCATGACGCGCATGAGGATGTTCCGGCGGAACGCGATCGTGCGGCCGGGGAGGCAGCCGATCTGCCCGAGGACGCTCTGCGCGGGCATCGAGTACAGCGCACGCGAGTTCTCCAGCCAGTCCGCCCAGCGGGTGATCCAGCTGCGGGTCGGCTCGAGGATGCGCTGGCGGGTCGTGACACCGCCGACGGACTCGTCCGCGAACGGCTTGAGGAGCTCGGACAGCGTGCCGGGGGTCCACACGGTGTCGGAGTCGACGAGGATCGTGATGTCGCCGTTCGACATCTCGGTGCCGACCTTGACGGCGTTGCGCTTGCCGGGGATCGGCGTGTGGGTCCAGCGGACGAGCGGGGCGAACTCGTCGCACACCCCCTCGAGCGCTTCGTTCCGGGCGCCGTTGATGACGACGATGATCTCGCCGGGCTGCTGCTCGACCATGCGGCCGATGACGTCCCGGAAGAGGTCGAGCGGTTCGTCCACGACGGGGACGACGACGCTGGTGGTACCGGTGTAGGTGCCGGTGAAGGGGCGGTAGCGGGCGGACAGGACGACCTTGAGCAGCCAGAGCAACCAGATCACCGCGGAGTACACGGCGAACAGGTAGAACTCGGGGTGCCCTTCGACCATCTGCCGGATCTGCAGAATGAAGGTGAACATCGATCCCTGCTTCAACGTTCGAGGTGGGGATTCCGCTTCATCGAGGAACCAGTGGTCGGTTCGGGTGGAGCCATTGATGCAGAAACGTGACACCCCTCGCAACACGACCCCCGTCCGGGGGTGTTACCGGCACGTTACGGGGTACACGCTTGTCCGCTCCGATGCGGACGCCTGCTGTCCTCACCTGTGCTGACAGCAATGCGGTGGACCGCCTCGAGTGGTCGTCACGGAACCGCGGGGGCACCGGCCAGACGGGAGGCACGGCTCGCCTCCGACGGAAACCCCCGGTCAGCAGCCGGTTACGAGGAGGACCGGCGCATGGTCGACCGGAACCGTCGCGAACACCTGGACGGCCGCCGAGGGCGGCTTGCGCACTGGGAGCGGTCCCATGCGCGGGGTACAGAACCGGAAACAATGGGGGACGATTCCGGACACGTGGAATTCACCTTCGACGACACGTCATCTTCGCGTGGGACGCGTCACCTCGGGCGTGTCGTGAGCGTCGCTCGGCAGCATCGAGCACCACCCTGCGATCGGCGTCAGGCGCTGTAGAAGGCCCGCTCGAACACCTGGCGGGCGCGCCGGGTGATGCCGAGGTAGTCCTCCTCGAGCTGCGTCGCCGAACCCGGCGGGTACTCCATCAGTCGCGCCATGCCCTCGAGCTGGATGCGGTCCACGGGCAGCACGTCCGTGGTCTTCCCCGACCACAGCACGAGTGCGCTCCGGGCACGGGAGGCGAACCGCCACGCCGCGCCGAGCCGCTCGGCGTCGTCCGGCGCGACGAGTCCCGCCTCCGTCGCGGCCGCCAGGGCCTCGAGCGTCGAGGTCGTCCGGAGGCCCGGCACGGTGAGGGCGTGCTGGAGTTGCAGGAGCTGCACGAACCACTCCACGTCGCTCAACGAGCCACGGCCGAGCTTGAGGTGCCGCGCCGGGTCCGCGCCGCGCGGGAGCCGCTCGGACTCGACACGAGCCTTGATGCGTCGGACCTCGCGGACGGCGTGGTCGTCGATGTGCTCCGGGTAGCGGGTCCGGTCGGCGAGGTGCTCGAAGTCGCGGAGCAGCCCCGCGTCGCCCACGGCGCCGCGGGCACGGAGCAGCGCCTGCGCCTCCCACGTCAGGGACCACCGGGCGTAGTAGGCGGCGTAGGAGTCGAGCGTCCGGACGAGCGGGCCGTTCTTCCCCTCCGGCCGCAGGTCCACGTCGAGCTCGAACGGGTGGATGGCGTCCTCCGTGAGACGGCCGAGCTCGCGCACGATCGCCTGTGCAGCTCGGGACGCGACCTCGGGCTCGGTGCCCTCCGCCGCACGGTACACGTAGAGGACATCCGCGTCGGACCCGAAGCCGAGTTCCCGGCCGCCGTACCGGCCCATCGCGACGATCCCGAACTCGAGCCCCTCCGGCGCGTTCCGGCGCGCGAGGGTGAGGGCACCGGCGAGGGTGGCCTCGGTGACGTCGGTGAGCGCGGGCCCGAGGGCGTCGACGTCGAGCCAGCCGAGCACGGCCGCCATGCCGAGCCGCAGGGTCTCCCGGCGTCGAGCCGACCGCACAAGCGCTGCCGAACCGTCGACGTCGTCCCCGTGCCGGGCGGTCGTCGCGGTCATCTCGGCGAGCAGCGACTCGATCGGCCTCGGCCGGAGGAGGGACTCGGGCTCGTCGAGCCACGCGACGGCCTCGGGGAACCGTTCGAGCAGCCCGGACAGGAACGCCGACTCGGAGAGCACGGTGGTGAGCGAGTGCGCGGCTCCCGAGGAATCGCGCAGCATCCGGAGGAACCAGCTCGACTCCCCCAGGGTGTCGCTGAGCCGTCGGAACGCCAACAGTGCGCGGTCCGGCGCCGGCCCCTCGGCCATCCACCGCAGCAACACCGGGAGCAGGTTCCGCTGGATCGTCGCGCGCCGGCTCGTCCCCTGGGTGAGGGCGCGGATGTGGCCGAGCGCCCCCGCCGGATCCGCGAAGCCGATCGCGCCGAGGCGGTCGGCCGCCTGGTCGCTCGTCAGGACGATCTCGCCGTCGGTCGCCGCGACCGCGGACAGCAACGGGCGGTAGAACAGCCGCTCGTGGAGTCCGCGGACCTCGAGCTTGACCGACCGCCACCGTGCCTCCAGCGCGGACGCGGACGTCGCGAACCCGCTCGCCCGCGCCAGGACGCGCAGTTCCTCTTCGTCGGAGGGCATCAGGTGCGTGCGCTGCAGTCGTCGGAGCTGGATGCGGTGCTCGAGGACCCGGAGCAGGGCGTAGTCCGGCCCGAAGCGAGCGGCCTCGGGACGACCGACGTAGCCGGCACGGGTGAGGGCCTCCATCGCGTCGAGGGTCGAGCGCTCGCGGACGCTCTCGTCGTCTCGGCCGTGCACGAGCTGGAGCAGCTGCACCGTGAACTCGACGTCGCGCAGGCCGCCCGGACCGAGCTTGAGCTGCCGGTCGACCTCGGCGTCCGGGATGTGCTCGGTGACGCGCTCCCGCATGCGCTGGACGGACTCGACGAACCCGGGTCGGGTGGCGGAGTTCCACACGAAGGGGGCCACGGCGTCGGCGTACCGCTGCCCGAGGTCCGCAGAGCCGGCGATCGGCCGGGCCTTGAGGAGCGCCTGGAACTCCCACTCCTTCGCCCACCGCTGGTAGTACGCCACGTGGGAGTCGAGCGTGCGGACGAGCGCGCCGTCCTTGCCCTCCGGACGGAGGTTCGCGTCCACCTCCCACAGCGCGGGCTCGGCTGCGAGGTCGGTGATCGCGTGGGTCGCCGCGACGGCGAGACGGGTGGCGATGAGCACGGCACGGTCGGTGCCCACGCCGGTGTCCGCCTCGTCGTCGCGCGTGGGTTCGGTCACGAAGATGACGTCGACGTCGCTGACGTAGTTGAGCTCACGCGCGCCCGCCTTGCCCATGGCGATGACCGCGAGCGGGGTCGCCGCGACGTCCGCGGCGGGGAACGGCACCTCGCGTCGGGCGATGTCGACAGCGGCCTCGAGCGCCGCGCCGGCGAGGTCGGCGAGCCCCGCGGCCACGGCGGGGAACGCCTCGGTCGGCGCGTCGTGCAGGACGTCGAAGAGGGCGATGTGCGCCAGGTGCCGCCGGTAGCGCACGCGGAGCCGGAGCCGGGCGTCCTCACCGGTGGCCCCGTCGACGGCGTCGAGCAACGAGGCGGTGTACGCCTCCTGCGTCCACGGGGGCGTCACGGGGTCGAACAGCAGCGCGAGCTCGGTCGGCCGGCGGTGGAGGAAGTCGCCGAGCCCGACCGACGCCCCGAGCAGGCGGATGAGGCGCTCGGCCGCGGCACCGTCGGCGAGGACCGCACCGAGCCGGTCGGGCGCACGCTCCGACAGGCGTTCGAGCGACCGGAGGGCGCCGTCCGGGTCAGCGGTCGCACCCCACACGGCCGCCGGGTCGAACCCGGGCAGGCCGGCAGGAGCGGCCCCGCCGCCCACCGCGGCAGACCCGTTCCCCGCCTGGGGCAGGACGGAGCCGAACCGTGCCTCCAGGCCGGCGGTCCGCTCGAGGGCGGCGATCCGCTCGAGGCTCTCCGAGAGCTCGGCGAAACCGAGCCGGGCGAGCTCGGACCGTGACGTCTTCGTCCGACCGGTCATGTCCGCTGGGCTACAGGGCGCCGAGGTTCGTGTCGAGCTCGAACGGCGTCACCTGGTCGCGGTAGGCCTTCCACTCCTGCCGCTTGTTGAGCAGCACGAAGTTGAACACCTGCTCGCCGAGGGTCTCCGCCACGAGCTCGGAGTCCTCCATCAGGCCGAGCGCGTGGTCGAGGCTCGCCGGGAGCTGCTTGTAGCCGAGTGCCCGGCGCTCGGAGTCAGACAGGCTCCAGACGTTGTCCTCGGCCTCGGCTGGGAGCTCGTAGCCCTCGTCGATGCCCTTGAGCCCGGCAGCGAGGAGCAGCGAGTACGCCAGGTACGGGTTCGCCGCTGAGTCGATGCCCCGGTACTCGATGCGCGCCGACTGGCCCTTGTTCGGCTTGTACAGCGGGACGCGGACGAGCGCCGAGCGGTTGTTGTGCCCCCAGGTGACGAACGACGGGGCCTCGTCCCCGCCCCAGAGCCGCTTGTACGAGTTCACGAACTGGTTCGTGACCGCGGTGATCTCGGGCGCGTGGCGGAGGACGCCGGCGATGAAGTGCTTCGCGGTCTCCGAGAGCTGGTACTGGCCGCCGGCCTCGTAGAAGGCGTTCTGGTCGCCTTCGAAGAGCGACACGTGCGTGTGCATGCCCGAGCCCGGCTGGCCCGACAGCGGCTTCGGCATGAACGTCGCGTAGACGCCCTGCTCGATCGCCACCTCCTTCACGACCGTGCGGAAGGTCATGATGTTGTCGGCCATCGTCAGTGCGTCGGCGTAGCGGAGGTCGATCTCGTTCTGGCCGGGGCCGGCCTCGTGGTGGGAGAACTCCACCGAGATGCCGAGGTCCTCGAGCATCCGCACCGAGCGGCGGCGGAAGTCGTGCGCGCTGCCGCCCGGGACGTTGTCGAAGTACCCGGCCTGGTCGACGGGCTGCGGGCCGCCGTCCTTCCAGTCGCGGCTCTTCAGGAGGTAGAACTCGATCTCCGGGTGCGTGTAGAACGTGAACCCGCGCTCGCTCGCCTTCGCCAGGGTCCGCTTGAGGACGTTGCGCGGGTCGGCGACGGCGGGCTGGCCGTCCGGCGTCGTGATGTCGCAGAACATCCGCGCGGTCGGGTCGATCTCGCCGCGCCACGGGAGGATCTGGAACGTCGAGGGGTCCGGGTGCGCGAGCACGTCGGCCTCGTAGCTGCGGGTCAGGCCCTCGATCGCGGAGCCGTCGAAGCCGATGCCCTCCGCGAACGCGCCCTCGACCTCGGCCGGCGCGATCGCGACCGACTTGAGCGTCCCGATGACGTCGGTGAACCAGAGTCGGATGAACTTGATGCCGCGCTCCTCGATGGTGCGGAGCACGAAGTCCGTCTGCTTGTCCATTGACGCCCTTTCCGTGGAGCAGCTGGGATGCTCAGCCTATTGGTTCCCGGGTCAGTCTTCGTCGTCCCACCGCTCGTTGTTCGCCTTGATGCGGTCGAGGGCGTGCTGCGCTTCCTCGCGGGTGTCGAACGGGCCGATGCGGTCGCGCTGCGGCGACTGCGGGCCCTGCTCCACCTCGTGCGTCTTCTCGTTGAACCACCACTGGGACTCGATGCGTTCGTCGCTCATGCCGCCACCGTACCCACGCACGGCCGCGCGGGCGCGGTGTGGTGCGCGCGCGGTGAGGGCGCGGTGAGGGCGCGGTGAGGGCGCGGTGAGGGCGCGGTGCGCGCCAGGCCGAGACTCGGCTCCGCGGACACTTCCGCGGCACCGGAACGCGCGTGACGTCCGCGGAGCCGAGTCTCGGGGCGCGCCGCCGCGCCCAGGGCGACCGTCTGGAGGCCCGACACCGGTCCGGCGGGCGAGCCCCGGACCTCCAGGCAGTCGCGTCCGCACCCTGGCGCCCGTCGCCGGAGTCGCACGGCCGCGCGACCGGGCACCGAAGCCGAGACTCGGCTCCGCGGACACTTCCGCGG
>NZ_LDQC01000049.1 GCF_001475545.1 Curtobacterium luteum | reverse complement strand
ACTTCGTGCGACCACGGCGGCACGTGGGCGGCGCGTCGTGGAACCTCGGCGGCCTGCCCGTACGCCGTCGGCGGTTGCGCGCGCGGTCGAGTCGCCGGCGCGCCCGACCGCGGTCGACGAGGTCGCGTAATGTGTCGCTCTCGACGGCCCGAGGCGACACTTCGTGCGACCACGGCGGCACGTGGGCGGCGCGTCGTGGAACCTCGGCGGCCTGCCCGTACGCCGTCTGCGGTTGCGCGCGCGGTCGAGTCGCCGGCGCGCCCGACCGCGGTCGACGAGGTCGCGTAATGTGTCGCTCTCGACGGCCGGAGGCGACACTTCGTGCAACCACGGCGGCACGCACGCGGCGCGTCGTGTGACCTCGTGCGACCTGCCTGTACGCCGTCTGCGGTTGCGCGCGCGGTCGAGTCGCCGGCGCGCCCGACCACGGTCGACGAGGTCGCGCAATGTGTCGCTCTCGACGGCCCGAGGCGACACTTCGTGCAACCACGGCGGCACGCACGCGGCGCGTCGTGCGACCTCGGCGACCTGCGAGCGGCGCGTCGTGCGACCTCGGCGACCTGCGAGCGGCGCGTCGTGACCGCTCGGCGGCACGCCCCGCGGGCGACGAACCCCGCGACGGACTGGAGGCGCGGCGCCAGCCCGCCGCGCGCCTCCCGTCCGTCAGCGCGCGCCCCACAGCCGCGCGTTCGCCCGGCGTGCTCGACACGCCCGGCTGCGTCCGCCGAGGTCGCGGAACGTGTCGCTCTCGACGCTCCGCGGCGACACTTCGTGCCACCTCGATGGCACGCACGCGGCGTGTCGTGCGACCCCGGCGACCAGCGCTTGCGCGTGTCGTGCCCGGCCTCGGTGCCGCGCACTCGAAGCGGCCGGAACCGGAGCCGCCCGCCGCCGCGCCGACGCGCCGAGGATGTGGGTGGTCGCGGTTAGGCTGTTCCCACACCGCAGCAGCTCCCGCGAACCGGAGGTTCCGTGTCGGATTCCGACTCCTTCGTCCACCTGCACGTGCACAGCGAGTACTCGATGCTCGACGGTGCCGCGCGTCTCGGCGACCTGGTGGCCGAGACGGCCGCCCAGGGCATGCCCGCCGTCGCCGTCACCGACCACGGCAACATGTTCGGTGCGTTCGAGTTCTGGAAGGCCGCGAAGGCCGGCGGCGTCAAGCCGATCATCGGGACCGAGGCGTACATCACGCCCCGCACGCACCGCTCCGACAAGACCCGTGTGCGCTGGGGCGACGGCGGCGGGGACGACGTCTCGGGTGCGGGTTCGTACACGCACATGACGATGTTCGCCGAGAACACGACGGGCATGCACAACCTGTTCCGGCTGTCGTCGAGGGCCTCGCTCGAGGGGTACTACTTCAAGCCCCGCATGGACATCGAGCTGCTGCAGGAGTACCACGAGGGCATCATCGCGACGACCGGCTGCCCCTCGGGGGAGATCCAGACGCGCCTGCGTCTCGGGCAGTACGACGAGGCCGTCAAGGCAGCGGCGGACTACCGCGACATCTTCGGCAAGGAGAACTACTTCGCCGAGATCATGGACCACGGGCTCGAGATCGAGCGGCGGATCATGAGCGACCTCATCCGCCTCGCGAAGGACCTCGGGATCCCGCTGGTCGGCACGAACGACCTCCACTACACGCACGCCCACGACGCGAAGTCGCACGCGGCGCTCCTCTGCGTGCAGTCGGGTGCGACGCTGAACGACCCGAACCGCTTCAAGTTCGACGCCGACGAGTTCTACCTGAAGACCCCGCAGCAGATGCGGCACCTCTTCCGCGACACCCCCGAGGCCTGCGACAACACGCTGCTCATCGCGGAGCGGTGCAACGTCGAGTTCGACACCGCCGCGAACTACATGCCGAAGTTCCCGGTGCCCGAGGGTGAGACCGAGCACTCCTGGTTCGAGAAGGAGGTCCGGAAGGGCCTCGAGTACCGCTACCCGGACGGCATCACGCCCGAGGTCCAGGAGCGCGCCGACTACGAGGTCGGCATCATCAACCAGATGGGCTTCCCGGGGTACTTCCTCGTCGTCGCCGACTTCATCAACTGGTCGAAGAACAACGGCATCCGCGTCGGCCCCGGCCGTGGTTCCGGTGCCGGCTCGATGGTGGCGTACGCGATGCGCATCACCGACCTCGACCCGATCCGGCACGGCCTGATCTTCGAGCGCTTCCTCAACCCGGACCGCGTCTCGATGCCCGACTTCGACGTCGACTTCGACGACCGGCGCCGCGGTGAGGCGATCAAGTACGTCACCGAGAAGTACGGCTCCGAACGCGTCGCGCAGATCGTGACGTACGGCACCATCAAGGCGAAGCAGGCGCTCAAGGACTCCTCGCGCGTCCTCGGCTTCCCGTTCGGCATGGGCGAGAAGCTCACGAAGGCGATGCCGCCGCCCGTCATGGGCAAGGACATCCCGCTCACCGGGATCTTCGACAAGGATCACCCGCGCTACAAGGAAGCCGTCGACGTCCGCACCGTGGTCGAGACCGACCCCGAGGCGAAGACCGTCTTCGACACCGCCCTCGGACTCGAGGGGCTGAAGCGTCAGTGGGGCGTGCACGCGGCCGGCGTCATCATGTCGAGTGACCCGCTGATCGACATCATCCCGATCATGAAGCGGGAGCAGGACGGCCAGATCGTCACGCAGTTCGACTACCCGGCAGCGGAGTCGCTCGGCCTGATCAAGATGGACTTCCTGGGGCTCCGCAACCTCACCATCATCAGTGACGCGCTCGACAACATCCGGACGAACCGGGGGATCGAGCTCGACCTCGAGACGATGGGCCTCGAGGACGAAGAGGCCTACAAGCTCCTGCAGCGCGGCGACACCCTCGGCGTGTTCCAGCTCGACGGCGGGCCGATGCGTGGCCTGCTCCGGCTCATGAAGCCGGACAACTTCGAGGACATCTCCGCGCTCATCGCCCTGTACCGTCCGGGGCCGATGGGTGCGAACTCGCACACGAACTACGCCCTCCGCAAGAACGGCGAGCAGGCGATCACGCCGATCCACCCCGAGCTCGCCGAGCCGCTCGCCGACATCCTGGACCAGACCTACGGTCTGATCATCTACCAGGAGCAGGTCATGGCGATCGCGCAGAAGGTCGCGGGCTTCTCGCTCGGTCAGGCGGACATCCTCCGCCGCGCGATGGGCAAGAAGAAGAAGTCCGAGCTCGACAAGCAGTTCGCCGGCTTCGAGCAGGGCATGAAGGACAACGGGTACTCCGACGCAGCGATCAAGACGCTGTGGGACATCCTGCTGCCGTTCTCCGACTACGCGTTCAACAAAGCGCACTCGGCGGCCTACGGCGTGGTCTCGTTCTGGACGGCGTACCTCAAGGCGCACTACCCGGCCGAGTACATGGCGGCGCTGCTCACGAGCGTCGGCGACGCCCGTGACAAGCTCGCGCTCTACCTCAACGAGTGTCGTCGCATGGGCATCAAGGTCATGCCGCCGGACGTCAACGAGTCGATCGGCTTCTTCGCGGCCGTCGGCGACGACATCCGCTTCGGCATGGGCGCCATCCGGAACGTCGGCTTCAACGTCGTCGACGACATCGTGAAGGCCCGCACCGAGAAGGGTGCGTTCGAGTCGTTCCACGACTTCCTCCGCAAGATCCCGATCTCCTCGGCGAACAAGCGCACGGTCGAGTCCCTCATCAAGGCCGGCGCGTTCGACGAGTTCGGCAACACCCGGCGCTCCCTGGTGGAGATCCACGAGGGCGCTGTCGAATCCGCGGTGAAGGTCAAGCGCGACGAGGCGAACGGCAACGTCGGGTTCGACTTCGACTCGCTGTTCGCCGAGGTCGCCGAGGAGCAGCCGTCCGCCGCTCCGGTGTCGCAGGTGCCCGACCGGCCGGAGTGGTCGAAGCGCGACAAGCTCGCGTTCGAGCGGGACATGCTCGGTCTCTACGTGTCCGACCACCCGCTCGCGGGCCTCGAGATCGAGCTCGCGAAGCACCAGTCGATCACCATCGCCGACCTCATCGGGGCGGACGACTCGGTCGAGGGCGAGACCGTCACGGTCGCGGGGCTCCTGACGAGCGTGCAGCACCGTGTGGCGAAGTCGTCCGGCAACCCGTACGGCATCGTGCAGATCGAGGACTTCGGCGGCGAGATCGGCGTCATGTTCCTCGGCAAGACCTACCAGGAGTTCGGCCCGTCCCTCGTGGCGGACTCGATCGTCGTGCTCCGGGGGCGGGTGAACGTCCGCGACGACGGCAAGGCCCTGCACGCGGTGAGCATGTTCCAGCCGAACGTCGGTGACGTCATGGGTTCCGGCCCGCTGACCCTCAGCCTGCCCGAGCGTCAGGCGACCACCGAGATCGTCACCGAGCTCGCGGCGGTGCTCGGCCGGCACAGCGGCGCGACCGAGGTGCGGCTGAAGCTCCTCAAGGACGACGTCGCCCGGACGTTCGAGCTGCCGTTCCCCGTGAACCTGACACCGGACCTCTTCGGCGAGCTGAAGAGCCTGCTCGGGCCGCGCTGCCTGGTCTGACGTGACGCCCGACCGCCCCGACGACGCCGTGCTGCGCGCCTTCGGGGCGGCCGGCGTCACGCCCGTCCGGCTCCCGGGAGGCCGCGGCATGGCCTGGCGCGTGGGCGACGTCGTGCTCCGGCCAGACGACGGCCCCACGGTGACCGACTGGCGCGCGACCGTCCTGGCCGAGCTGCCGCACACCTCAGCGTTCCGGACTCCGCGGCCGATCGCCACGACCGACGGCGCGTGGCGCTCCGGCAGTTGGGAGGCCTGGGAGTTCGTGCCCGGCCGCGCCGACGAGCGCCGCGTCGAGGACGTCCTCCGTGCCGGACGGGCCTTCCACCGCGCGCTCGCTCACCTGGACCGTCCGGCCTTCCTCGGTGCCGGGTCGGATCCGGTCCGGCCCGACGACGCCTGGAGCCGGGCCGACCGCATGGCCTGGGAAGAGGAACCGCTGCCCCGTGACCCGTCGCTCGACCGCCTCGCCGCTGCGTTCAGGCCGGTCCGGTCGCCGTTCCAGCTCGTGCACGGCGACCTGCTCGGCAACGTCCTGTTCGCCGGAGGGCACCCGCCGACCGTCATCGACTGGCCGCCGTACTGGCGACCGGCCGGGCTCGGCTCCGCCGTCGCCGCGGTCGACGCCGTCTGCTGGCACGCGTTCCCACTCGGTCGCCTCGGTGCGCTCGGCGACGGCATCACCGAGTGGTCGCAGCTGCTGGTCCGCGCGCTCGCGTTCCGCATCGCGACGCTGCACCTGCTCGGCGCGTGGGACGCGACCGCCGCGGCGCGCCACCGCCCCGTCATCGACGCGGTGGTCTGACGGCCTGGAGGCGCGGGACGGGGCCGCCGGGTGCCTCCAGGCCGGTGGGTGGTCGCGTTCGCGGACGCGCGTCAGTCGGTCACGGTCAGCCGGCGCTGCTGCTCCACGATGGACCCGGAGCGAGGAGTCCAGACGGCGAAGCCGTCGATGTCCGTGCGGCGGAGCTCCGTGCGGTGGTCCTTCAGGAACGTCGTCACCTCGTCAGAGGGTGGGAAGCGCCGATCGCCCCCGACCACGAGGGCGACGAACGGACCGTCGTCGGTCTCCATCGAGCCGCGACCGGCGAAGTACGGGTCCGTGAGCGTCGGCGTCGCCGCAGCGAACAGGACACCTCCCGCGGATCGACCGTGGTCGTCGAGCCACCGGGCGACGAGCGCGATGCCCGTCGGGTGGGTCCGAGCGATCGTGACGCTCTCCGCGGCTGCCGGGACCACCAGGGCCGCGACGAGGACGGCGACGGCGACCGCACCGAGCGGAGGACGGACGGCTGCGGCCACCCGAGTGATCCCCAGTGCTGCGAGCGCGATGAGCAGTGGCATCCAGGCGGCGTAGTAGTTCGCGAGCGCGATGTGTGCGACGAACGTGTAGAAGACCACGAGCAGGCCGAGAGCGGTCCCGAGGAACGCGACGAGCCGGCCGGGGCGCAGCAACAGGGCCGCCAGCAGTCCCAGGACGAGCACGACGGTCGTGACCGTGCCGACGCCGTGCCACAGGAAGTACGCGTTCGCCCACCAGGGTGCGAACGTGTGGACCTCTCCCGCGATGCTGAGTGGGTGTCCGTTCTCGTTCTGACCGTTCTGGAACCGGACCATGTACGCGATCGCTGACCGCGTGCCCATCGGCGCGTAGAGGGCGACCACGGCCAGCACGAAGGCGATCAGCCACGCCACCCCACCGCTGAGGAGCCGCCGCGGCTGGCGGAAGAGCAGGGGCAGGAGGACGAACGCCGGCAGCAGCACGATGGTCGAGACCTTCGACGTCACCGAGAACGCGAACAACACGCCGGAGACCGGGGCGAGCCACGGACGACCACTGCGGATCCACGCCCAGGCGGTCGCGAGGGCCAGGACGGCGAACGCGATCATCACCGGGTCGAGCAGCGCGTACCGATCGACCCGGGCACCGAGGAAGTCGCGCGGGGTGAGCAGCCAGACCGCGGCGACGAGCACGCCCGTCCAGAACCCGGTCTCCTTCCGGAACCACCAGAACAGGGCGGCACCGACCAGCACGACGAGGACCCCGACCACGACACGGGGACCGAGGACGCCCTGCCCGAACAGCACCTGCGCGGCACCGAACAGGTACTTCGCCGTCGGCGGGTGCTCGCGGTTCGCGGAGAAGTCCCCGTGCAGGTAGGACCAGCCTGCGCGGACGTAGATGGACTCGTCGCCGTGGACGTTCTGTCCGAGGAGGTTCCAGAAGCACTGGTACAGCGCCCAGACGCCGAGCAGCACGACCACGGCCAGTCGGAACGGCCGAGTGGCCGTGAGGCCGACCGGCCGGTGGCGCGGACGCGGGTCAGGCACCGCGGCCGGTGATGGAGCGGATGCGTGCGACGAGTCGCGGGTTGCGTGCTCCGAAGGTGAGCGCGGTGAGTCGCCGGATGGAGACGGTGGCTCGGTGCACGAGCAGTCCGGTGGCCTCGGCGATGTCCGACACCGCGTGCCAGCGGGCACGGAGCGCCGCCGGGTCGATGTCGGTCGCGACGGCAGTCCGGATGAGGCGGACGAGTTCGGTACCGTCCTGCCAGCTCGTGCTCTGGTTCTCGAAGCGGCGGAGGATGCGGTCGATGGCCGAGGCGCGGTGGTTCGAGACCGCGTGCGACCAGCGGAGGTCCTGCGACACCGGGTCGACGAGGATCCACCGGGGCGCGTTCGCGTTGAGCGCCGAGAGCTGTCCGAACGTGGTCAGCGCTCCGAGCGCGACGGCGACGTCGAAGATCTGCCGAGGGCGTCCGCCGACCGCGATCGCCGCTCCCGGGAAGGCCTGACGAGCGGTCCGGAGCTGCGGCTTCGCGACGATGAGCGTCACGACGACGTCGTCGGGCGCGGCCTCGAGGACCTGCTTCGTCCGTTCGACGACCCTGCTGGTGAGCGCCTCCGGCAGGTGCAGTGCGACGCGGACCACGTCGTCGTCCGGCATGAAGGCATCGGCGAACACGTCGACCGCGTCCCGGTGGCGCGCGAGGAACAGGGCGACGGCGCCGGCGTAGAACGGGTAGCGCTCGAGCAGGATGCGCTCGTGCTCGAGGCGCAGCGATGGGCCGCGGTCGCCGCTGAAGCTCGTCGACCCGGTGTGCAGGACGAGGGCGCGGTTCGCGAGGACGGACTGGAAGCCGTGCTCGTTGATGCGGAGGCAGAAGTCGTTCTCCTCGCCGTAGCCCGGCGAGAACACGTCGTCGAACAGGCCGAAGCGGTCGATCACCTCGCGGCGGATGAGGAAGCAGAAACCCATCGCGACGGGGGAGACCGTGTACTGCGGCAGCAGGTACTTCGTCCGGCCGTGGAGTTCGCGGGTGCGGCGAGGTACGAGGTTCGCCCGCGGGTTCCGGCGAGCGTACGGGTACGAGGCGATCGTCGCGTTGTCGCTCCGCGCACACACCACGCCGATCCAGTCGTCCTCCTGGAGGACGGCCGTCATCTCGTCGAGGAAGCCGGGCAGCGGCACGGTGTCGCTGTTGAGCAGCAGGACGTCGTTGCCGGTCTGGTCGAGTTCGAGCACGGCACGGTTGCAGTTGCCGACGAAGCCGAGGTTCCGTGCGTTGCGCGCGTACTCGAACCCGGGGTGGTCGCCCACGAGCTCGAGGACGCGGGCCTCGATCTTGTCGACACGCGGCCCGACGTCGTTCGCGAGGAGCACCCGGTCGACGCTGAAGTCGACGGTCTCGAGCAGCGCTTCGATGCAGCGTTCGAGCCCCGGGAGGTCGTCGTAGACCGGGACCACGATGGTGACCGGCCGTCGTGCCGCGCTCACCGGCGGACCAGCTTCCGGACCACGGCTCCCGGGCGGGCCAGGACACGGCCGACGGCGCCGCTCCGGGTCCGCACGCGGTTCGCGAGGAGGCCGACGGCCGCACGGGCGCTCGTCGCACCGAGCGACGCGTACGCACCGGGCAACTCGAACCAGTACCGCGCTGCCTGCGGGAGCCGGTAGCCCTCGGTGCCGACCAGGGAGGAGAGGCGAGCGATCGCGGCCGCGTTGTCGTGACCCGCGCCGAGGACCGACGTGAGCCGCTCCTGGGCAGCCGCGCCGTGCCTCCCGGCCGATCCGGGGTCGGCGGCGTAGGCCGCCAGCGCGTCCGCGAGCGCCGTCGTGTCGTCCGCGTCGACGAGCATGCCGGTGACACCGGGCTCGATGAGCTCGGCACTGCCGCCGGTGCGGGTGGCGACCACGGGCTTGCCGAGCGTCATGTACTCCGCCGTCGTGCGACCGAACGCCTCGATGGTCGACGGCGTGACGCAGACGTCGGCGGCCTCGACGAACGGTGCCGGCGCGGCCTGCTCGCCGGCGAACACGACGCGGTCCGCGACGCCGAGCGCGCGGGCGCGGTCGGTGAGGCGCTGGTCCTCGCCGGGGTGCTTCCACCCGCCGACGAAGCAGACGCTCGCGGCGACGCCGTGCTCGTGCAGCTGGCCGAGGGCGTCGATGACGCGGTGCTGGCCCTTCGACTCCTCGACCCGACCGACGACCGTGATCCTGAGCCCGGGCTCGGCCTGCGGGAACGGGGTGACCGCGGGGGAGTCGGACCGGGTGGCGAGCAGCCGCTCGGTGTCGACCGTCGGGTACGCGATCGAGAGCTTCTCGGCCGGGATGTACTGCGCGAGGTGCGTGCGCATCGCCTCGGAGTTCGTGATGACGGCACCCGCTATGAGGCCGATGTCGCCGAGGACGCCCGCGCGTCCGGTCTGGAAGTGCAGGCCGTGGTCGAGGTCGCCGTACTCGCGGACGAACCACGCCTGCGGGATGCCGAGCACGGCTGCCGCGAACGACGCCCACGGCGCGACGAGGGTGTTCGTGACGACGAGGTCGGGGCGCTCGCGCTCGTAGAGGCGGATGATCGCGTTCACGGCGGCGTAGTCCACGGTCGCGAAGGCCGCGCGTTCCGCGGCGGGCGCTGGCTGGGGGCTCGGGAGGGCCCAGCCGCGGTACCGGAACGCGGCGTACTCCCAGCCACGCTCGTCGAGCGCGGCGGTGAACTTCCCTCGGGGAGCCTTGGTGACGAAGGTGGGACGCATCGACGGGTCCGCTGCCTGCCAGTCCTCGACGAACCTGAGCAGGCTCCGCTCCGCGCCCCCGAGGCTCACAGGCGCCGTCGAATGATTGACGAAGCTGATGAGCACCGTGACAGCCTACGCGTTCACCGAGGCTTCTTCATGCAGCCACATGAGTGCTCTTGCAGGCGTGGCATCCAGGGTCCCCGCCGGGCTGTGCGAGAATACCTCGTCACCCTACCGATCAGGAGCGCGGTCGAACGCGCCCCGGAGGAGCCTTCGCCCCAAGCATGTCCTACCTGAACGAGCTCGTGTCGTCACGGGAACTGTTGGCGAACCTCACAGCACGAGAGGTGAAGGGCAAGTACCGCCGCACCGTCTTCGGTCAGCTGTGGTCGCTCATCAACCCGCTGGCGACGATGCTGATCTACACCATCGTCTACTCGTTCATCTTCCGGGCGAGGCTCGAGGTCGGCGACCCCAGCGGGCTGAACATCTACCCACTGTGGCTCATGTGCGGCCTGCTGCCGTGGATCTTCGCCAGGAACGTCATCAACTCCGGCATGACCTCGATCGTGTCGAACGGGTCGCTCATCAAGAAGGTGTACTTCCCGCGGATGACGCTGCCGCTCGCGGCCGTCGGGTCCTTCGGCTTCACCTGGGTCGTCGAGATGGGTGTCCTCCTCATCGCCCTTGCGATCGCCGGCTCCAAGTTCTGGCTCTTCATCCCGCTCATCGCGCTGACCATGGTGTTCCTGGCGATGTTCGCGGCCGGCCTCGGCCTGATCCTGTCGATCGTCAACGTGCACTTCCGCGACATGCAGCACCTCGTCGGCATCGCTCTGCAGATGTGGATGTACCTGTCGCCGATCATCTACCCGCTGTCGCTCGTCGAGCAGGCCGCGAACAAGGCCGGGCACCCGTGGATCATCCACGTCTACAAGCTCAACCCCATCGAGCGGTTCTCCGAGGTCTTCCGCAACCTCATGTACGACAACCGCCTCCCGAACTGGACCGACCTGGTCGCGTGCGCCATCGCAGGCTTCGCTTCGCTCGCACTCGGCTACTTCGTGTTCTCCCGCAACGAGAAGAAGCTGGCTGAACTCCTGTGACCGATGCTGCAGTGTCCGTCGAACACGTCTCCAAGCGGTTCCGCATGTACCACGAGCGGAACGACTCGCTGAAGAGCATGGTGATGCGCGGGAAGAAGTCCGTGCACGAGGACTTCTGGGCCCTCAAGGACGTCTCGTTCGAGGTCCCGCACGGCACGACCTTCGGCCTCATCGGCAAGAACGGTTCGGGCAAGTCGACGCTCCTCAAGTGCCTCGCGAAGATCCTCTGGCCCGAGGAGGGCGCCATCACCGCCCGTGGCAAGCAGGCGTCGCTGCTCGAGGTCGGGTCCGGCTTCCACCCGGAGCTGTCCGGGCGCGAGAACGTCTTCCTCAACGGGTCGATCCTCGGGATGAGCCGCAAGGAGGTGGCGCGGAAGTTCGACGAGATCGTGTCGTTCTCCGGCGTCGGCCACTTCATCGACCAGCCCGTGAAGAACTACTCGTCGGGCATGTACGTGCGGCTCGGGTTCTCCGTGGCCGTCGCGGTGACGCCGGACATCCTGGTCGTGGACGAGGTGCTGGCCGTGGGGGACGCGACGTTCCAGAAGCGGTGCCGGACCAAGTTCAAGGAGATGAAGGAGGAGGGCCGGACGGTCATCCTCGTCTCCCACTCGATGAACACGGTCAAGGACATGTGCGACGAGGTGGCTTGGCTCAACGAGGGCGAGCTGAAGATGATCGGCAAGACCGACGACGTCGTCAAGGCGTACAACGAAACCGTCTGAGCGCGAGCTCGACCGCAAGAGGGGACACCCGTGTCAGAGATGACGTCCGCCATGCCGCCGACGCAGCACCGTTTCAAGGTCAGCGCCGTGTTCGCCGTGTACAACGTCGCGCGGTTCCTCCCGGACCTGCTCACGTCACTCGAACGCCAGACGTACCCGCTCCGGCAGACACAGCTCGTCTTCGTCGACGACGGCTCGACCGACGACAGTCTCGCGATCCTTCGTCGGTGGGCCTCGGGGCGCGAGGACCACGTCGTGGTGACCACGCAGGCGAACGCGTGGGTCGCGGCAGCCCGGAACACCGGTATCGAGCTGGTCGACGCCGAATGGGTGACGTTCGCGGATCCCGACGACGTCTTCGATGACCGGTACTTCGAAGAAGTCGTGAAGTTCATCGATCTGCACGGAGCGCCCCGAGTGGGCATGCTCGCGACGCACCAGATGCGGCTCAACGAAGGACAGGAGCTGCTCAACACCCATCCACTGCGCATGAAGTTCGCGAAGGGCTCACGGATCATCGACCTCGACCAGGAGCCGGTGATCCAGCTCGCGGTGAACTCCGCGTTCTTCCGGGTCGACGACATCCGAGCGCACGGGATCGAGTTCGACGGGCGGGTCCGTCCCGTCTTCGAGGATGCCCACTTCATCGGCCGGTACCTGCTGGCGACCCGGAAGAGCGACATCGGTGTCCTCGCCTCCGCGAAGTACCACTATCGGATGCGTGGCGACGGCACGTCGTTGATGGAGACGCACTTCGACCACCCGGGCAAGTACACGGATGTTCTTCGACACGGTGCCCTGGACCTGCTGGAGCGGGCGGAGCGAGTCGGCTCCGTGCCCCGCTGGCTCGAGAACACCGTGCTCTACGACCTGTTCTGGTACTTCAAGAACGAGCGCGCGCTCAACTCTCCGTCCGCACTCGCCCCACCGTCGACCTTCGACGAGTTCCACCGGCTCGTCGCCGCGATCCGCAGCAAGATCTCGGACGACGCGATCCATTCGTTCGACATCATGTGGGTCGAGTTCGCCGTCCGCCGGGCGCTGCTCATCGGGTACTCCGGGATGTCCGAGCGGCCGACCTACGCGAAGCTCGAGCGGGTCGACGAGGTGCGGCAGCACGTCAAGATCACCTACTGGTTCACCGGGGACCGTCCAGCAGAGCGGATCGTCGTCGACGGGCGCGAGGTCGCGCCCGTCTACGCGAAGGATCAGGACTTCGTCTTCTACGGACGCACGGTGCTGCGGCAGCGACACCTCTGGATCGAACGAGCTCGGCTCACGCGGTTGTGGGTGGATGGCCGTGTGCTCCCGTTCACGCGAGGTGAGCGGTACGAGCCGGAAGAAGCGCTCACGCTCCGGCAGCTGAAGCCGCAGATCCTCGGGCAGCGAAAGCGACTCGAGAACAAGTGGGCGGACGTCGACACCCCGGCGACTCGGTATCTCCGTCGAACGGCCGCGGCCGTGTACGGCAAGGCTCGGCGAGGGGTCTACAAACGCAGGCTCGAGGACGCCATCCTCGGGGTCTCCGTCCGTACGAAGAGCGTCCGCGACCGCTTCCAGGACGCCTGGGTGTTCATGGACCGCAACACCGACGCGAACGACAACGCGGAGCACCTGTACCGATGGGTCCGGACTCACCATCCAGAGGTCAACGCCTGGTTCGTCCTCGACGCGAAGTCGAGGGATTGGGCACGACTCGAAGCCGAGGGCTTCCGCCTCGTCGCGCACAAGAGCCGTGATTGGCTGAAACTCCTCCTCCACGCCAAGCACCTCGCTTCGTCACACATCGACGTCTACGTGGTGAGCCCCCTCGACCGCCGGCGGTACGGCGAGCCACGGTTCACGTTCACCTGGCTCCAACACGGCGTGACCAACTACGACATCTCCCGTTGGGTGAACGCCAAGCCAGCCGAGCTCTTCGTGACGGTGACGCCGCAGGAGAAGCGGTCGATCGCGGGTGACGGCCCGTACACGTTCACTGAGCGTGAGGTCGTGCTCACCGGTTTCCCCCGACACGACGAGCTGCTCCGGAAGCGCCGGTCCATGCCGGTCGAGGACCAGGACTTGATCCTCATCATGCCGACCTGGCGGAAGAAGCTCGCCGGAGTACAGGTCCCCGGCAGCAACGAGCGGTTGAAGAACCCCGCGTTCCTCACGAGCGAGTACGCCGAGCAGTACAACCAACTGGTCGGGTCGGAACGTGTCCGCGACCTCGCGGCGCGCACCGGGAAGCGGATCGTGTTCATGCCGCACCCGAACATGCGGCCCTACCTGGCCGACTTCGACATCCCGGAGTGGGTCGAGGTGTGGGACTTCGCGACGAAGAACGTGCAGGACGTCCTCGCCCGGGCGGCGGTCATGGTCACGGACTACTCGTCACTCGGCTTCGAGGCCGCGTTCCTCGACGTTCCCCTGGTGTACTTCCAGTTCGACGCGGCGTCGTTCTTCGACGGAACCCACGTCGGTCGCAGGGGGTACTTCGATTACGTTCGGGACGGCTTCGGGCCGGTCGCCGAGGACGTCCCGGGCGTGGAAGCCGCCCTCGAGCAGATCGGCGCAGCAGACTACGCCTCGGCTCCCGTGCACCGCGGCCGCGCTGAGGAGGCGTTCGTCACGCGCGATGAACGCAACTGCGAACGGGTCTTCCGGTCGATGCAGGCGCTCGACGGTGGCCCGCGCATCGACGAGCCCGTCGGAACGCGGTCTGCCGTCGGATCAGCCTGACCGGCTTCAGCCGACGTCCGGCACGTGCACCGTCGTCTCGATCATGTTGTGGTCGGACGGGATGACCGCTGTGCCCGGGTTCCAGTTGTTGACGAACTCGTCGCTGCCCTGGAACCCCTGCGTGAGGATGTAGTCGATCCGCTGCCCGTCCTTGTTCGGGTCGTCGATCTGCTGGCTCGCCGGCTTGTAGTTGTTGTAGGTGGGCTTCGCGGTGCCGTACCGGTGCTGCGATGCCGACGAGTCGTAGAAGCCTCCTCGGATGAGGGTCGGCTGGGCCCCGTCGATTGCGTCTTCCGGGTACCGATTGTCGTTCAGGTCCCCGCCGAGGATCACCGGCAGACGCTTGCCGTTCGCGTTCGTCGGGTTGACCTTGTTCAAGGCGCTCAGGAGCTGCGTCGAGTTCTGCCCCAACAGCGTCTTGCGCGGCTGAGAGTAGGAGCTGTTCGGGATCCCGTAGTGCGCGGCGACCACGAGGAAGGTCGTGCCGGAGCCGTCCTTCGACTGCAGCTTGGCCCACGGCGTGTTGGTGTCGGGAGCAGACGACGCCGGGTAGACCTCGTAGTCCTTGATTCCGGTGAGCACTCCGTGGGCGAGGACGGAGTACTTCGCCGGGTTGTAGAGGATGCGGTTGCCCTGGTGCGACTTGCCCACCGTCATGGGCGCGTCGTCGACGAGTTGGAGGTTCGGGAGCCTCCGATCGAGATCGACGTAGGCCTGGCTCGATCCGTTGCCGTTGGAGTACCCGCTCGCCTCGAGCACCGTGAGCACGTCGGGGTCCTTCGCGTTGATCGTGTTCGCGATGGCCGGCGCTCGCGTGCTCCAGGTCGGGGTGCCGGACTTCTCGCACCCCGAGCACAGCACGTTGTAGCTCGCGATGTGCACGACCGTGTCCGAGGAGACCGGCTTCGCTGGGACGGGCCAGGCGCTGACCTGGGTGGACTTCCGGACGTAGGTCGAGTCGAAGTAGGTGTTCCGTGCCATCGCCCGGACGTAGATGGGGTTCCCGTACGCGACGGACGTGAGGTCGCTGTCCGACGCGGGCAACGTCCAGGTGCGGGTCGCCGGGTCGAACGCCGACGACCACGGCGTGAAGTGCGGTGTCCAGCGGTCTGGGGTTCGGTTCTCGTTCGAGCCGGCGGACCAGCGGATCCGGTAATCGCTCGCATTCGCGACCTCTGGGATCGACACCGTCACAGCGTTGTTCGCGGGCTTTGCCGTGATGGTCCCGAACGTCGATACCGCATTCGGTTGGAGCTTCGTCGTCACGGTCTTGGCCCAAGCTCCCGCCGTGGAACCGTTCTTCGCCGCCACGGTGACGTAGTAGGTCGTACCCGGCTGGATCTTCGTCATCCAAGCACCGATTGTCGACGTGTCCTTGTAGACCGGGCTGCCGAGGTCGGAACGCGTCGACCACTTCACGACGTAACTCGTGGCGTTGGATACTCCCTTCCACGTCACCTTGACGCTCTTCCCGGCCCAGTCCTGCGTGCTCTTGGTCACACCGGTCACCTGGGCGGGTTTCGTTGCCGCGGCGGCTGGCGCTGCCGCGGCGAGCACCACCGCGACGATGGCGAGGGCGCTGATGGCAGCACCGCGGATCGTCCGACGACGGGACATGTCGACCCCCTGACCTGGTCCTGCATCGACGCTAGACCGAGATCGCTGTACCCGGTACCCGCAGAACGGGGGACGTCCGGGCGGCGCCCTCCGCGACGTTCAATGACGCGCGCTCGTGTCCACTACAGTGCTCTGGTGCAGAAGCGAGCGAAACCGCACCTTCGGGCCGACATCCAGGGGCTCCGTGCAGTCGCGATCGGACTCGTCGTCCTCTACCATCTCTGGCCCAATCGACTTCCCGGGGGCTTCGTCGGGGTCGACGTGTTCTTCGTCATCTCAGGCTTCCTGATCACCGGTCACCTGGTGCGGTCGATCGGGACGCAGCCCACTCCGCGGCTGCTGGTCGACTTCTACGCTCGTCGTATCAGACGTCTGGCGCCGGCCGCCGTGCTGGTGATCGTGTTCGTGTTGATCGCCTCGGTTCTCCTGCTCCCCGCGACGAGTCTCGCGCCGACCGGGTGGAGTGCGCTCGCTTCCACGTTGTTCTCGCAGAACTGGTACCTCGCCTCACAGTCGGTGAGCTACCTCGAGGCGGCCTCCCAACCGAGTGCGCTGCAGCACTTCTGGTCCCTGTCCGTCGAGGAGCAGTTCTACATCGTCTGGCCGCTCGTACTGCTCGCGGTCGCTCTCGTTGCGCATCGTCGACGTGTGCCCCTCATTCGTGCGCTCGGGACAGCCGTGCTGGTCCTGGGATCGTTGAGCTTGGTCTGGTCGCTCATCCACACCGCGTCCGATCCTGACGTCGCGTTCTTCGACACGACGGCTCGAGCCTGGCAGTTCGCCTTCGGAGCTGTCATCGCACTTCTGCCGGAGCGTGTCCGTCTCCCCGGATGGCTTGCCTGGGGCGGCATCGCCTGCATCGCGGTCGCCACCTTCGCGTTCTCGGACTCGACGCCGTTCCCCGGGGCTGCAGCGCTGCTCCCGACGGTGGGTGCGGGACTCGTCATCGCAGCACGATCGTCGGAAGACGGAGTGTGGTCGTGGGCGTACGCGTCCCGCTTCGGCGCGGTGCGCTGGCTCGGTGACGTCTCCTACTCTGCGTACCTCTGGCACTGGCCGCTGATCGTGCTCCTGCCGGTCGCTCTCGGTCACGCCCTCGGCACCCGCGAGAAGGTCGCGATCATCCTGGCGACGCTCGTCCTGGCCGGTGCAAGCCAGCGACTGGTGGAGGAACCGTTCCGGCGTGCGCCATGGCTGACCGCCCGACGACGGCGCAGCTTCGTGGCCGGCGCGACTGCGGCGGCAGTGCTCGTCATCGGCTCGATCGGCTCGGTCGGAGTGAGCAACGCCGCAACCGCTACCGAGAACGCCGCACTGATCGCAAAGGTCACGAGGGGCGACAGCTGTTACGCCGCGGCGGCTCTCGGAAACCGGGAGTGCGGCACCGCCTTCGGCAAGCTGGATCGGGACCACTTGCCGGAATCGCTTGCGGACAAACCCGTCGCTTGGCAGGACGACTGCATCGACGACATCACCGAGAACACCGAGAAGCTGTGTTCCCTCGGCGACCCTTCCGGCACCGAGACCGTTCTCCTGTGGGGGGATTCCCACGCGGGCGCTTGGTCGTCGGCGTTCGACATCGCGGGGAAGATCAACCACTGGAAGGTGATCGTCGCTGCTCGGAACAAGTGTCCCTCCTCCCTGGTCGCGCCGGACGAGACGGCCTGGGGCGAGAAGCTGCCCGAGGATCAGCAGCATTGGTGCGCAGCACGCAACGCGTGGGTGCTCAAGTCCGTCGTGCCGAAGTCCGACCGAGTGGTGCTCGCGGACCTCTGGGCGAACTACGTGTTCGACGGCGGGCGTGGGAACCAGGCGAAGGGGTACGAACGACTCGTCGAGTCGACCCGAGCCGTCGGGCGTGACGTCACGGTGATGCAGCATGTGCCGCTGACCGGCCCGACGCTCGAGAAGAAGGTCTGGGGGCCGGACTGCTTGGCGAAGCAGACGCCGACGTCGTGCTCGAACCCGCTTGCCTCGGCCTACCCAGCATCGACGAGCGCTGTGTTCCGTGCGATGCGGCATGACGGTCTCGGCGCTGATGTCCGTTACGTGCCGGTCGAGGACCGCTTCTGTGACGAGTCTCGCTGTTACTCAGCCATCGGTGGAGTATCGGTCTACTTCGACGGGTCGCACCTGTCCAACACCTACAGCACCTCGCTCGGCCCGTGGCTCGCCAAGGCGCTGCGTGGGACGGTCACGCTGACGAGTGCCGATCTCGGATGACATCGAAGCCGCGACCGGTGCTCTCCGTGGTCGTCCCAGCCCGGGACAGCGCTCCGTGGATCTCGGAACTCCTCGAGAGCCTCGCCCGACAAGCCGTCGGGGAGTTCGAGGTGTTGGTCGTGGTCAACGGTTCGTCCGACGGCACGACTGACCTCGTTCGGGGCTTCGCGGACCGTGATGCTCGGGTGCGCCTGATCCCCTCCGGAGCCGTGAGCGCCGCCGAGTCGAGGAACGGTGGTGTGGCAGCAGCACGCGGCGACTACCTCGTCTTCGCCGACTCTGACGACATCGTTCCCGACGGCGCGTACCGGGCGATGCTCGACTCACTCGAGGCGAGCGGCTCGGACATGGTCATCGGCGACCACCTCAAGTTCTCGCCCACGGAGACGTGGAGCCCGACCCGCCGCTGGCACCCGTTCGACGGGCACTTGCAGGCAGTCGCTCCGGCCGACATCCCGCAGCTGCTCTCCGGACGGCCGTGCTGGAACCGGATGTTCCGGCGGTCGTTCTGGGACCGCGCCGGTCTCCGGTTCCCGGAGGTCGCGAGCGTCGAGGACATCGAGCCGATGACGCGGGCCTTCGTCGCCGCGGAGCGCATCGATGTCGTCCCCGATTGCGTCTACCTGTACCGAGACCGGGGTGACACATCGTCGTTGTCGCTCCGCGCTGACGCGACCGTCACTGTTCGGTACCTCGAACAGGAGCTCGCCTGTGCTGCGTCGGTGCGCGACGACCCCGTGCTGCGCGCGCAGCACGCCGAGATCGTGCTCGATGCGGACGGCTGGGCGCACCTCCACCGGTTTCTCGCGACCGACCCGTCGGACGAGATGATCGCAGCAGTGGCTCCTGCCACCGCGGCACTGCTGTCCGCGGTTTCGGTCGATGGACTCGCCGCCGTGGCTCCGGCTCGTCGCACGCTCTGGGAGCTCGTGATCCGCGACGAATGGGAAGCGGCGCGGGCGTTCGTGCTCGGTACCGGAAGCACATCGGAGAGAGACCGCATCGGCGGGTGGGCCGGTGCGGTGCAGCGCCTGCAGCACTCGGATCCAGCCGTCGCCGGACAGCTCGCCGTCGATGGTCTGGTCCCGGCGCTCGTGAACGGCGCGGATGAAGTCGAGCCCGTCGTGCTCGGTGGGCTGCTCACCGGCTTCGAGGGTCCCCCGCTCGAGTCCAGCGGGAACCCGCTCGCAGATGCCATGAGCGCTGCACTCCGCTCTGGGCAGGCAGAGCGTGTCTCCCGCGTTTCCAGGCTGCGGCGGATCGTCCCACTCGTCGTCGACCGGGCGGAGGCAGCGGCCGACGGCCTGACCGTCGGAGGTCCTGCCGACGTCCAGCAGTTCGGCGGGCGAGCGAGCCTGCGCGTGTCCGGGCCCACGGACGAGGACGTGCTCATCGAGGTCGTCTCCGGCGACGAGGGATGGCGAGCCGACCTCGCGGCGGCGGAGTTCGCTCCAGGCCGCTACGCCGTGACGGCTTCGTTCGATGGAGTGACCGGCCGGTTCCCGGTCGTCACGGCCCGGATGGCACTGCCTCCGGTTGCCGACGCGTTCCCGATGCAGCCATTGGCAGACCGAAAGGACGGCTGGCGGTTCTTGGTCGACCGCCGGCCCGAGCCGCGTGGGCGGCTCGGCGGGTTCCTCGGCAAGGTGGCGCGGAAGCTGCGGTGACCGGACTCAGCCGGTCACGGCGTCGAGCAACCCCGCGTACTCCCGCGACCGCCCGAACGGCGACAGCTGCCGGCTGAACGCCGCGGCACCCTCTGCAGCCTCCACCGGACCGGCGAGCAACCGCGCGAGCGACCCCACTGCATCGGCCGGGTCGAACCATTCGACCCACCCCTGGTCGCCGAACTCGGCGCGCAGGTGGGGCTCGTCCGGCAGCACCGCCGGTACCTCGAACGACGCAGCGAGGTGCAGCGCGCCCGAGTTGAGCACACGCCGGTAGGGGAACACCGCGAGGTCGGCCGCCCGGAACCACCGCTGCACGTCGACGTCCTCGACGTGGTCGTGCTCGCGGACGGCACGGAGGTCGTCGCCGAGCAGCCTGTCGATGGTGGCTCGGTCCCCGTCGGTGGTCCGGCCGGCCAACAGCAGCACGGGGCGCTCGGACGGGGCGAGGGTCCGAACGGCGTCGATGAGCAGGTCGAGGCCCTTGTACGGACGCATCTGCCCGAAGGCGAGCACGGTCCGCTCCGAGTCGCCGAGCCCGAGGGCAGTGCGCGCCTCGGACCGCGTCACGGATGCCGGGTACACACCCTGGTAGCTCGGGTGTGGGATGCGGACGACGCGAACGGGGTCGAGCGTGTAGAAGTCCGACACGGCTGCAGGGGTGTGACGGTTCATGACGTGCACCGCGTCGGCGGTGGCGGCGAGGTACCGGTTCAGTTCGAGTTCGAGGTCGAGGTGCCGGGCGTCGTGCGGGAGGACGTTGTGGATCGTCCAGACGAGTCGAGCACCGCGCGAGCGGGCGGCGTCGACGACGTTCCGGAAGCGGTCCAGTCGCGCCCGAGCAGCCTCGTGGTCGTCGTCGGCGCGCTGCACGATCGGGGCGGTCCAGTGCATGTGGAACACGTCACCGGCGCCGAGGTGCCCGAGGTGCCCTTCCAGCTGTTCGAGCCGCAGTGTCTCGACGACGTTCCATCCTGCGGCCCGCGGGGCGAGGAGCATCAGGTTGAGGTAGGGGTTGTCCCGGTAGGCCGGGAACACCACGAGGGAGCGATCGGGCACCGCCCGATCCTACGGGGCGCTCAGTCGAGCGTCGCGACGATGTACTCGGCCTCGTGCAGGACCGAGCAGAACGCCAGTCCGTCGTGGTCGAGTGCAGCTCGCTTGCTGATGACGGCACCGCAGACCACGCACCGGACGGTGAAGGTCGAGCGGATGGCATCGGAGAGGAGCGACATGCCTTGATCGTCCTCCGCCACGGTTAACAGATGGCTGCGGAAGCCTCGGAGAACCGTGAACGAACCCACTGGATCAGCGGACTGTCGGCTGGCTATCCGATTGCTGTGACCGACTCCAGGATCGCCGCTGCCGGACGATCGGCTGGCAGGACGACCGCGTAGTCATCCTCAGCTCTGACGGCGCCCCACGCGGCGTTCAGTGCGCCGGGCTGTGGCACCCACGAACTCGTGCCGGACGCGACCAGCACGGTCACGTCGTCGAGCCCGCTCGAACCGCGGTACCAGGCGGACGGGACGTCGACCTGCACGAGGTGACCCAGTGCCTCCAGGCCGGACACCAGGGCGGCGACGTCCTGCGGACGCGATCCGTCGTGCTTCACCGCCACACGCAGCGGAGCACGCGGGGCGACGCCGGCGCCGGCACCGAAGGCACCGGAACGCACTCCGACGCCCGGGACGGACCGCACCACGACCGGCCGCGACGACCGCACCATGACGGCGTGCCCCTTCGGCATCCCCGGCGCCACACCGGCGTACCGGAGCCCCGCGGGCTCGTACCGCGGCGCAGCGTCGGCAGCCGGGTAGCGTCCGCGCCACCGCTCGTCGAACACCCGGCGGTTCTCGATGCGGGCGTCGTTGCGGCCCTCGGTGCGGCTCTCGTGGTGGACGACGACGGACGCGGGCTCGACGACGAACGCCGAGCCTGCGGGGGAGTCGGCGAGGGCGCGGAGGCAGAGGTCGACGTCCTCCAGGCCGTTCGCGTACACCGGGTCGAAGCCGTGCCAGCGGAGGAGGTCCGCCGCACGGAAGGCAGCTGCGGCCGCGGTGATCGCCGAGAAGCGACGGGCTGCCGGGTCGGACAGCGCAGCGGTCGCGTCGTACCGCGGGTGCTCGCCGAGGAAGTGCCAGGGCAGGACCTTGTCGCCGCCGAACACGGTGCCGGCGGTCTGCACGATGCCGTCCGGGTAGAGCAGCAGCGGCTGGACGCCGAGCACGGTCGGGTCGTCGAGCGCGGTGACGAGCGGTCGGAGCCACCCGGTGGTGACCTCGGTGTCGTTGTTGAGCATCACGACGACGTCACCGGTGGAGCGGGCGAGCCCGAGGTCGCTGCCGAGGGCGAAGTTGCGGTTGCGGTCCTCGCGCTGCAGCACGACCCGGGGTTCGTCGCGGAACCAGGCGTCGAGCACGGCGGTGACCGAGCGGGGTGAGCCGTTGTCGATCACGACCACCTCGACGTCGTCGCCGTCGTGGTCGGCGGCACCGAGGACGGCGTCGACGGCGCGGCGGGTCATCGTCCAGTCGCGGTACGTCGGGACGACGACGGACACGCGGCCCACGGTGCGCGGTGCAGCGGCGAGGGCGTCCCAGTCGAGGCGGTGGCGCGCGAGGGCGACCTCCTGCCACGATGCCGGCTGCCCGGAGGACACCCGGCGGACGTCGCGGACGTTGTCGTAGTCGACGCCGATGACCGGCACGTACACCGGCATGCCCGCGTGCCGCGCGATGCGCAGCAGCCACTCCCAGTCGATCCAGCGGCGGAGCGTCTCGTCGAACGGACCGACGGCGTCGGCGACGTCCCGCCGGACGACGAGCGCGTTGAGGTCGATGAAGTTGCCGGCGCGGAGGTCCTCGACGGTGCCGTCCTCGCCGCGGAACGTCTCGGTCGGGGCGGTCGCGTCGTCGTCGTTGTTCGCGCCCACCATCCGCAGGCCCGTGTGCGCACCCGGCGCCCCGGTGTCGAGGACCCCGGCGACGGCGGCGGCGAGGTGCTCCGGCCGCCAGGTGTTGTCGGCGTCGAGGAACGCGACCAGCTCGCCCCGAGCGGCGGCGAGTCCGGTGTTGCGCGCGGCGCCGGCGCCGCCGTTCGGCCGTTCGTGCACCCGGACGCGGTCGTCACCCTCGGCAGCGGCTCGGACGACGTCGAGCGTGTCGTCGCCGGAGCCGTCGTCGACGACGAGCAGTTCCCAGTGCGGGTAGATCTGCGCCTGCACGGAGCGGATCGCGGCCGCCACGACGTCGGGTCGCCGGAACACCGGCATGACGACGGACACCAGGGGGCGTTCCGCGTCACGGCGTGCGGCTCCCCGTCGGAGCGCCGCGAGCGCCTCCTCGGTGGTCGGCCCGTCCCACTGCTGCCGGTAGCGCCGGCGCGTGCGGTGCTGGGCGGCTGCGTACGCGCGGGCGTTGTCGAGGGCGGCGTCGCGCGCAGCGGCCCACGTGGGCGTGTCACCGCGTCGGCCGGGAGGCACGGGGAGCGCGGTCTCGTCGCTCGCCTCGCGCAGGAAGTCGCGGAGCGCATCGAGCGTGCTCGCCGGTCGGCGGCCCTCCGGCCGCGACGCCGCCCACACCCCGGCGTCGAAGAGCGGACCGGTCTGGAAGAGCTCGGGCCCCTCCTGGTGGAGTGCGTCGTACCAGGACATCCGGGCGTCCGGCTGGTGCTCGCGCATCCACTCCGGTTCGACGAGCGGGCTGAGCGAGAGTCCGCGCCGACCGTCGTTGTGGACGTAGAACGACACCGCCTCGGCGTCGGTCGCGAAGGTCCGGCCGGTCTGCGCCTCGAGGTACGCGCGGTCGACGATGCCGAACTCGACGATGCGGGCAGCCCAGCGGTCGAGCCGGTCCGTCACGGTGAGGGGACGCTCCGGACCGCGGAGGCGTCGGGCCAGCCCGCGGGCGATCCGGCCGAGGCCGTCCTGGCCCCTCGCCGTGCCGTTCTGACCCTTCCCGGGGCCGGGCATCAGCGGCGCCCCGGCAGGCGGGAGGCGACCTTGGCGATGGCCTGGCCGGTGCGGAACGAGCGGCTCGCGCGGAGGTCGTCGAGTTCGCGGCGGAGCCGGGTGACCTCGTCGGACGACGACGCCGAGGCTGCCTGCGCAGCGGCGAGGTCGAGTGGCAGGAACGCGGCCCAGCGTCGTTCGAGTGCGGCCGAGGTGCCGTCGAGCGGGGCGAGCATGCTGTTCTCCACGCCCTCCCGCGCGCTGTCGAGTTCGTCGGGGGTCACGACCTCCGCGAACGGCCGCACGAGGTCGGCGACCCGTGCCGACCCGGCGCGGTACTGCTCGGACGACCACGGGGCAGCTGCGGGGCCGGTGTCGACGAAGACCCAGTGCGCGGCACGACGGTTCGCCGTGACGAGCTCGGCGGGCGTCGGGTCGACGAGGACCTGCACCGTGACGAGGTCGTCCGGGTTCGGCTCATCGGCGGTGACGCTCCACGTGTCGGGGGCCGACGTGCCGGAGGGGAGCCGCGCCTCCAGGGCGAAGCCGTCACCGAAGGCCGCGTCGATCTGCCGGACCAGCGCGTCCGCGTCGGCGACGTGCCGCAGGTCGACCGCCAGCCGCGCTGCCGGACCTGCCGGGACGAGCACGTCGGCGAAGCGCTCCGTCGCGGTCGTGCCGTGCCGCTGGTAGGCGGCCACCGCGTCCGGGAGGAACGGGTACCGCCGCTCGAGCTCGCGCTGGTGCGCGGCACGCAGCGCGTTCCGGTTGCCGGAGAAGCTCTTGCCGCCCGCGTGCAGGACGAGGGCGTGGTTCGCGATCTTGGCGAGCCACCCGTGCGCGGCGATGCGGAGGCAGTAGTCGTTCTCCTCGCCGTAGCCGGGGGCGAACGCCTCGTCGAAGAGGCCGTGCTCGGTGATGAGTTCGCGGCGGGTCAGGAAGCAGAAGCCCATCGCGACGGGGAGGACCTGCGACGCCGGCAGGAGCGGCGCGATCGCGGCCCAGACCGCACGGGTGCGTTCCTCGGTGCGGGCGGCGCCGCGGTTCGTCAGCCGGTAGGGAATGCTCGCGATCGTCGCGTTGTCGCTGCGGGCGGTGACGACACCGGTGCGGTCCTCGTCGAGGACGGCGAGCATCGCGTCGAGGAAGCCCGCGGTCGGGACGGCGTCGCTGTTGAGCAGGAGGACGGCCTCGCCGTCGTGCCCCGGGTCCAGCTCGGTCACGGCGCGGTTGCACGTGCCGACGAAGCCGAGGTTGTGGTCGTTGCGCTCGTACCGGAAGCCCTCGATGCCCGCGGTGCGGTCGAGGAGCGCGCGCTCGATGGTGTCGGCGTCGGGACCGCAGTCGTTCACGAGCAGCACGCGGTGCCGCTCGGTGTCGAGGTGCTCGACGAGGCCGTCCACGCAGCGGAGGAGCGATTCGAGGTCGCCGTACACCGGGACGACGACGAGGGTGGTGCGGGTCATCGGGTCTGCTCCTCGGCGGGGTCGGTGGGGTTCTCGCTGGGAGTGCCGGATGCGCTGTGCGCTCCGGCGGTCGCCTCGCCCTGCTGCAGTGCTCTTGCGAGGGCGTCGACGGCGGCGTCGAGTGGCCCGCCGAGCGCACCGTCGGCGACGGGTGCGAACGGGGTCGGGCCCTCGGCCGCTGCCCGCCGGACCGCGTCGGCGACGGCGAGCCCCAGGGACCGGGCATCCGCGGGCACCGCCGTCAGGTTCGGGTGCAGGTGCCCCCGGGTGTCGCGGAACTCGTTCGTCACCACGCGCGCGCCCGAGATCGCGCCGTCGAACGGCGGGTGGCTCGGGTGCGGGCTGTGCTGCAGCGACAGCACCACGTTCGTCGACGCGATGAAGCGGAAGTAGTCGTCCCACGGCATCGTCCCGTGCGACACGAGCTTCACGTCGCCCGCACCGCCGTCGAGCTCCACGTCGCCGTGCTGCTCGCCCGCGGAGTGGAACTCCACCCGGAGCCCGTCACCCGCGAGCTCCTGCACCGCGACGCGGAGGGCCGCGACGCCGAGACGGAACAGGTTGCGGTGCTTGCTCGGACGCCCGTAGAAGAGGACGCGCACGGTGTCCTCGTGCTGGCGGGCCGCCGCGACGCGTTCGAGCAGCTCCAGGTCGAGGTGCGGGGCGAACGAACGGTCTCGGGGTACGTCGACGTCCTCGACCTCGGCGAGGTACTGCCGGAGCGGCTCGGAGTTCACGAGCATCCGGAAGCCGGCGCGGTAGGTCGAGGCGGCGACGGCGTACTCGGTCGACCACGGGCTGAACCCGGGCTCGTAGTCCTGCACGAGGTAGACGACGCGGTCACGCGGCACGACCCCTGCGGTGACGGCGACGTCGAGCGGGTGCGCCGTCTTCCAGTGCGTCGCGATCCACACGTCGTCGCGGCCGAACGTCTCGTCGAGGACGTCCTCGCGACGAACGACCCGGACGCCGGGCCGGCCGTCGACGCGGGACTCGGGGAAGCGCTCGGCGACGAGGGCCTCGGCCGCGGCGGTGCTGTTGCCCGGGGTCGTCCAGCGCACCATCACGACGCGGACCCGGCGGCCGGTGCGCTCGCCGAGTGCGAGGGCGACCGCGAGGGCCGTCTGCACGCCGGCGAACGCCGCGCCCTCGCGCAGCTCGTCGACGACGAGGACGACCTCGGGCTCGCGGTCGACCGTGCGGACGCCGGCGATCGCGAGGCTGGTCTCGACGAGTCCCTCGAACGGCCGGGCGGCGAGCGGAGCACGGTCGCGCTCGCGTCGCGCCACGCGGACGTCCACGCGGGAGACCGTCCGCCCGAGTCGTTCGCGGACGTCGTTCCGGTAGTGGCCGTCGCGTGCGTACCGTTCGTTCACGCGCACGAGGTCGGTGACGAGGCGTCGCGCCTTCTCGAAGTTCATCGACCCTCACGTTAGCGGGCGGTCACGGCCCGCAGGGGGCGGTCGGGGGTGCTCGGTAGGCTTGGCGACCTGATGATGCAGCGAATCGACCTCCGCGGCGGCCTGCCCGCCCGTGCCGAACTCCTCCGACTCATGCCCCGCGCCGTCGGCGACGTCTCACACGCCGTCGATGCCGCACGCGAGCTCGTGGACGCGGTCCGGGAGCACGGGGCGACGGCGCTGCGCGAACAGGCCGAACGGTTCGACGGGGGAGCGCCCGAGCACGTGCGTGTCCCCGCGGCCGAGATCGCCGCCGCGGTCGCCGGGCTCAGCCCCGAGCTCCGCGCCGCCCTCGACGAGGCCATCCGCCGCGTCCGTGCCGCGAGTGCCGCACAGGTGCCCGCAGGCTCGGTGACGACCCTCGCCGACGGCGCCGAGGTCCACCAGCGCTGGCAGCCGATGCGTCGCGTCGGTCTCTACGTCCCGGGCGGCAAGGCCGTCTACCCGTCGAGCGTCGTCATGAACGTCGTCCCGGCACAGGTCGCCGGCGTCGGGTCGATCGCGCTCGTGTCCCCGCCGCAGCGCGACCACGGCGGACACGTGCACCCGACGATCCTCGCGGCGGCCGGGCTCCTCGGCGTCGACGAGGTGTACGCGATGGGCGGCGCCGGGGCGATCGGTGCGTTGGCGTACGGCGTGCCGGAGATCGACCTCGAGCCGGTCGACCTCGTGACCGGCCCGGGGAACAACTACGTCGCGGCGGCGAAGCGGATCGTGCGGGGCACCGTCGGCATCGACTCCGAGGCCGGCGCGACCGAGATCCTCGTGATCGCGGACGACACCGCAGACGCCGGCTACGTCGCGGCCGACCTCGTCAGCCAGGCCGAGCACGACGAGCAGGCGGGCGCCGTGCTGGTGACCACCTCGGAAGCGTTCGCCGACGCGGTGGAAGCCGCGATCCCGGAACGCACGGCGCGGGTCGGGACCGCCGCGCGCCTCCAGGTCGCGCTGAACGGCCCGCAGTCGGCGGTGGTCCTCGTGGACTCGCTCGCGGACGCCGCGACCGTGAGCAACGCGTACGGGCCGGAGCACCTCGAGATCCAGACCGCCGACGACGACGCCGTGCTCGCCGACATCGACGCCGCCGGCGCGGTGTTCGTCGGACCGAGCACGCCGGTCAGCCTCGGCGACTACCTGGCCGGGTCGAACCACGTCCTGCCGACCGGCGGGCAGACCCGCTTCGGCTCGGGGCTCTCCGCTTCGACGTTCCTCCGGCCGCAGCAGGTGATCCGCTACTCGCCGGAGGCCCTCGCCGAGGTCGCGCCGCACATCGTGGCGCTCGCGACCGAGGAGCAGCTGCCGGCGCACGGGGCCGCCGTGACGGAGCGCACGAGCCGGTAGCCTGGGTCCGACATGTTCTGCCCCTTCTGCCGCCACCCGGACTCCCGCGTCGTCGACTCCCGCACGAGCGACGACGGCACCTCCATCCGTCGCCGTCGTCAGTGCCCGAACTGCGGGCGCCGCTTCTCGACCACCGAGACCGCGTCACTCAACGTGGTGAAGCGCAACGGCGTGACTGAGCCGTTCAGCCGCGACAAGATCGTCTCCGGCGTGCGGAAGGCCTGCCAGGGGCGGCCCGTGACCGACGGCGACCTCGCGGTCCTCGCACAGCGGGTGGAGGAGACCGTGCGCTCGTCCGGGTCGAGCCAGATCGACGCGAACGACATCGGGCTCGCGATCCTCGTCCCGCTGCGGGAACTCGACGAGGTCGCCTACCTCCGCTTCGCGAGCGTGTACCAGGCCTTCGACTCCCTCGAGGACTTCGAGGACGCCATCGGGCAGCTCCGCCTCGACCACCACGCCTCCCGCGCAGAGGCCGCGGACGCGTGAGCGTCGGCGTCGAGCGGGCCATCCGCGGCGGGTACGAGGTCGTCTTCCGCTCGGTGTTCGCGAACATGGACCCCGAGCGGGCCCACCACCTCGCGTTCGCCGTGATCCGGGTGATCCCGCACGTACCGTTCATCGGCCGGCTCGTCGAGCGGTCCTCCCGCCCGTCGGCGGCGGACGGCATCACGACGATGGGGATCCACTTCCCGTCGCGCTTCGGCCTCGCCGCCGGGTTCGACAAGGACGCCAAGGGCATCCGCGGGCTCGGGGTCCTCGGATTCGGGCACGTCGAGGTCGGCACGATCACGGCGAAGCCGCAGCCGGGCAACGAGAAGCCCCGGCTCTTCCGGCTCATCCCGGACCGTGCCCTCATCAACCGCATGGGCTTCAACAACCACGGCGCTCCCGCGGCGTCGCGTCGGCTCGAACGGGCCCGTCGCAACCCCGGCCGGCCCGTCATCGGCGTCAACATCGGCAAGAGCCGCGTGGTCGACGTCGCGGACGCCATCGACGACTACCTCGAGTCCACCAGGCTCCTCGCGCCGTTCGCCGACTACCTCGCCGTCAACGTCAGCTCGCCGAACACCCCGGGGCTCCGTGGTCTGCAGGAGCTCGACCAGCTCCGGCCGCTGCTGACCGCCGTGCGGGACGCCGCCGGCCGGACGCCGGTGCTCGTGAAGATCGCGCCGGACCTCACGGACGAGCAGATCGACGCGATCGCCGGGCTCGCGGTGGAGCTCGGGCTCGCCGGGGTCATCGCGAACAACACCACGATCGACCGCTCGGGACTGAAGACGCCGGCGGCCGACGTCGAGGCCATGGGCGCCGGGGGACTCTCCGGAGCACCCCTCGCCGCGCGGTCGCTCGAGGTCCTGCGGCGCGTCCGTGCCGCCGTGCCCGAGGGCTTCTGCGTGATCGCGGTCGGCGGGGTGACGAGCGAGCGGGACGTGCAGGACCGGATCGACGCGGGGGCGACGCTCGTGCAGGGCTACACGGCGTTCCTCTACGAGGGGCCGACCTGGGCGGCGCGGATCAACCACCTGCGGCGTCGTCGGCTGCGGCGCGCCGCGCGCTGAGCGGCCGGGGCGCCGCGCGCTGAGCGCGGCTCCGGTGCCGCGCGGCACTGCGTGACTCGCCGAGGTTCCAAAATGTCGGCATCTCGAGCCGCGTTCGCCCCGTCCGTGAAACCTCCGCGACGCGCGTGCGGCGAGTCGTGGAACCTCGCGGACCGCGCGCTGTCCGGGAGGCTCGTCGCCGGTCCGCCCCGCGCCTCCCGTCCCGCGCGCCGGCCGGGAGGCTCGTCGCCGGCCCGCCCCGCGCCTCCCGTCCCGCGCCCGGTCCGTCGCCGCCTCGCGCCGCCGCCACGCGCCCGTCGAGCTTCCGTACTTTCGGCACCTCGACACGCGGCCGACCGGTCCGTGGAACCTCGACGACACACGTGCGGCGAGTCGTGGAACCTCGACGACACGCGTGCGGCGAGAGGTGGAACGTCGGCGGGTGCGACGTATCCGCGCCGGGTGAGCCCGCCACGCCTCCACGACGCCCGCGCCTGCACACGCCGGAGCGCCGCCCGACCGGGGTCGAGCGGCGCTCCGAGGGGGCGACCCCAGTGTCAGACGGCGGGGTACTGCCCGCGGCGGACCTGCGGCTTCGGCAGGCGGAGGAACCGCAGCTGCCACGCACGCGTGAGGATGTAGAGGAACGTCCCGCGCTGCATCGAGCCGAACTTGGTCGTGAGCTTCTTGCGGAGGGACAGCCACAGGACGACGCAGTCGATGACGAACAGCGCCACGAACGCCCACACCAGCAGCAGCGCGTACGAGGCGAGCACGGTCTGCGCGGCGGCGAACCCGAGGATGAGGAAGATGACGAGCACCGGCATCATGACCTCGCCCACGTTCCAGCGGGCGTCGATCCAGTCGCGCACGAACCGACGCTGCTCGCCGCGGTCCTTCGCCGGGAGGTACCGTTCCTCGCCGTTGGCCATGCCGACGCGGGCCTTCTCGCGCTCGGTGTTCAGGCGGGCACGCGCGGCCTTCTTGTCGGCGGGGGAGTTGCCGACGAGCGGGCGACGGTTCGCAGCCTCACGCTCACGACGGCTCGGCGTCGGCCGGCCCTTGCCCTGCTCGAGGAGCTCGTCCTCGGCGGGGTTGACGGTCGTGTTGGTCTTGGGGGCTGCCTTCGCCACGGTGCGTTCCTGACTGCGGTTGCGTGCTGGATCGTCCTCTAGATTACGGGACATGACCGACACCGACCAGCACGCAGCAGCCACCGACCCCGCACTCCTCGACGCCCTGCGCGAACACGTGCAGGGGGCGCTGCCGGCGACCATCGCCGACCTGTCCGCCCTCGTCCGCCTGCCCTCGGTGTCGTGGTCGGCGTTCGACCCGGCGAACGTGCGGGCGAGCGCCGAGGCCGTCGCGGACCTGGCCCGGTCGACCGGGGTGTTCGCCGCGGACGACGTCCGGATCGTCCGCTCGGCGTTCGAGGGCACCTCGTCCGACGTGGCCGAGGAACACGCGGACGAGCAGCTCGGCCAGCCCGCCGTCCTCGCCGTCCGCCCCGCCCGGAACGGCAAGCCGACGGTGATGCTCTACGCCCACCACGACGTCCAGCCGCAGGGCGACGACGCCCTCTGGGACACGCCGCCGTTCGAGCCGACCCTCCGCGGGGACCGCCTCTACGGCCGCGGTGCCTCGGACGACAAGGCCGGCGTGATGACCCACATCGCCTCGCTCCGCGCCCTGCACGCCCAGTTCGGTGATGACCTCGACCTCGGTGTCGTCCTGTTCGTCGAGGGTGAGGAGGAGTTCGGCTCCCGGTCGTTCCGCACGTTCCTCCGCGAGCAGAAGGAACACCTCGCCGCCGACGTCATCGTGGTGGCCGACAGCGACAACTGGTCCGCCGAGGTCCCGTCGATCACGGTGTCCCTCCGTGGCAACGTCACGTTCAAGCTCACCCTGACGACGCTCGAGCACGCGAGCCACAGCGGCATGTTCGGCGGAGCGGCCCCCGACGCGATGATCCCGATGATGCGCCTCCTCGCCTCGCTCCACGACGACGACGGCTCGGTCGCGGTCGAGGGGCTCACCTCGTACGACGGCCCGGTCCCCGAGCGCTCCGACGAAGAGCTCGCTGCGGACGCCGCCCTGCTGCCCGGCGTCCGCCCGGTCGGCACCGGACCGGTCCTCAGCCGGATGTGGTTCCAGCCGTCGATCACCGTCACCGGCATGGACGTACCGAGCGTCGCGAACGCGTCGAACACGCTCCTGCCCACGGTCTCGGCGCGCGTCTCGGTCCGGATCGCCCCCGGGCAGTCCGCCACCGACGCGTACGCGGCCGTCGAGCGCCACCTCCACGCGCACGTGCCGTTCGGTGCCCGCCTGGAGATCAGTGAACCCGACGCCGGTGACGGCTTCCTCGTGGACACGGCCGGCTGGGCCGTGCAGGACGCGCGGACCGCGATGCGCGAGGGCTGGGGCGCGGACGCGGTCGAGCAGGGGATCGGCGGGTCGATCCCGTTCGTGTCCGACCTCGCCGCGGAGTTCCCGGACGCGCAGATCCTGGTCACCGGCGTCGAGGACCCGGACACCCGCGCGCACAGCCCGAACGAGTCGCAGCACCTCGGTGTGCTGCACCGCGCGATCGCGTCCGAGACGATCCTGCTGGCGCGGCTCGCGGCGCGCTGACGCACCACAGGACGGACGGGAGGCCCGTGGCGACGCCGCCACGGGCCTCCCGTCCGTCCGCGCTCTCCACAGGGCCCCGTCCCTCCACAGCGCGCGGCCGCCTGCTGCGGACGTCGGTGGCGCGTGCTTACAATCGTCTCGAGGCGCGGTGATCCGCACCGCCCGGAGGGAGACGCGCGATGAGCGACACCATCACCGAAGCGCAGACCGCTACGGCGACCGAGACGCCGACGCACGGCGTGCAGCTGAGCGATGCGGCGGCGGCGAAGGTGGCGAGCCTCCTCGAGCAGGAGGGTCGTGACGACCTCCGCCTGCGCCTCGCCGTCCAGCCCGGTGGCTGCTCGGGACTCATCTACCAGCTCTACTTCGACGAGCGCATGCTCGACGGCGACACCACCGCCGAGTTCGAGCCCGGCGTCGAGGTCGTCGTCGACAAGATGAGCGTCCCGTACCTCGACGGCGCCACGATCGACTTCGAGGACACGATCCAGAAGCAGGGCTTCACGATCGACAACCCCAACGCGCAGGGCAGCTGCGCGTGCGGCGACAGCTTCCACTGACGCCCACCGGCCGACACGCGAGCGGGGAGCGACCGAGCAGGTCGCTCCCCGCTCCCGTTCGTCCCGGTCAGAGCGGCCCCGACAGTTGCGGAACGGGGCCACGCGGAGCTCCGGTTGGCGCGAGCTGTCCCCGGCTGCGAGTAAGCTAGGAGTGTTCCAACCAAGCTGGGAGCGAGCCATGCGCGACCTTCGTGTCGCGGCTCCTCCGGGTTCACGTCTTTGCGAGAGGTCATAGTGCGTTCGAATCGCCGTATACGTTGGGCGGCCATCCCGGTGGCCGTCGGTCTGGTCATCGCACTGGCTGGCTGCACGCAGCAGCAGCTCAACGGATGGCTCCCCGGCACCGAGCAGACGCGTGACGTCACGAACCACACCAGCCGCATCGTCGGTCTGTGGACCACGAGCTGGGTCGTCCTCCTCGCGGTCGGTCTGATCGTCTGGGGCCTGATCATCTGGGCCGCGATCGTCTACCGCCGTCGGAAGGGCCAGACCGGCCTCCCGGTGCAGATGCGGTACAACATGCCGCTCGAGATCTTCTACACGATCGTCCCGCTCATCCTCGTGCTCGGCTTCTTCGCCTTCACCGCGAAGGACCAGGCCGCGATCGAGCAGCCCTTCGCCAAGGCCGACGCCACGATCCACGTCTACGGCAAGCGCTGGGCGTGGGACTTCAACTACATCAACGAGGACGACAAGTCCAAGAGCGTCTACTACCAGGGCATCCAGGCCCAGGAAGAAGAGAACGCCAACGGCGCGATCGACGAGTCGCAGCTCCCGACGCTGTACCTGCCCAAGGGCAAGAAGGTGCACATCGAGCTGTCCTCCCGCGACGTCAACCACTCCTTCTGGGTGATCGACTTCCTCTACAAGAAGGACATGATCCCCGGCAAGCAGAACGACGAGTACTTCATCCCCGAGAAGCTCGGCACGTACCAGGGCAAGTGCGCGGAGCTCTGCGGTGAGTACCACTCGCTCATGCTCTTCCAGGTGAAGGTCGTCACGCCGACCGAGTACCAGGAGTACCTCGACTCCCTCGCGGAGCAGGGCAAGACCGGTCTCCTCGGCGACGAGTACAACACCAACACGAACGAACCGAACAACAAGGCGCCCGTGACGGCGTCCGAGAACGATTAGGGGCTCCGTCAGATGACCACGTCGCTCGTCGGCCAGCCGGCGGCAGGCACCACGACCCTGGACTTCCAGGCGTCGAAGGTGGGCCGCAAGGGCAACATCATCGTCAGGTGGATCACCTCCACCGACCACAAGACCATCGGGTACATGTACCTGATCGCGTCGTTCATCTTCTTCCTGCTCGCGGGTGTGATGGCGCTCGTCATCCGCGCCCAGCTCTTCGAGCCCGGCCTGCACGTGGTCCCGACGAAGGAGCAGTACAACCAGCTCTTCACGATGCACGGCACGATCATGCTGCTGCTCTTCGCGACGCCGCTCTTCTCGGGCTTCGCGAACGCGATCATGCCGCTGCAGATCGGTGCGCCCGACGTCGCCTTCCCACGACTCAACGGCTTCGCCTTCTGGCTCTACGTCTTCGGTGCCCTCATCGCGGTCGGCGGCTTCCTCACCCCGCAGGGTGCGGCCTCGTTCGGGTGGTTCGCCTACGCGCCACTGAGTGACACGACGTTCACACCGGGTCTCGGCGGGACGCTCTGGGTCTTCGGTCTCGGCATGACCGGCTTCTCGACCATCCTCGGCGCCGTGAACTTCATCACGACGATCATCACGATGCGTGCCCCGGGCATGACGATGTTCCGCATGTCGATCTTCACGTGGAACACCCTCGTCACGGCGCTCCTCGTCCTGATGGCCTTCCCGGTCCTCGCGGCGGCGCTGTTCGGCCTGGGTCTCGACCGCGTGTTCAACGCCCAGATCTTCAACCCGGCCAACGGCGGGGCGCTCCTCTGGCAGCACCTCTTCTGGTTCTTCGGCCACCCCGAGGTCTACATCATCGCGCTGCCGTTCTTCGGCATCGTGTCCGAGATCTTCCCGGTGTTCAGCCGCAAGCCGATCTTCGGGTACAAGACCCTCGTCTACGCGACGATCTCCATCGCGGCCCTCTCGGTCACGGTGTGGGCGCACCACATGTACGTCACCGGTGGCGTCCTGCTCCCGTGGTTCTCGCTCATGACGATGCTCATCGCGGTCCCGACCGGCGTGAAGATCTTCAACTGGGTCGGCACGATGTGGCGCGGCTCGGTGACGTTCGAGACGCCGCTGCTCTGGTCCGTCGGCTTCCTCATCACCTTCACCTTCGGTGGTCTCACCGGTGTGATCCTGGCGTCGCCGCCGCTCGACTTCCACGTGTCCGACTCGTACTTCGTCGTCGCGCACTTCCACTACGTGGTGTTCGGCACCGTCGTCTTCGCGATGTTCGCCGGGTTCTACTTCTGGTGGCCGAAGTGGACCGGCAAGATGCTCAACGAGCGTCTCGGCAAGATCCACTTCTGGCTGCTGTTCATCGGCTTCCACACGACGTTCCTCATCCAGCACTGGCTGGGCGTCATCGGCATGCCGCGTCGCTACGCGACCTACCTGCCGAACGACGGGTTCACCTGGATGAACCAGCTGTCGACGATCGGCTCGATGATCCTCGCGATCTCGTTCCTGCCGTTCATCTACAACATCTACGTGACCGCGCGGAACGCGCCGAAGGTCGCCGTGAACGACCCGTGGGGCTACGGCCGCTCGCTCGAGTGGGCGACCAGCTGCCCGCCGCCGCGCCACAACTTCACGTCGATCCCGCGGATCCGTTCCGAGTCCCCGGCGTTCGACCTGAACCACCCCGAGGCCGGTGTGCCGATCGGTGTGGGCCCGGCGAAGGACGCCCCCGACGCCCCGACCTACGACGCCGCGAAGGGCGAGGTGAAGTAACGCCATGCGCGCCAACAAGAACCTGTTCTGGATCCTGTTCGTCTTCTTCATCCTCGCGGACGCCGCGTACACGATCTGGTCGGTCATCTACTACAACGGTGTCGTCGAATGGGTCGGCACGGTGTCGATCGGCCTCACCGGGATCATGTCCGCGTTCATCGCGTTCTACCTCGGCAAGGTCATGTCCTCGCAGGGCGGAGTCCTCCCCGAGGACCGCGCCGACGCGAACATCGAGGACGGGGATGCCGAGCTCGGGCACTTCAGCCCGTGGTCGTGGTGGCCGATCCTCCTGGCCTTCGCCGTGGGCATCTGCTTCCTCGGCGTGGCGGCCGGTCTCTGGCTCGTTCCGATCGGCATGGCGTTCGTGGCCGTGACGCTCGTGGGCTGGGTCTACGAGTACTACCGCGGGAACTTCGGACACTGACGTTCCCCAACCCCTGACGGACTTCGGGCGGCACCACATCCGGTGCCGCCCGAAGTGCGTCCGGACCACGGCAGCCCGTCTCGACGAGGCGCCGCCGCCGCACCCGATCGACTCCCCGGCACCGAACCGGGAACAACCCGGCCCGCAACCGGCTTGACTCGAAGCGGACCACCCCCACCACAGCGAAAGGAGTCACCTCAGGTGACCGACAAGCGCACCCTCATCATCTTCGGCGCGACGGGCGACCTCGCCTCCCGCCTGCTGCTGCCGGGCCTCGGCACGTTCCTGCAGAGCGGTCGAGCGGTCCCCGTCCAGCTGATCGGCACGGGCCGCAGCGCCCGGAGCGAGGAGCAGTGGAAGGACGTCGTCACGAAGTCGTTCGCGTCGCAGGACGTGAAGGGCCCGGAGGTCGATGCGACCCTCGAGTCGACGCAGTTCATCCAGGGCGACCCGACCGACCCGAAGCACCTCGAGGCACTCCTCGCCGCAGCCGAGGCCGAGCCGATCCTCTACTTCGCGCTCCCGCCGCAGATCGCCTCGGACATCTGCGAGGCGCTGCAGGGCGTCGAGCTCCCCGAAGGCACGACGCTCGCCTTCGAGAAGCCGTTCGGGACCGACGTCGCGAGTGCCGAGGCGCTCAACAAGACCGTCCTCGAGCTCGTCCCCGAGGAGCGCGTGCACCGCACCGACCACTTCCTCGGTCGCACCACGGTGCTCAACATCATCGGCCTGCGCTTCGCGAACCGGCTGTTCGAGCCGATCTGGAACGCGGACAACATCGAGAAGGTCGACGTCTTCTACGACGAGACCCTCGGCCTCGAGAACCGCGCGCAGTACTACGACGAGGCCGGCGCCCTGGTCGACATGATCCAGTCTCACCTGCTGCAGATCCTCGGGCTCGTGACGATGGACGCCCCGGCCGCGATCGACGCCGTGGAGTTCCGGTCCTCGCTCGCCCGCGTGCTGCGGTCGACGCGGCTCAAGGGCGACGACCCCAAGATCGCGTCGCGCCGTGCGGTCTACACCGCCGGCACGATCGACGGCAAGGAGCTGCCGTCCTACCAGGACGAGGACGGCGTCGACAAGACGCGCGGCACCGAGACGCTCGCCGAGATCGAGGTCGAGGTCGACACCGCCCGTTGGGCTGGCGTGCCGTTCACGCTCCGCTCCGGCAAGGCCCTCGGTGCCAGCCGCAAGGAGGTCCTGATCACCTTCAAGCCGGTCACGCGCCTGCCCTCCGGTCTGACCGGTCGGCCGAAGCAGGACACGCTGCGCATCGTCCTCAACCCGGACGAGATCGAGCTGAGCGTGTCGGCGAACGGTGGCGGCAACCCGTTCGAGATGGGCCAGGTCACCCTCTCCTCGTCCTTCGACGACGGCGAGCTCACGCCCTACGGCGAGGTCCTCAACGGCATCTTCCACGATGACCCGCTGCTCTCGATCCGCGGTGACGTGGCCGAGCGCTGCTGGGAGATCGTCGGACCGGTCGTCGACGCATGGAAGGCGAACGAGGTCCCGCTCGAGGAGTACCGTGCCGGCTCGCGCGGCCCCGCGGACTGGGTGAGCTCGTCCTGACGGACGCGTGCACGTCGCCCTGAACGGGCGGACCTGACGGACGTTCTTTCCCATGCCAGGTGACGTGGCTCGGGGAAACAGGCGTACCTGGTGGATCCGGTTGACCAGCCACGCGCGGAAACACCAGCCACGCGCGGAAGGACCAGCCACGCGCGGAAGCACCAGCCATGCGCGGAAGCACCAGCCAGACCCGGCGCGACTGGCCGACGGTTCGGCTTCAGGACGCGGTGCCGGCGCGCTCGCCCTCGCCGGTCCAGGAGCGGGTGCCGCCGTCGTGGACGGCGAGCCGCGTCCGGTGCCCTGCCGACGCGCCGCGAGCGCGCGCGATGGCGTCCGCCGCCGAGACGAGCGTCAGGTGTGACAGCGCCTGCGGGGTGTTGCCGATGTGGTGCCCGGTCGCGACGTCGATCTCCTCCGAGAGCATGCCGACGTCGTTCGCGAAGCCGACCAAGACGTCCATGAGGCGTTCGGCGTCCTCGATCCGGCCGGATGCGGCGTACTGCTCGACGAGCCAGAACGAGCACGCCAGGAAGGGGTGCTCGCTGCCGGACAACCCGTCGAACCCGGCCTCGGTGCGGTACCGGAGCACCAGTCCGTCCTCGCCGGTGCGGAGGTCGTGCTCGATCGCGGCGACCGTGCCCGTCATGCGCGGGTCGTCGGCCGGCACGTAGCCGATCTGCGGCAGCACGAGCAGGCTCGCGTCGACCTCGTCCGTGTCGTAGTGCTGCCGGTAGCTGTTCCGCTCCGGGTTCCAGCCGTGCTCCTCGATCTCGGCGCGCACCTGCTCGCGGAGCGTGCGCCAGCGGTCGATGGGGCCCTCGAGTCCGAACTCTTCGACGGCAGCGACGCCGCGGTCGAACGCCGCCCAGATCATCGCGCGCGAGTGCGTGAAGTGGCGTCGGGGTCCCCGCATCTCCCAGATGCCGTTGTCCGGCTCCTGCCAGTGCTCCTCGACGTAGCCGAGCAGTGCCCGCTGGAGCGCCCACGAGTCCGCGTTCTCCTCCACCCCGAGCTCGCGTGCGTCGTGCAGGGCTGCGAGGACCTCGCCGAACACGTCGCCCTGGTACTGGGTGTACGCCCCGTTGCCGATCCGGACCGGCGTCGAGTGCGCGTACCCGGGCAGCTCGTCGAGCGTCCGTTCGGGCAGGTCGCGCTCGCCCGCGACGCCGTACATGATCTGCACGTCGGCCGGGTCGCCCGCGATCGCGCGGAGAAGCCAGCCGCGCCAGTGCGCGGCCTCGTCCCGGTACCCGTGCGCGATGAGCGAGGCGAGGGCGAGCGAGGCGTCGCGCAGCCACACGTAGCGGTAGTCCCAGTTGCGTTCGCCGCCCGGGTCCTCCGGGAGGCTCGTGGTCGCGGCCGCCACGACGCCGCCGGTCTCGCCGTGGGTCATCGCACGGAGCAGGAGCAGGGACCGCCGTGTCGCGTCGACGTACCGGCCGTGGGTGCGGACCGGGGTCATCCAGTCCTCCCACCAGCGGGTGGTCCGGTGCAGCGCCGCTGTCACGTCGAGGGGCTCCGGCGGCTCGCGGTGCGACGGGTACCAGGTGAGCACCGTGTCGAGGACCTCACCGTCGCGCACGGTCGCGGTCGCCCGGTGGTGGCGGTCGTGCGAGCGGAAGCGCGGGCCGCGCACGACGACCGACCCGGGTCCGGCGGTGGCGAGGAGCGCCGGGGCCTCGTCGCCACCGATCTGCCGCACCCACGGCATGGCCCTGGCGTAGTCGAACCGGATCGTCAGGACCTGCTCGACCTCGACCTCGCCCCGCAGCCCGCGCACGCGTCGCACGATCGAGGCCCGGTGCGCGCCCATCGGCATGAAGTCCGTGACCTCGACGACGCCGGTGCTCGTCGTCCACACCGTCGAGAGGACGAGGGAGTCACCGACGTAGCGGCGGTGGACGGTCGCTTCCGGATCGGTCGGACGGAGCGACCAGCCGCCGTGCTCGGCCGACCCGAGCAGCGCCGCGAAGGTGGACGGGCTGTCGAACCGGGGGAGGCAGGCCCAGTCGACCGTGCCGTCCCGGGTGACGAGCGCCGCGGTGTACGTGTCGCCGATCAGGGCGTGGTCCTCGATGCGAGCAGAGTGCATGCCCCGATCGAACCACGCCACCGCCCGACGGACGCTGCGCTGAGGAGGTGCTCAGCCGGGTGCGCTGGGACGCGGGTCGGTCTGGTTCGGCCGCGCTGGGACGCGGGTCGGTCGGGCTCGGCCGCGGGGCGGTCTGGCTCGGCCGCGCTGGGCCGCGGGTCGGTCTGGTTCGGCCGCGCTGGGACGCGGGTCGGTCCGGCTCGGCGCGCCGGGCCGCGGGTCACTCGGGCTCGACGACCCCGACGCGCTGCAGCTCGGTCCAGAGTCCGGCGCCGTCCGGAGCGAACACCCACGGTGCCGCCGAGTCACGTGACCGCTCCTGCGCCTTGGAGCGACCACCCGCGAGGACCGCCTCACTCGTGGAGAGCTGCCGGATCGCCACCGCGGCGACGTTGTCGGGGTGCTCCCGCGAGAACTCGCCGTACAGCGACTCGTCGTGCTGGCCGTCGTCGCCGACCAGCAACCACTGCACGTCCGGGAAGTCCCGGGCCAGGCGACGGAGGTTCTCCTGCTTGTGCAACTGGCCGCTCCGGAAGAAGCGGTCGTGCGTCGGCCCCCAGTCCGTCAGCAACAGGGTGCCGGTCGGGTACATGTTCCGGGTGAGGAACCGCTGGAGGGTCGGCGCGACGTTCCACGCACCCGTGGACAGGTAGACCGTCGGGGCGCCGGGGTGCTGCGCCAGCACGCGTTCGTACAGCACCGACATGCCCGGCACCGGACGCCGGGCGTGCTCGGTCAGGACGAACGAGTTCCACGCCGCGAGCATCGGGCGGGGGAGGCTCGTCACCATCACGGTGTCGTCGATGTCGGAGAGCAGCCCGAAGCGGGTGTCCGGGTGCACCACGAACACGTCGGCCTGGACGGCGCGGTGGCCGCCCGCGGAGAGCTCGATCGTGCGCCACCCGGGCTCGAGGTCGATCGGGACGATGGCGTCGACCACGCCGCCGCGGTCCGACTGCACGACGTGGCTGCGGCCACCGGCCGTGATCGTGACCTCGGCCGAGTCGACCGCGACGCTCGTGAAGCTGCGCCACCCGCGCACCCCGATGTACGACGCGTCGGAGGCGAGCCCGCGCCGGGTGAGGAGCACCCGCGCGAGGACACGGACCCACCCCGGAGCGCCGTAGCCGGTGTAGGGGATCACCGTGGGGACGAGCCCGCGTCGACGGGCGCGCTGCTCGCGGAACTCCTGCACGGCGTCCTCGATGCGCGCCGCGCGGTGGAGGATCGGCTCGGCCAGCGACGGCTCGTGGGGAGTCGGGTCGGGCATCGCCCCATCATTCCACGCCGGGGCGACGCAGGACCCGAGGTTGCTCATCCTCGTCCGGGAGAGTCGCAGCCGAGTTCCAGACGAAGTCTGCGAACATTGCCCGGACACCACCGTGCACTGTCGTGTGGACGGTGAAACACAACGCACCGCGCGGGCGACCACGCGGGGAGCGCGTCGAGGACGCGAGAAGGAGTACACGTGCTCGTCACCGAGGTTTCGAACGCACTGCCGGGGGGATCATCACTGCTCAGGAACGAGCCGGTCCAAGCCCGCAGTTCGGCGCGCCTCGCCGGTCTCCTCGACGCCGCTGCCGCGGTCATCGACGAGATCGGGTTCGAGCGCCTGACCACGGCCATGGTCGCCGAGCGCGCCGGGGCGTCCATCGGCACTGTCTACCGCTACTTCCCGGACCGGATCGCCGTGGTCGAGGCCCTGGCCATCCGGTGCACCCAGCGTCTCGCCGCGCGTTTCGTCGACGCGCTCGAGTCCAGCGGCGCGACCGACTGGAAGGCCGGGTGCGACGCCCTCATCGACATGACCGCCGAGATGTACCGGACCGAGCCGGGCTTCCGTGCGATCGGTTTCGGCGACACCGCCGACGCCGGCACTGGCAACGACGACGACCGGATGGCAGCGCTCGGGGGCGCCGTCAGCCAGGTCATGCGCGAGCGGTTCGACCTGCCCGCGGGCGAGGCGGTCGACCGTGCGTGGACGGTCCTCGCCGAGTCGGGCCACGCCGTGCTCGCCCGGGCGCACGTCGACCGCGACCACCCCGACCAGGCCCTGGTCGAGGCGTACCGCGCGATGACGCACAGCTACCTCGAGACGGTCCTCCGCGACGCCTGAGCCGCGTCCGCCCATCCGACGACGCCCGCGCTCCGAAGAGGAGTCGCGGGCGTCGGCGCGTCCGTGCTCCGGCCGGTGTCGCTGTCCCTCATGCGACACGGGGCGTCACGACGGAACCCGTGTCGGTCCTCGCGGGTACTCTCGTGCGGAGTCGGGCTACCTCCGAACAGAAGGGCACCCATGATCGAGTTCCGCTCGGTACGCAAGACGTACCCGGACGGCACCACCGCGGTCGAGGACTTCAACCTCGTCATCCCCTCCCGGACCACCACGGTCTTCGTCGGGTCGAGCGGCTGCGGCAAGACGACGCTCCTCCGGATGATCAACCGCATGGTCGATCCGACCTCGGGATCGGTGTCCATCGACGGCGAGGACGTCGCCACCGTCGACCCCGTGCAGCTCCGCCGTCGCATCGGCTACGTGATGCAGAACGCCGGGCTCCTCCCGCACCGGCGGGTCGTCGACAACATCGCGACCGTGCCGCTCCTGACCGGCGTGCCCAAGGCGAAGGCACGCGAGCGTGCCCTCGAACTGATGGACACCGTCGGGCTCGACCGAGCGTTCGCGAACCGGTACCCGTCACAGCTCTCCGGCGGGCAGCAGCAGCGCGTCGGCGTCGCGCGCGGGCTCGCGGTCGACCCGAACATCCTGCTCATGGACGAGCCGTTCGGTGCCGTCGACCCCCTCGTGCGGAACGACCTCCAGGACGAGCTCATCCGGCTCCAGCGCGAGCTCGGCAAGACCGTGGTGTTCGTCACGCACGACATCGACGAGGCGTTCAAGCTCGGCGACCAGGTCGTCATCCTCAAGAAGGGCGGCGAGATCGCGCAGCAGGGCACCCCGGCCGAGATCCTCGCCGAGCCCGCGGACGACTTCGTCGCGAACTTCATCGGGGCCGGTCGCGGTCGTCGTGCCCTCCGGGTCGAGCAGACGCCGACCGGGCCGATCGTCGTCGACGGTGACGGGCGCGCTGCCGGGGTCCTGACCGGACCCGTCCAGGTGGTGGACGCAGCGGCCGCCGTGCCGCAGTCCGAGGGCGAGCGGTGAACTGGATCCAGGGCAACCTCGACACGATCACCTCGAACCTGATCGCCCACGTCTGGTTGTCCATCCCGCCGATCGTCATCAGCTTCCTGCTCTCGGTGCCGATCGGCCTGCTCGTGTCCCGGCTGCGTCGCCGACGCGGTGCCGCGCACGCGACCGGATCCACGATCGTCGTCGTCGCGAGCCTGCTGTACGCGATCCCGTCGTTCCCGTTCTTCCTCGCGCTGCCGGCCATCCTCGGGACGAGCATCCTCGATCCGGTCAACGTCGTCATCGCGCTCACCGTCTACGGCATCGCGCTCATGGCGCGGTCGGCGGCCGACGCCATCGACGCCGTCGACGTCGAGGTGGTCAGGGCGTCCGAGGCACTGGGCTACTCGCCCGCGCAGCGGTTCTTCCGCGTCGAGCTGCCGCTGTCCGGACCGGTGCTGCTCGCCGGCATCCGGGTCGTCGCGGTGTCCACCGTGAGCCTGGTCACCGTCGGTGCGCTGCTCGGCGTGCCGAACCTCGGCTTCCTGTTGACCGACGGCCTCAAGCGCGGCATCAGCGTCGAGATCATCACCGGCATCGTCCTCACCATCGTGCTGGCGCTCGTCATCGACGGGCTGCTCGTCCTGCTCGGCCGTCTGGTCATGCCCTGGACCCGAGGCCCCGGCCGTGCGGCCCGGTCCGTGCGGCGCGCCGCCGTGCGTGAGGTCCGCACCGAGGGGGCGTCAGCATGAACCTCTTCGCACAGGGCGTCGCGTGGATCTTCGCGCCCGAGAACAACACCGGGTCGAACGCGATCCTGGTCCGGCTCGGCGAGCACCTCGGGATCACCTTCGTCACCGTCCTCATCGCCATCGTGATCGCCGTGCCGCTCGGCCTCGTGATCGGGCACACCGGCAAGGGCCGTTCGCTCGCGGTCGGCATCTCGGGCGGGATCCGCGCGCTCCCGACCCTCGGTGTGCTCACGTTGCTGGCGCTGTGGATCGGGTTGGGACTCGAGGCGCCGATCATCTCGCTCGTCATCCTCGCGATCCCGTCGATCCTCGCCGGCACCTACTCCGGGGTCGAAGCCATCGACCGCGTGACCATCGACGCCGCACGTGCCCAGGGCATGACGGCTTGGCAGGTCCTCGGGCGGGTCGAGATCCCGCTCGCACTGCCGCTGATCGTCGGCGGCATCCGCGCGGCGGTGCTGCAGGTCATCGCGACGGCAACGCTCGCCGCGTACATCAACTCCGGTGGTCTGGGCGGATACGCCTTTTCGGGCCTCGCCAACTCCGACTACGTCGAGGTCCTCGGGGGATCGCTCCTCGTGATCGCCCTCGCCATCGTCTCCGAGATCGTCTTCGCCGCGCTGCAGCGGCTCGCCGTGCCCGCGGGTGTCTCCGCGGGCGCGTCGGGTGATGCGCGTCGGAGCACCCGTCGCTCGGGCAGCCGAGCACAAACCCCTGTGGAAGGAACCACCCCGTGATCACAGCAACGACCCGGCGCCTCGCCGCGACCATCGCGGTCGCGTCCGCGGCGGCCATCGCCCTCGCGGGCTGCTCCTCGAGCGACCCGCTGTCCTCCGGCTCGGACGGCGGGTCCTCCAAGACCATCACCGTCGGCTCGCAGGCCTACCCCTCGAACGAGATCATCGCGGAGCTCTACGCGCAGGAGCTCGAGCACGAGGGGTTCACCGTGAAGCGCCAGCTCAACATCGGCCAGCGCAAGGCGTACTGGCCGGAGATCGAGAAGGGGAGCATCAACGTCTTCCCCGAGTACAACGGCAACCTCCTCAACTTCCTCCTGCAGGAGGACGGCAAGGACACGACGACCGAGACCACGACGGACGGCATCAACTCCGCCCTCTCCGACGCTCTGCCGTCGGACGTCAAGGCGCTGCCGTCGGCTGACGCCTCCGACGCCGACACGTACACCGTCACGCAGGAGCTCGCGGACAAGTACGACCTGAAGTCCATCGAGGACCTCAAGAAGATCGGCGGGACGATCTCGATCGCCGCGAACCCCGAGTTCGCGACCGCCGCGTACGGCCCGAAGGGGCTCAAGGCCAAGTACGGCATCACCGGTGAGGTCAACGCACAGAACGACTCCGGTGGTCCGCTCACGATCAAGGCGATCACGAGTGGCCAGTCGCAGGTCGCGGACATCTACTCGGCCAGCGCGAGCATCAAGACCGAGAAGCTCGTCACCCTCGAGGACCCGGAGCACCTCGTGCCGGCGAACAACGTCACGCCGATCGTCTCGAAGGACCTCGACTCGAAGGCCGCCGACGCCATCGAGAAGGTGAACGACAAGCTCACCCAAGAGGCCCTGATCGACCTCAACAAGCAGAACTCGGTCGACCAGAAGTCGGCCGCTTCGGTCGCCAAGGCGTTCCTGCAGGACAACGGTCTGCTCTGACACCGCGGTACGGATCGACGACAGGCGTCGGGCTTCGGCCCGGCGCCTGTCGTCGTTCTGTCCGACGGCGTCACAGCACGCTTGTTCGGCACAACCGTGCCGTGCAGTTCTCCTGCACATTCGTGCAAAGCGCTGTTCTACAACTTGTCGAAGCAGGTGTCCGGACGGTAGCGTGGAGGTGTCCCAACGGCCTGTGACACCAGAAGTTCCCCCTCCACAGGAAGCAACTGACGTGCACCAACAGCGCGCGGCGACCCGGCTCGGAAACGCCGCATGAACGACATCCTCGATCCGCTCGTCCTGTCGCGGTGGCAGTTCGGTCTGACGACGATCTACCACTTCCTCTTCGTGCCCCTGACCATCGGCATGGCCGTGGTCGTCGCCGTGTTCCAGACCGCGTGGGTCCGGACGGGGCGGGCGCACTACCTGCAGCTCACCCGGTTCTTCGGGCGCATCTTCCTCATCAACTTCGCGATGGGCGTCGTCACCGGCATCGTCCAGGAGTTCCAGTTCGGCATGAACTGGTCGAACTACTCGCGGTTCGTCGGTGACGTGTTCGGTTCGCCGCTCGCGCTCGAGGGCATCCTGGCGTTCTTCTTCGAGGCGGCGTTCATCGGCCTCTGGATCTTCGGCTGGGACCGCCTGCCGAAGAAGGTGCACCTCGCGACCATCTGGTGCGTGAGCATCGGCACGATGCTGTCGGCGTACTTCATCCTCGCGGCGAACGCGTTCATGCAGCACCCGGTCGGCTATGCGATCAACGAGGCCAAGGGTCGCGCCGAGCTCACCGACATCTGGGCCGTGCTGACCAACAAGGTCGCCCTCGCGGCCTTCCCGCACACGCTGTTCGGCGCGTTCATGGTCGCCGCGTCGGTGATCATCGCGGTCGCCGCGTGGCACCTCGCCCGCAACCAGAACCTCGAGACGATGATGCCGGCGCTGAAGTTCGGCATGTGGACGATGCTGGCGTCCGGGGCGCTCACGGTCCTCACCGGCGACCAGCTCGGCCTGACGATGGTCGACACCCAGCCGATGAAGATGGCCGCGGCCGAGGCGCTGTACAACACCTCGACCGGCAAGGACGCCTCGTTCTCGATCTTCACGCTCGGGACGCCGGACGGGGTGCACGAGCTGTTCTCGATCCGCATCCCGTACCTGCTGTCGTTCCTCTCGACCCACACGTTCAACGGCACGGTCGAGGGCATCAACGACCTCCAGGCGCAGTACTCGCAGGTGTACGGCGCCGGCGACTACAAGCCGATCATCTGGGTCACGTACTGGGCGTTCCGCTGGATGATCGCCCTCGGCGTGGGTGCCGTCCTGGTGTCGCTCGTCGGGCTCTGGCTGACCCGCAAGGGGCGCTTCCCGCAGCAGCGCTGGGTCTGGCGCGTCGCGACCTGGGCGATGCCGCTGCCGATGGCCGCGATGATCATGGGCTGGATCTTCACCGAGATGGGCCGTCAGCCGTGGTTGGTCTTCGGGCTGCTCAAGACCGCCGACGGTGTCTCGCCGAACGTGACCGGGCTCGAGGTCCTGATCTCGCTGATCGTGTTCACGCTCATCTACGGCGCCCTGGCGGTGGTCGAGTTCCGGCTCATCAAGAAGGTCGCACAGGAGGGCCCCGCCGCCCCGGCGGAGGTCGACGCGGAGACCGGTGAGGTCAAGCACGAAGTGACGGTGTACTGAGATGGACCTGCCTGTTCTCTGGTTCGCGATCGTCGCCCTGTTCTTCGTCGGGTACTTCGTCCTCGACGGGTTCGACTTCGGTGTCGGGATGTCCCTGCCGTTCCTCGGCAAGGACGACACTGACCGCCGGGTGCTCATCAACACGATCGGCCCCGTCTGGGACCTCAACGAGACGTGGGTCATCGTCGCCGGTGCCTGCCTGTTCGCGGCGTTCCCCGAGTGGTACGCCACGATGTTCTCCGGGTTCTACCTGGCGCTGCTGCTCATCCTCGCGGCGCTCATCGCCCGCGGCGTCTCCTTCGAGTACCGCCACCAGAACAAGCACGCCGAGTGGAAGCGCCGCTTCGACCTGATGATCATCGTCGGCAGCGCCGTGCCGTCGTTCCTCTGGGGCGTCGCGTTCGGCAACGTCGTCCGCGGCATCCCGATGGACGCCGGACACAACTACACGGGCACGCTGTTCGACCTGCTCAACCCGTTCGCGCTGCTCACCGGCCTCGCGACCCTGATGGTGTTCTTCACGCACGGCGCCGTGTTCGTCGCGCTCAAGACCGAGGGCGAGATCCGGGTCCGTGCGAAGCGACTCGCGACCCGTGCGGGCGTCGTCACGATCGTCGTCGGCGCGGCGTTCCTCGTCGCGATGGCGTTCGTCCGGGCGACCCCGGCGAGCCTCGTGCTCTCCGTGGTGGCGGCACTGGCACTCGTCCTCGCGGTCCTGTGCAACGCGTGGGGCAAGGAGGGGCGCGCGTTCACGCTCATGGCGGTCACGATTGCGGCGGTCGTCCTGGCGATGTTCACCGCGATCTTCCCGAACGTGATGCCCGCGTCGAACGACCCGGCCAACAGCCTGACCGTGGTCAACGCCTCCAGCGGGCAGTACACGTTGACCGTGATGAGCTGGGTGGCGCTGATCTTCGTGCCGCTCGTGCTCGCGTACCAGGCCTGGACCTACTGGGTCTTCCGCAAGCGCGTCTCCCGGGCCCACATCGTCCAGGCTGCCCACTAGCCGGCAACCCGGGCGAAGCACGCCGACCCGGACGAAGAACCCAGACCAGGAGGACGCTCGTGAAGCCGCTCGACCCGCGACTGCTGCGACTGTCGCGCACGGCGCGCGGCTTCATCGTCGCGGCCGCGGGCACCGGGCTGCTCCGGACCCTGGCGACGATCGCGATCGCCTGGGGCATCGCCGCGGCCGTCACCATCGGGGTCGATGCGGTCCGCGACGGCGCGCTCCCCGCGACGTTCGCCCAGGCGCTCGGCCTGCTCGGCGGTGCGTTCGTCGTGCGGGCCGTCGCGGCGTGGGCCACCGACGACCTCGCCGCCCGGGCTGCGGCGCGCGTGAAGAGCGAGCTGCGTGCGACCGTCCTCACCCGGGCGGCCGAGCGCGGTCCGGAGTGGCTGGCCGAGCGGTCCAGCGCCGGGTTCGCGACGACGCTCGGGCCGGGCCTCGACGCCCTCGACGCCTACTTCGGTCGCTACCTGCCGCAGCTCGCGCTCACGGCCGTCGCGACCCCGGCGCTGCTCGTGGCGATCGGCGTCGGCGACCTCACGAGCGGGCTCATCGTGCTGTGCGCCCTGCCGGTCATCCCGGTGTTCATGATCCTCATCGGCCTTGCGACGCAGGCGCTGCAGCGGAAGCAGTCGGACGCCCTCGCGAGCCTCGGCGGCGCCTTCACCGAGGCGGTCGAGGGCCTCGCAACGCTCAAGGTCTTCGGACGGGCGCGGCGCCAGGTCGGCCGGATCGGGAAGCTCACGGATGCCTACCGGAAGCAGACGATCGGCGTCCTCCGGCTCTCGTTCGTCAGCGGCTTCGCCCTCGAGCTCGCGGCGAGCCTCGCGGTCGCACTCGTCGCCGTGTCGATCGGCGTCCGGCTCGTCGACGGGTCGCTCGGCCTCGGGGCCGCGATGTTCGTGCTCGTCCTCGCCCCGGAGGCGTTCGCACCGATCCGACAGGTCGGCGCCGACTTCCACGCTGCGCAGGACGGCGTCGAGGCCGCGGCGTCGGTCCTCGACGTCCTCGACGACGACACGACCGGCGACGGGCACCGCGCACCCGCGGTCGCCGCAACGGGAGCGACCGCCCTCGTCCTCGACGGGCTGACGATCCACCGTCCTGACGTCGTCATCGGGCCGATCGACCTCCGGGCCGCGCCCGGCACGGTCGTCGCGCTCTCCGGACCCAGTGGCTCCGGCAAGTCGAGCATCATCGCCGCCGTCCGCGGTGCACTCCCGCACGAGGGGACCGTGACGGTGCCCGGCTCGGCCGGCAGCACCGCAGCGGAGCGCACGACCTGGGCGGACCAGCGCCCGCGTCTGGTCCGCGGGACGATCGCGGAGAACGTCGCGCTCAGCGCGACCCCTGACGCGCCGGCCGTGGCGGCCGCGCTCGGTGCGGCGGGGCTGGGACTCGACCCCGGCCTCCCGGTCGGATCCGGCGGCGCCGGCCTCTCCGGCGGGCAGGCGCAGCGCGTCGCCGTCGCGCGCGCCCTGTACCGCGTCGCCCGCGCTGACACGCCGCTCGTTCTGCTCGACGAGCCGACCTCCGCGCTCGACGCGGACGCCGAGGCGCGCGTCGTGGCCACCATCCGGCGGCTCGCTGCCGACGGCCGCGTCGTGGTCGTCGCCAGCCACCGACCGGCCGTCCTGGCAGCGGCGGACGTCCGGGTCGACGTCGGCTCCACGTCGGTCGCCGTGACGAGCGGGGCACGAGCATGAGCCGGGAGGCCCGACCCACGTCCGTCCTGCGGCTCGCCATGCCGCGCGGGGCCGGTTGGGGCAAGGCCGTGGCAGCCGGCGCGCTCAGCGCACTGTGCGCGGTCGCGCTGCTCGCCGCGAGCGGCTACCTCATCACGCGGGCGGCAGAGCACCCGCCGATCCTGTACCTGACGCTCGTCATGGTCGGGGTGCGCGCGTTCGCGCTCGGCCGTGCCGCGCTCCGCTACGTCGACCGGCTCGCCGGGCACGACGCGTCGTTCCGGCAACTCGCGGTCGTGCGCACGGAGATGTACCGCCGGTTGTCGTCGGTCGCGCCGGCCGGGCTCGGGGCCACCGGACGTGGCGACCTCCTCACCCGACTCGTCACCGACACCGACCGGCTGCAGGACCTGCCGATCCGGGTCGTCGGGCCGCTCGTCTCCGCCGGGGTCGTCGCCGTGCTCTCGGTGGTCGCGGTCGCGCTCGTGTCGGTACCGGCCGCGGTCGTGCTGCTGCTCGCGCTCGGGGTCGCAGCGCTCGTCGGTTCGGTCGTGACCGCCGCGGTCGCCCGGCGCTCCGACGAGCGAACGGCTGCGGAGCGGGGTCGGGTCGCGGACCTCGTGCTCGACACCGTCCGCACCCTCGACGTGTTCACCGCGTACGGCACGCTCGACGAACGGCTCGACCACATCGCGCAGCTCGACGCCCGGGTCACCGCGGCGGTGCGGCGCCGCGGCGCCGTCGAGTCGCTCGTCGGTGCGCTCGTCGGGTTGATCGGCGGCGGCGCAGTCGTCGGCATCCTCGCGGTCGGGGCGCCCGCCGTGGTCTCCGGGGCGCTCGACGGGCCGCTGTGGGCGCTCGCGGTGTTCGTGCCGCTCGCCCTCTTCGAGGTCGTTGGCGGCGTCCCGCTGGCGGTCCTGACCCTCCGACGGGTCCGGGCGGCGGCGGACCGCGTGGAGCAGGTGGTGCCCGCGACCGTGCCGGACGGCATCGTGCCGGAGCCCTCCGCAGCCGCCGACCCTGCCTCGCTCGTGGTCGACGGGCCCGTGACGGTGTCCCTCCGGGATGTGTCGGTGCGCTGGCCGGGCGCGAGCGTCGACGCCGTGTCCGAGGTGTCGCTCGACCTGCTGCCCGGCGAGGTCGTCGTCCTCGAGGGGCCGAGCGGCGCGGGCAAGAGCACGCTCGTCGACGCGCTCGTGCGGTTCGTCGACCACCGGGGATCCTTCACGATCGACGGCGTGCCGGCGAAGGACATGCACCCCGACGCGGTCCGTGCGCGCATCGGGCTCATCGAGCAGGACCCGTTCGTCTTCGACCAGTCGGTCCGGCAGAACCTGCTCTTCGCGCGCGACACCGCGACCGACGCCGAGCTGCTCGACGTGCTCGACCGCGTCGGCCTCGGATCGTGGGTCGCCGGACGCGGCGGGCTCGACGCGGGCGTGGGGGAGCGCGGCGTGCTCGTCTCCGGCGGCCAGGCGCACCGGCTCGCGCTCGCGCGGGCGCTCCTGCACGCCTTCCCGGTGCTCGTGCTGGACGAACCGACGGCCGACATCGACCCCGACCTGGCGGACGCCCTGCTGCGCGACCTCGTCGGCGCGGCGCGGCGGGCCGGACGGACCGTCGTCATCGTGTCGCACGTCCCGGTGCCGGCCGACCTCGTCGACCGGACCGTGCGGATGCGGGCCGGGCGGCTCGTCGCCGCGTGACGCGGCTGCTCAGCCGCCACCTGGCGGGCCGGCGGGGACGTCTCGGGGCCGGGCCGAGCCTCCAGGCCTTGTACCCTTGTTGACCGTGACCACCGAGCAGTACGCCGAGGACCCGAACGCCTACGACTTCCGTCGTCTCCAGGAGAAGTGGCAGCCCCGCTGGGAAGAGCTCGGGCTCTTCACCACGGACCTCGACGACACCCGGCCGCGCAAGTACATCCTCGAGATGTTCCCGTACCCGTCCGGCGACCTGCACATGGGGCACGCCGAGAACTGGGCGCTCGGCGACTTCGTCGCGCGCTACTGGCGGCAGCAGGGGTTCAACGTGCTGCACCCCATCGGCTGGGACTCCTTCGGTCTGCCCGCGGAGAACGCGGCGATCAAGCGCGGCGTCGACCCGAAGGAGTGGACCTACGCGAACATCGAGCAGCAGAAGGCCTCGTTCAAGCGGTACGCGCCGTCCTTCGACTGGACGACCGAGATCCACACCTCGGACCCGGAGTACTACAAGTGGAACCAGTGGCTGTTCCTCAAGATGTACGAGAAGGGCCTGGCCTACCGGAAGGACAGCTGGGTCAACTGGGACCCGGTGGACCAGACCGTGCTCGCGAACGAGCAGGTGCTGCCCGACGGCACCTCCGACCGCTCCGGTGCCGTCGTCGTCAAGAAGAAGCTGACGCAGTGGTACTTCAAGATCACGGAGTACGCGGACCGGCTGCTCGACGACCTCAACCAGCTCGAGGGGCGCTGGCCGGCGAAGGTCATCGCGCAGCAGCGGAACTGGATCGGCCGGTCGGTCGGTGCCGACGTCGACTTCGTGATCGAGGGGCGCGACGAGCCCGTCACGGTCTTCACCACGCGCCCCGACACCATCCACGGCGTGACGTTCCTGGTCGTGGCGCCGGACTCGGACCTGGCCGCGGCGCTGGTCGCCGACGACTCGGTGTCGGCTGACGTCCGAGCAGACTTCGACGCCTACCTCGTCGCCACGCAGAAGACCTCCGAGATCGACCGGCAGAACGCCGACCGGCCGAAGACCGGCGTGCCGCTCGGCCGCTTCGCGATCCACCCGCTGACGGGGGAGCGACTGCCGATCTGGGCCGCCGACTACGTCCTCGCCGACTACGGCCACGGCGCCGTCATGGCCGTGCCCGCGCACGACCAGCGCGACCTCGACTTCGCCCGGGCGTTCGACCTGCCCGTGAAGGTCGTGGTGGACACGAACGCACCGGTGACCGGCGCGATCCCGGTGATCCCGGACGGCGCGACGCTGGAGGACCTGCCGGCGCTCGACCCGGTGTCGACCGGCGAAGCCCTGACCGGCACCGGTCGGATGATCAACTCCGGGCCGCTCGACGGCATGTCGAAGCAGCACGCCATCACCGCGGCGATCCGCCTGCTCGAGGAGCGCGGGACCGGCCGTGCGGCCAAGACCTACCGCCTGCGCGACTGGCTCATCTCCCGTCAGCGCTTCTGGGGCACCCCGATCCCGATCATCCACGGCGCCGACGGCACCGAGCACCCGGTGCCGATGGACGAGCTGCCGGTCCGCCTGCCGTCCACGGAGGGGCTCGACCTCAAGCCGAAGGGCACCTCGCCGCTCGGTGGAGCGACCGACTGGGTGAACGTCCCGAACCCCGTCGACGGCACCCCGGCGACGCGCGACACCGACACGATGGACACCTTCGTCGACTCGTCGTGGTACTTCCTGCGCTTCCTCGCGGCGAACGACGACACGCAGGCGTTCGACCCCGCGACCGCGCGGAAGTGGGCGCCGGTCGACCAGTACATCGGCGGCATCGAGCACGCGATCCTGCACCTGCTCTACGCGCGCTTCGTGACGAAGGTCCTGTTCGACCTCGGCTACCTCGACTTCACCGAGCCCTTCACAGCGCTGCTCAACCAGGGCATGGTGCTGTCCGGCGGCTCGAAGATGTCGAAGTCGAAGGGCGGTGTGTCCCTCGGTGACGAGCTCGACGCGAACGGCGTCGACGCGATCCGTCTGGTGATGGGCTTCGCCGGACCGCCGGAGGACGACATCAACTGGGAGGACGTCTCCCCGTCGGCGTCCGCACGCTTCCTGGCCCGCGCGTACCGGCTCGCGCTCGACGTCACCTCGTCGAAGGACGTCGTGTGGGCCGACGGCGACCGGGCACTCCGTCAGGTGACGCACCGGTTCCTCGCCGACGCCCCCGGGCTCATGGAGTCGTTCAAGTTCAACGTCGTGATCGCGCGGCTCATGGACCTCGTGAACGTGACGCGCAAGGCGATCGACAGCGGCCCCGGCGCCGGCGACCCCGCCGTGCGCGAGGCCGTCGAGACGATCACGCTCGGCCTCGCCGTGTTCGCGCCGTACGTCGGCGAGGAGATGTGGGAGAAGCTGGGTTACGAGCCCACGGTCGCCACGTACGGGTGGCGGAAGGCCGACCCGACGCTGCTCGTGCAGGACACCCTGACGGCGGTCGTGCAGGTGAACGGCAAGGTGCGCGACTCGTTCGAGGTCTCGAAGTCGATCGAGCCGTCCGAGCTGGAGTCGCTCGCGCGGGGGTCGGCGAACGTGCAGCGCTACATCGGGGACCGGGAGATCGTGAAGGTGATCGTGCGGGCGCCGAAGCTGGTGAACATCGCGATCAAGGGGTAGCGCGGGGCTGCACGCGGTTCCGCACGCGTTCCTGCACTGCGGGGCGTACCGGTCGGGTTCTCCACCGGTGGCACTGACGGAGCCCGGCCGGACGGCCGGGCTCCGTACCGTTCCGGCATGTCTTCGTCGCCGGGTCCTCCATCGTCGGGTCCTTCGTCATCGTCGGGCTCGTGGTCGTCGCGCCTCGCGTTGACACCCCGGGCGGCGGTGCTGCTCGCCGGGGTGGTCGCCGCGGTCGCGCTGGCCGTCGTCGTCCTCGGCGGCGGCGGTGCGGGTGGGGGACCGGGACCGACCGAGGTCGTGGTGAGCGGGGCGACGGAGGACCCGGCGTCAGCCTCACCGGGTCCGACCGGGTCGTCGGGCGCCGCGTCGGTGGGTGCGTCGTCGGCGTCGGCGTCGGTGGTCGTCGTGCACGTCGCCGGGGCGGTGGCAGATGCGGGCATCGTCAGCCTGCCTGCGGGCAGTCGGGTCGCCGCCGCCGTGGAGCGGGCCGGCGGCGCCGCTCGCGACGCCGACCTCGGGCGCCTCAACCTCGCCCGTCCCGTCGTCGACGGTGAACGGGTGTACGTGCCACGCGTGGGCGAGGACGACCCGCCGCCGGAGATCGCGCCGGGTGTCGGTGCGGAGAGCGGTGCGACGGGCGGTGGAGCCAGCTCGGGAGCCGGCGGCACCGGCGCCGCGGACAGTGCGGTCGACCTGAACAGCGCCGACGCCGACGCGCTCGAGACCCTGCCGGGGATCGGTCCGGCACTCGCGGCACGGATCATCGCCTGGCGTGCGGAACACGGGCGGTTCGGCTCGGTGGAGGACCTCCTCGACGTCAGCGGCATCGGTGACGCGAAGTTCGCGGACCTGCGGGACCGCGTCCGTGTCTGACGGCATCACCCGTGTCGGACGAACGGTCGGCGCGCGGGTCGCGGACCTGCGCATCGCGGTCCCCGCGGTGTCCGCCTGGGGAGCGTCGGCCGTCCTCGTCGGGAGTCCGGACCGGGCGGTCCTCGTGGTGGTCGCCGCGGGCATGGTCGCGGCCGTCGGGATCGTGCTCCTGTTCGTCAGGGGCATCGGGGGTGGCGGAGCCGTGTCGCTCGCGGCCGTGGTGACCATCGTCGTGACGACCGCCCTGCTCGTCGCCCTGGTCTCGGTCGCGGTCGCCGTCGGCCAGGAGCGTCGGTCGCCTGGCGTCCTGACCGACCCAGGCGGTCGGAGTGCCGTGCAGGTGACGATCGACCGTGACCTCGAACGGGGTGCGCGGTCGGTGACGGGGGCGCTGACCGCAGCAGACGGCGTGACGGCGCTCCACGTCCCGGTCCGTCTGGTCCCTGACGGTGACGCCAGCGCGCCGGGGCGACTCGCGGCCGGCAGCACGGTCCACGCGACGGCGTCGGTCGAGCAGGACGATCCCGGATCGCCGACCGCGTTCGTCGTGTTCCTGCGCGGCTCGGTGCGGGTGGACCCACCAACCGGCCTGCTCGCTGCGACCGACCGTTCGAGGCAGGCCTTCGTCGCCGTCACCGCGGACCTCCCCGAACCCGGGGCCGCGCTGCTGCGAGGCATGGCGATCGGCGATCGGAGCGGGCTCGACCCGGCCACCGAGGCCGCGATGGAGACGACCGCGCTCACCCACCTGACCGCAGTGTCCGGGGCGAACTGCGCCGTGATCGTCGGCCTCGTGGTCCTGCTCGGACGTGCGCTCGGGCTGCCCCGGGTCGTGCGGGCGGCCGTCGCCGTGGGCTTCCTGCTCGCCTTCGTCGTGCTGGTGCGGCCCGATCCGTCGATCGTCCGCGCGACCGTGATGGCGGTCGTGGTGCTCGTGGTGCACCTGTCGGGGCGTCCGGTCCGTGGCGTTCCGCTCATCGCCCTCGCCGTCGTGGGCATGCTGACCATCGACCCGTGGTACTCGAGGTCGTTCGCCTTCGCCCTGTCCGTGCTCGCCACCTCCGGGATCGTGGTCCTCGCGCCACCGCTGACGGCGCTGCTCGCCCGGCGGGTCTGGCCTCCGGTGGCGGCGGCGGTCGCGGTGCCCGTGGCGGCGCAGGTGGCGTGCTGGCCGGTCACGATCCTGCTCGCACCGCACCTGCAGACCTACGGTGTGCCGGCGAACCTGCTGGCGGAGCCGCTGGCTCCGGTCGTCACCGTCCTGGGCCTCGCATCGTGCCTGGTCGCGCCGGTGTGGCCGGGCGGAGCAGCGGTCGTCGCGGGCGTGGCGTGGGTGCCGGCGAGCGTCGTCGGTCACGTCGCTCGGACGGCCTCGACGTTCCCCGGTGCCTCGGCGCCGTGGCCGTCGGGCCCGTCCGGGGTGCTCCTCGCGGTGGTGGTGTGCGGGGGCGTCGCCGTGGCGGTGTTCGTCGGGACGTCGGTCCGCGTCCGGCTGTTGCTCGCGTCGGCCGTGGTCCTGGTCGTCGGCGTCGGGGCGATCGGTGTGCCACGGCTCGTCGTACGGGGGAGCGTCCCCGCTGACTGGACCGTCGCCGCGTGCGACGTGGGCCAGGGTGACGCCGTGCTGCTGCGTTCCGGCACGGCGGTCGCGCTGGTCGACACCGGCGACGAGCCCGAGCTCCTGCGCGCCTGTCTCCGCCTGTTGCGGGTCGACCGGATCGCCCTGCTCGTGCTGACGCACTTCGACCGCGACCACGTCGGAGCGGTGCCCGAGGTCGCGGGCTCCGTGACGACGGCGCTCGTCGGCCCGGTCGGCCGTCCCGCCGACGACCGTGTGGTGCAGGGGCTCCGACAGGGCGGTGCCGACGTGCTCCGCGCCGCCGCCGGGACGTCCGTCGGCCTCGGGCGCCTCCTCCTCGACGTCGTCTGGCCGCTGCCGACGGCGACCGAGTCCGGGAACGACGCGAGCATCGTCCTGCGCGTCGGGCCGAGGGACGGCGACACCCCGGGCCCGTCCGCGCTGCTGCTCGGAGACCTCGGCGAGTCCGCGCAGCGGCGGATGCGGACGTCGTCCCGCAGCGGCGGGGGAGGTCTCGAGCCGGTCGACGTCGTGAAGGTGTCGCACCACGGTTCGGCCGACCAGGACGCCGGGCTCTACCGGGCGATCCGGGCGCCCGTGGCCCTGATCGGGGTCGGTGCCGACAACTCGTACGGCCATCCGACCCGTCGGACGCTCGACCTGCTCGCTGCGACCGGGACCGTCGTCTACCGCACGGACGTCCACGGCTCGGTCGTCCTGGCGCCGGGAGCGGACGGGCCGCGCGTGTGGACCGAGCGGTCGTCGGGGGCGCCGAGTCCGTCGTCGGACCGCGCGTCCGTCGGCCGACCTCCGGCGTCGCGGGTCGGCTGCCGGCATCGCCGACCGCCCTCCGGCGTCGCCGGTCGACTTCCGACGTCGCCGGTCGACCTCCGGCGTCGCCGGTCGACCTCCGGCGTCGCCGGTCGACGTCCGGCGTCGCCGGTCGGCCGTAGGATCGTCAGCGCGAGCGGCGCACCGCCGATCGCAGCACCGGAAGGACCGCATGCCCGCCAGGAAGCCCGCGCGCGCTGCCGCGAAGATCGATCAGGTCCCGTGGTCGGGCGTCCGACCGGCGCCCGTCGTGCTCGTGACCGGGCCGGAGGCGTTCCTGGCAGACCGCGCGATCAGCGTGCTGCGCGACCTGCTCGTCGGCGAGGACCCGGCACTCGAGATCCATGACCTCGAGGCCGACCAGTACGCCCCGGGGCTCCTGGCGACGCTCGCCAGTCCGTCGTTGTTCGGCGAACCCCGCCTCGTGCGGGTGACCAACGTCGAGAAGTGCACCGACGCCTTCATCACGGAGACGATCGCCTACCTCGAAGGCCCGGCGGACGACGTCACCCTCGTGCTCCGGCACGGCGGTGGCATGCGCGGCAAGAAGCTGCTCGACACGATCCGCAGCGGCGTCGGCGGGGGCGTCGAGGTGCAGTGCGACGAGCTCAAGCGCGAGACCGACCGTGTCGACTTCGTCAACGCGGAGTTCCGGGCCGCCCGCCGCAAGATCGCCCCGTCGGCGGTCCGCACGCTCGTGGCGGCCTTCGCTGACGACCTCGCCGAGCTCGCGGCGGCGTGCCGCCAGCTCCTCGCCGACTCCGCCGAGGAGATCACCGACAAGGTGGTCGACAAGTACTACGGCGGCCGCGTCGAGACGAACGCCTTCAAGGTGGCGGACATCGCCCTCGCCGGCCGTTCGGCGCCCGCGATCGTGGAGCTCCGGCACGCGCTCGCCACGGGTGAGGCACCCGTGCCGATCGTCGCAGCGTTCGCGAGCAAGATCCGGACGATGGCGAAGGTCAGTGCGTTCCGCGGGTCGAGCGGGCAGGCTGCGTCTGCGCTCGGGATGGCGCCGTGGCAGGTGCAGCGTGCGCAGCGGGACGTCGCGGGGTGGAGCGAGGCCGGGCTGGCGAACGCGATCCTCAGCATCGCGGCTGCGGACACGGCGGTGAAGGGCGGCTCGCGCGACGCCCACTACGCACTCGAGGTCATGGTCCGCACCATCGCCCGGCGCGGCGAGGACCGCTGAGCGTTGGCCGTCCGGGCGTCCGTGTCCGCCGACGATCCCAGCGACACCGGTTCGACGAACCAGCCGTCGAGCAACCCCTGCAACGTCGAAGCGCGCGCGTTCCGTCAGCCCGGCCTTGCACCCCGGGAACGACGAAGGCCCCGCACCGAACGGTGCGGGGCCTTCGTGCAGGGAGTCACGCTCAGAGAGCGGAGACCTTCTTCGCGATGGCCGACTTGCGGTTCGCGGCCTGGTTCTTGTGGATGACGCCCTTGCTCACGGCCTTGTCGAGCTTCTTCGACGCGAGGGCCAGGGCCGCGACGGCCTTGTCCTTGTCGCCCGAGGCGATCGCCTCGTTGGTGTGGCGGATGTACGTCTTGAGCTCCGAACGGTACGCCTTGTTCCGCTCGGTGGCCTTGAGGTTGGTCTTGATCCGCTTGATCTGCGACTTGATGTTCGCCATGCGTGTTGCTCCTGTTCGTCTCTACGGGTGGTCGCGACCGCTGGGTAGAGGGGCCCTTGGTCGCATCGCGTTCCACCCGTGGGCGGGGAACGCGGAAGCCAGCCACCAACACTACCAGGCGCGGGGCTGCCGACCAAAGCTCGACAGGCCGTGAACCGGAGCCGGGTCGCCGGAACGACACGGCACCCGAACGGGCCGAAACCGCCCGGCAACACGCGGTCGCTACCGTGGCGGTCATGCCGTCCCTCGCACCACGCATCGACACCGTCCCCGCCTCCGGCATCCGGAGGGTCTTCGAGCAGGCCGCACTGCTCCGCGCGGACGGCACGGACGTCACGATGCTCGTGATCGGCGAGCCCGACGTCCCGGTCGCGCCGCACATCGGCGAAGCCGCGCGCCGCGCCTGGACGGAGGACCGCACGGACTACACACCCAACGGCGGGATCGCTCCGCTCCGTCAGGCGATCAGGGAGAAGCTGCTCCGTGAGAACCGCATCGAGGTCGACCTCGAGCAGGTCTGGATGACGATCGGCGCGACGCAGGCGCTGTTCCAGGCGATGACGCTCGTGCTCAGCCCGGGCGACGAGGTCCTCGTGCCGGACCCCGGCTACACGACGTTCACGATGAACGCGCACATCCTCGGCGCGGTACCGGTGCCGTACCAGCTGACGCCGCAGCACGGCTTCGAGCCGGACCTCGCGGCGCTGGAGGCGAGCATCACCGAGCGCACCAGGGCGATCATCGTCAACTCGCCGTCGAACCCGCTCGGCTCGGTCTTCGGCGAGGAGACGCTCCGCGATCTCCTGGCACTCGCGAAGCGGCACGACCTCTGGGTCGTCAGCGACGAGGTCTACGAGTACTTCACGTACGGCACCCGGCACGTGAGCATCGCCGCGCTGGACGAGGACGACCGGGTGTTCTCGGCGTTCTCGTTGAGCAAGACGTACGCGATGACGGGCGTCCGGGTGGGGTACCTCGTGACGCCGAAGGGCCTCGGCCCGACGATGCGCACCACCCAGGAGGCGATGATCAGCTGCGTCGCCGAGCCCGACCAGTACGCGGCCCTCGCGGCGATCGTCGGGGACCACTCGGCGGTCCGGGACGCCCGCGAGCACTACCGCGCGAACCTCGAGGTCGCGAAGGAGGTCCTCGACGCCGTGGGCATCCGGTACCTCGACCCACGGGGCGCGTTCTACCTCTGGGTCGACGTCTCGCACGCCTCGGGCGGCGACGTCGCCGAGTGGACGCTCGCCCTGCTGCACCGCGAGCACGTCGCCGTGGCGCCGGGCAGCGCGTTCGGTCGCACCGGCGAGGGGTGGGTCCGCGTGTCGCTGGCGGCCACCGCGGAGGACCTCCGACGCGGCCTGGGTGCGCTCCCTGCGCCGGCCAGGGCGACCGTCTGACGAGACGGCGCGAGCCGCCGCGACGGCGACCGTCTGACGGACGGGAGGCGCGGTGCGGCCCCGCCCCAGGCCTCCCGGCATTCCTGCACAGGGCGCAGGGCTGCGCCCGGTCTCCACACGACGGCCCGGGACTGCGCGCTGCCGGCGCCCGGACGTGGGACAATCGTTCGACCGTCCCGACCCCTGAGGAACCGTGAGCCCACAAGCATCCGCGCCGCTCGAGCCCGCCGCGACCCCGGCCGAGGCGATCCGCAACTTCTGCATCATCGCGCACATCGACCACGGCAAGTCCACGCTGGCCGACCGCATGCTGCAGATCACCGGCATCGTCGAGGAACGGGCGATGCGCGCGCAGTACCTCGACCGCATGGACATCGAGCGTGAGCGCGGCATCACGATCAAGTCGCAGGCCGTCCGCATGCCGTGGGAGCTCGACGGCAAGACGTACGCGCTGAACATGATCGACACGCCGGGGCACGTCGACTTCTCGTACGAGGTCTCGCGCTCGCTGGCCGCGTGCGAGGGGGCGATCCTCCTCGTCGACGCCGCGCAGGGGATCGAGGCGCAGACCCTCGCGAACCTCTACCTGGCGCTCGAGAACGACCTCGAGATCATCCCGGTCCTGAACAAGATCGACCTCCCCGCCGCCGAGCCGGACAAGTACGCGGCCGAGCTCGCGCAGCTCATCGGCGGCAAGCCGGAGGACGTACTGCGCGTCTCCGGCAAGACCGGCGTCGGCGTCCCCGAGCTCCTCGACCGCGTGGTCGGCACGGTCCCGCCGCCCGTCGGCACCGTCGACGCACCGCCCCGCGCGATGATCTTCGACTCCGTCTACGACAGCTACCGCGGCGTGGTCACCTACGTCCGCATGGTGGACGGCACCATCTCGCCGCGCGAGAAGGTGCAGATGATGTCCACGAAGACGACACACGAGATCCTCGAGATCGGGGTGTCGTCGCCGGAACCGAAGCCGACGAAGGGGCTCAGCGTCGGCGAGGTCGGGTACCTCATCACCGGCGTGAAGGACGTCCGCCAGTCGAAGGTCGGCGACACCGTCACGAGCGCGCAGAAGCCCGCGACCGACCCGCTGGCCGGCTACACCGACCCGAAGCCGATGGTGTTCTCGGGGCTGTACCCGATCGACGGCTCCGACTACCCGGACCTCCGCGAAGCACTCGACAAGCTCAAGCTGTCCGACGCCGCCCTCGTGTACGAGCCCGAGACCTCCGTGGCGCTCGGGTTCGGGTTCCGCTGCGGGTTCCTCGGCCTGCTGCACCTCGAGATCATCACCGAGCGCCTCAGCCGCGAGTTCGGCCTCGACCTCATCACCACTGCTCCGAGCGTGATCTACGAGGTCACGAACGAGGACAACTCCGTCACCGAGGTCACGAACCCGTCGGAGTTCCCGGGCGGTCGCATCGTCGAGGTCCGCGAGCCGATGGTGCGCGCGGCGATCCTCGCCCCGAAGGACTACGTCGGCGCGATCATGGAGCTCTGCCAGTCGCGCCGCGGCTCCCTGCTCGGCATGGAGTACCTCGGCGAGGACCGCGTCGAGATCCGGTACGAGATCCCGCTCGGCGAGATCGTCTTCGACTTCTTCGACCAGCTCAAGAGCAAGACGCAGGGCTACGCGTCGCTCGACTACGAGCCCACGGGTGACCAGGCGGCAGACCTCGTCAAGGTCGACATCCTCCTCCAGGGCGAGCAAGTGGACGCGTTCAGCGCGATCGTCCACCGCGACAAGGCGTACGCGTACGGCACCCTCATGACCGAGCGGCTCCGCAAGCTCATCCCTCGGCAGCAGTTCGAAGTGCCCATCCAGGCTGCGATCGGCGCGCGGATCATCGCCCGCGAGAGCATCCGCGCCATGCGCAAGGACGTCTTGGCGAAGTGCTACGGCGGTGACATCACCCGCAAGCGCAAGCTCCTCGAGAAGCAGAAGGAGGGCAAGAAGCGCATGAAGATGGTGGGTCGTGTCGAGGTGCCGCAGGAAGCCTTCATCGCGGCGCTCTCGGGCGACGTCGAGGAGAAGAAGAAGTAGCGGCTCAGCGGGCGCGATCGGTGCGCGCCCGCCACGCGGCCAGACACACGGCCGGGAGGCACGCGGTGGCGAGTCCGGCCAGTGCGGTCCGCCAGGTGCTCCACTCCGACATCCCGACGAACGTCGTCTGCTGACTCGCGACGACGGACGCCGCGGCCGAGGTGAGGGCGAGCAGGACCGTTCCGCCCACGAGCCAGGGAACGATCGCGTGTCGGTGGGAGCGACGAACGACGACCACGAGCAGCGCGCCGAACAACAGCACACCGGCGCCGACGCCCGCGACCGCGACCTCGGCGAGCAGGGTGCTGACGATCGGGTACGGGTCGAGCGGGGGCTCGGTCGTGACCTGCACGGGGAGGGCCGCACGTGCCTCGTACGCGTCGACGACGAGCCGTGCGGCGAGCGCGAGCGCGAAGGCGGCGGCGGTGAGGGTGCCGAGCGTCCGCACCGTGCGGTCGGTCCGCGGACGGGGGTCGGCGGTCGAGGTGGGCACGGGGTGACGATAGCGGTGTGGCGGAGGCGGTCCGAGCCTCCAGTTCGGGGCTCCCCGCGTGCAGCGGGCGGTTCCCGCCCCAAGTAGGCTGGTCGGCATGAGTTCCCGCGGCAGCTACCGGACCGCCCTGACGTACGGCGCGGTCGGCGCGACCCAGGCATCGGACCTCATGACGTACCCGCCGGAGGGCTTCACGCCCACCGAGTCCCGTGCCCGGATCGGCCACGGTGACGCCCGCTTCGAGACGGCCGTGACGCAGGCGCTGTCCTGGCAGATCCAGGAGCGCAGCGGGATCCGCGTGCGTGTCGACGACCAACCCGACGACGCCGAGGTCCGCTACAACCCGGTGACGTTCGACGAGCACGGGGTCCCGATCGCTCCCGCGTCGATCGGCACACCGAAGGTCGAGCGGTTCGCGCCCGACGGCACGCCGCTGTTGACCGCGGGGACGACCGCGACGCTCACGATGCACGCGTTCGGCCAGACCGTGCACGCACCCGTCCGGGTCGTGTCGATCATCGACGAGACGGACCGGAAGGGCTTCGTCTACGGCACGCTCGAGGGCCACCCGCTCTCCGGCGAGGAGTCGTTCGTCGTCGAGCGCACCCCGGACGGCTCGGTCTGGCTGCAGCTGCGGCAGTTCTCGCAGCCGGCGAGCCGGAAGTGGCGCCTCGTCGAGCCGCTGCTCCGTCGGCAGCAGAAGGTCATGGCCGAGAAGTACCTCGCGGCACTGCGCGGCGACTGAGCACTCCGCGCGTCGGCCGACGTGACGCCTGCCGAGTCTCGGCTCGGCGGACACTTCCGCGGGCCGGACGGCACGAAACTGTCCGCGTACCCGAGTCTCGGCATCCGCGCGCCGAGGGACGGCGTCAGCGCAGCGATGGGAGCGCGGCGATCGCGTCCTCGATCAGCGCCACGTCCTGCAGGCAGTCCCGCGCCACCGCGACCGCGCCCGTCGCCCGCAGCGCCTCGACGTCGTAGACGCCCGTCGCGACCGCGAGGAACGGGATGCCCGCCACGTCCGCGGCCTCGCCGTCGCGCGGGGTGTCGCCGAGGATCACGGCCCGCTCGCCCCGGAGCGCCACGGCCGCACGTCCGGTGACGCCGGCGCGGTCGACCTCCTCGTCGCCGAAGAACGAGTGCGCCCAGTCGAACGCCTCGAGGTCGAACCCTGCGCCGCGCAGCTTGACCCGTGCCCGGTGCTCGGAGTTGCCGGTGAGCAGCCCGTTGCGCCAGCCCAGCACCGCGAAGCGTCGGACCAGCTCGCGGGCACCCGGTGCCGGCTTCCGGTGGTCACCGGCACGGAAGCGTTCGTCGGTGAGGTCGCGCAGGTGTGCGGACACGGTCGGGATGAGTGCGTCGTCGAAGTCGTGCGCCCGGACGTGCTCGGCGATGAGGCCGGCATCGGTGCGGCCGTGCTGGTGCCCGACGCGCAGGGTGAGGTCGCGGCCGACCGCCCGCTCGAGCGCCAGGTGGTACAGGTTGCCCGGCGACGCGGCGTTCAGCACGAGGGTGCCGTCGATGTCCCACAGCACCGTGGTGGGGACGGTGTGGTGCTCCATGCCTCCATCATGACCGAGAATGGAGTCCATGCCGAGCGCCCTGCCGATCGCCGATCCCGCTCCGTCGGACGGACTGGTCACCCCCGGACCGGGAGCGGGCGACGTCCCGTTCGGCGTCTACGTGCACGTGCCGTTCTGCCGCGTCCGGTGCGGCTACTGCGACTTCAACACCTACACGGCGTCCGAGCTGCGCGGGGTCCGGCGCGACGACTACGCGGGGCACGCCGTGCAGGAGATCCGCTTCGCCGCAGACGTCCTCGAGCGCTCCGGTGTGCCCCGCCGTCCGGTGACGACGGTCTTCTTCGGCGGCGGGACCCCGACGATGCTGCCGGCCGACGACCTCGTGATGATCCTCCGTGCGATCGACGAGACGTGGGGGATCGTGCCCGGCGCCGAGGTCACCACGGAGGCGAACCCGGACTCCGTGGACGCGGCCTCGCTGCAGACCCTCCGGGAGGGCGGGTTCACCCGCGTCAGCTACGGCATGCAGTCAGCCGTGCCGCACGTCCTCGCCACGCTCGACCGCACGCACGACCCCGAGCGCGTGCCGCTCGTGGTGGACCTCGCGAAGCAGCAGGGCCTGGACGTGTCGCTCGACCTCATCTACTCGACGCCGGGGGAGTCCCTCGACGACTGGCGGGTCTCGCTGGACGCGGCGATCGCGTGCGCGCCCGACCACGTTTCGGCGTACTCCCTCATCGTCGAGGAGGGCACCGCGATGGGTCGGATGGTCGCGCGGGGCGAGCTGCCGGCTCCCGACGACGACCTCGCCGCCGACATGTACGAGCTCGCCGACGACGTGCTCAGCGCGGCCGGGTACTCCTGGTACGAGGTGTCCAACTGGGCACGTCTCGATGCCGACGGCGGCACGGCCGGCCACGCCAGTCGGCACAACCTGTCGTACTGGAAGGGCCACGACTGGTGGGGCGTCGGCCCGGGGGCGCACTCCGCGGTCGCCGGCACCCGCTGGTGGAACGTCAAGCACCCGGCCGCGTACGCGAACCGGGTGCTCGCGGGGGAGTCGCCGGCCGCCGGTCGCGAGACCCTCGACGACGAGACCCGGTACGTCGAGCGCGTGCTGCTCGCGGCACGGGTCCGCGGGGAGCTCGCCACGTCGGAGCTCCGCCGGGAGGCCCGTGGTCGCGTCGCCGGACTCATCGCACGTGGTCTGGTGGACGGGGCGGCCGCGGTGCGGGGACGGGTCGAGCTGACGAGGCAGGGTCGGCTGCTCGCCGACGCGGTGGTCCGCGAGCTGCTCGACTGAGTCGGCCGGCGGGCGCCTCGCTACTGCTTGATGAACTCGATCGACAGCGGGTACTTGTAGAACTCGCCGCGGTTCGCCGCGAGCGCCGCCATGACGGCGAACACCACGGTCAGGACGGCCACGGCGAGCAGGATGAGCAGCCCGATGCCGAGCCACGACGTGATGCCGCCCACGAAACCGGCGATCGCCATGGTGATGTGGAAGTTGAGCGCCACCCTCGTGTGCTCGCGCACGAACCGTCCGCGGTCGCGCAGCACGAGGTAGGCGACGATCGGCACGACGATGCTGAAGAAGATCCCGCCGACGTGGGTCAGCGTCGCCCAGAGCCGTTGGTCCTCGGGGCTCATCGGCTGGGGCGGCTGGTGGTTCGGCGGGTACTGGGGGCCGCCTGGGCCGCCGGGCTGCTGTCCGTAGGTCATGCGGGAAGCGTACCGACGAGCGCCGACGGCCGTCCCGCGCTGTCGGCCGTCGGGCGTAGGATCAGCAGTCGACACACGAGAGTGCCAACGCGAACGGGAAGGGGATCGAGTGGTCAGCGAACGCAGCCTCGAAGTCCTCAAGGCCATCGTGCGGGACTACGTCGCCTCCCGTGAGCCGGTCGGCTCGAAGTCCATCGTCGACCGGCACGCCTTCGGTGTCAGTGCGGCGACGATCCGCAACGACATGGCCCAGCTCGAGGACGAGCAGCTCATCGTCGCGCCGCACACGTCGTCCGGACGGGTGCCGACCGACAAGGGGTACCGGGTGTTCGTCGACCACCTGGCCGCCGCCCGCCCGCTCTCCAGTGCACAGCGGCACGCGATCGAGACCTTCCTCGACGCCTCCGGCGACCTGGACGACGTCCTCGGCCGGACGGTCCGCTTGCTCAGCCAGCTCACGAACCAGGTCGCACTCGTGCAGTACCCGTCGATGGTGCGCGCCCGGGTGCAGCACGTCGAGCTCGTCCGGCTCGGGGACACCCGGCTCATGGTCGTGCTCATCACCGACACGGCCAGGGTCGAACAGCGCGTCGTCGAGAGCGACGTCAGCCTCGACGAGTCCGCGCTCACCGAACTCCGCAGCGTGGTGAACGGCGCGACGGTCGGGTTGCTCCTGCAGGACGTGCCCGGCGCGCTCCGGGCGGTGCCGCAGCAGCTCCGACCCGACGTGCAGCCCCTCGCCGGGGTCGTCGTGGCGACCCTCATCGAGCAGGTGGCCGCCAACCGTCAGGACCGCCTGCTCATGGCGGGTGCGGCGAACCTCGCGAAGAGCGAGTCGGACTTCTCCGGCGGTCTCTTCCCCGTGCTCGAGGCCATCGAGGAACAAGTCACCCTGCTCCGGTTGTTCGGGGAGATGCAGGTGGACGACATCGCGGTGGCCGCGAGCATCGGCGCCGAGAACGCCGAGTACGGCCTCGACGCCACGAGCATCGTCGCCGGCGGGTACCTCGCCGGTGGCGAGGTGGCGCGGCTCGGGGTGCTCGGGCCGACCCGGATGGACTACGGCAGCAACATGGCCGCCGTCCGGGCCGTCGCACGGTACCTGTCCAAGCTCCTGGGCGAACATTGACCGGCCCGCACCGCGATCGGCGCGACCCACGCGCTCGACCCGCACCGGGCCTCCAGACCGACCGAACCGAAACACTCTGAGGGATACGTGGCAGACCACTACGACGTCCTCGGCGTCCAGCCGGACGCCTCCGATGCCGACATCAAGAAGGCCTACCGTCGCCTGGCGCGTGAGCTCCACCCGGACGTGAACCCCAGCCCGGAGGCCGCCGAGCGCTTCAAGGACGTGACGCACGCCTACGACGTGCTGAGCGACCCCGAGCAGCGCCGTCGGTACGACGCCGGTCCGCAGGCGGACAGCCCGTTCGGTGGCGGCGCCGGAGGCTTCAGCGACATCTTCGACGCGTTCTTCGGCGGGGGCGGCGGTGGCCGGGGCTCCGGTCCGCGCAGCCGCGCCGAGCGGGGGCAGGACGCCCTGCTGCGCATCGACGTCGACCTCGACGAGGTCGTCTTCGGCACCCACAAGGAGGTCGAGGTCGACACCGCGGTGCTGTGCGAGACCTGCAACGGTTCGTGCTGCGCGCCGGGGACCAGCCCGCGGACGTGTGACATCTGCGGCGGCTCGGGTCACATCCAGCGCCAGGTGCGATCGCTCCTCGGCAACGTCGTGACGAGCGCCCCGTGCGGCACCTGCCGTGGCTACGGCACGGTCATCCCGAACCCGTGCCCGACGTGCCAGGGCCAGGGTCGTGTGCGCGCCCGCCGCTCGATCCCGGTCGACGTGCCCGCCGGTGTCGACTCCGGTCTGCGCCTGCAGATGCCGGGCCAGGGCGAGGTGGGTCCCGCCGGCGGCCCCTCGGGTGACCTCTACCTCGAGATCCGGGTGCGGCACCACGACGTCTTCAGCCGCGACGGCGACGACCTGCTCGCGACGCTCGAGGTCGGGATGACCGACGCGATCCTCGGTACGACGGCGACGATCGACGGCCTGGACGGCCCGGTGGAGCTCGAGATCCGTCCGGGTGTCCAGAGCGCGGACGTGCTCGTCCTCAAGGACCGCGGTGTCACCAAGCTGCGCGGCAACGGGCGCGGTGACCTCCGCGTCGGCGTCCAGGTGGTGACGCCGACGAAGCTCTCGCACAAGGAGCGCCAGCTCGTCGAGCAGCTCGCGAAGTCGCACAAGGCGACCAAGCCGCAGCTCGCCCGGTTCCAGCAGGGCATGTTCGGCAAGCTCCGCGACCGCTTCTTCAACTTCTGATGGCCTCGCTGTACCTCGTGCCGTCGCTCGACGGCGTGACCGTCGGCGACCGGGTGTCCCTGGACGGGGCGGAAGGTCGCCACGCGGTGTCGGTCGCCCGGGTGCGGGTCGGTGAGACGCTGCGCCTGGGAGACGGCCACGGCACCGTGGTGACCGGTCCGGTGGTGTCCACCGACCGTGACGCCCTCGTGCTCGAGGTCGCGGCGGTCGACGTGTCCCCGGCGCCGTCGCCCACGCTGACGCTCGTGCAGGCCCTCGCGAAGGGCGGTCGCGACGAGATGGCGGTGCAGGCGTCGACCGAGATCGGGGTCGACCGCATCGTCCCGTGGTCGGCTGCCCGGAGCGTGTCCCGGTGGGAGGGTGCGAAGGTGGAGAAGGGCCGAGCGCGGTGGGAGGCCATCGCCCACGAGGCCGCGAAGCAGGCCATCCGCCCGCGGGTGCCGGTCGTCGAGTCACCCGTGACGACCACGCAGCTGGCCGGCACGGTCGGTGCCGGGCGAGCGGTGCTCGTGCTCGACCCGGTCGGCGACGTCCGCCTGTCCGCGTGGGAGCGCCCGGCGGACGTCGAGGACATCGCGCTCGTCGTCGGTCCCGAGGGTGGCATCGACGGCGCGGAGTTCGACCGCCTCGTCGCCGCGGGCGCCGTGCGGGTCCGGCTCGGCGACACCGTGCTCCGGACCTCGACCGCGGGCCCGGCCGCCCTGTCGATCCTCCAGACGCGGCTCGGACGCTGGTAGGCCCGCCGTCGGCGGCGCGTTCTACGATGGGGACATGAGCACCAGCACGCCCAGCGTCTTCTCGAAGATCATCGCGCGCGAGATCCCGGCGACCGTCGTCGCCGAGGACGACCGTGTCATCGCGTTCGAGGACATCGCGCCCAAGGCTCCCGTCCACGTGCTCGTCGTCCCCAAGACCGAGCAGTACCGCAACGTGACGGAGCTCGCCTCCGGGGACCCCGACCTCCTCGCCCACGTGGTCGCCACCGCCCAGCGCATCGCCGACGAGCGCGCCGGCGGCCAGTACCGTCTCGTGTTCAACACCGGCGAAACCGCCGGTCAGACCGTGTTCCACGTGCACGCGCACGTACTCGCAGGTGAACTGCAGGAAGGCACCCTTGCCGGATAACGAACCACTCGAGCAGGACACCACGTCCGAGCTCACCGTCGACGGCATCGCCATGGTGCAGCTGCTCGGTCCCCAGGACCGGTTGCTCAAGACCGTCGAACGCCAGTACCCCGGGGTCCGCGTCGTCGTGCGTGGCAACGAGGTGAGCCTCACCGGTCCGGAGCGCGAGGTCGCCCGTGCCCGTGCCCTCGTCGACGAGCTCGTCGCCATGGTCAAGCGCGGGCAGGACATCGGCCCGGCCGACATCCCGATGTCGGCGCGCATCCTCGACGACGACCGCAAGCCGTCGGACACCTTCGGTACCCCGATCGTGTCGAGCCGGGGCAAGTCGGTCCGTCCGAAGACCGACGGGCAGCGAGCCTACGTCGACGCGATCGACGCGAACACCATCACGTTCGGGATCGGTCCGGCGGGTACCGGCAAGACGTACCTGGCGATGGCGAAGGCCGTCCAGGCGCTGCAGCGGCGTGAGGTGAACCGCATCATCCTCACGCGTCCCGCGGTCGAGGCGGGCGAGCGGCTCGGGTTCCTGCCCGGCACGCTCACCGACAAGATCGACCCCTACCTGCGGCCGCTGTACGACGCCCTCAACGAGATGATGGACCCCGAGCTCGTGCCGAAGCTCCTCGCGGCCGGGACGGTCGAGGTCGCTCCGCTGGCGTACATGCGCGGGCGGACGCTCAACGACTCGTTCGTGATCCTCGACGAGGCGCAGAACACCACGCCCGAGCAGATGAAGATGTTCCTCACGCGCCTCGGGTTCGGGTCGAAGATGGTCGTCACGGGTGACATCACCCAGGTCGACCTGCCGGGCAACCTCTCCGGTCTCCGGCTCGTCACACGGATCCTCGACGAGGTCGACGACATCCACTTCGCCCGCCTCGGCAGCGAGGACGTCGTCCGCCACACACTCGTCGGCCGCATCGTCGATGCGTACACCGCCTACGACGAGGAGCGGCTCGCAGAGCAGGCCGGGTACCGCCCGGGCGGTCGTGGCTCGGCAGCGGAGGGCAACCCCGCCGGCGTGAACCGCGCCGAGCGCCGGGGTCGACCGCCGCAGGACCGCCAGCGCTCCCCGTACCCGCAGAACGACTCCCGAGGAGGGAACCGGTGAGCATCGAGCTCAACAACGAGTCCGGGGTGGAGGTGGACGAGGCCGCGATCCAGCGCCTCGCCTCCTTCGCACTCGACGCGATGCACGTCCACGCCGACGCGGAGCTCGCGATCGTGCTCGTGGACGAGGGCGCGATGGAGCAGCTGCACGTGCGCTGGATGGACGAGCCGGGTCCGACCGACGTCCTGAGCTTCCCGATGGACGAACTGCGGCCGGGCACCGAAGAGGACCCGACGCCCGCCGGGCTCCTCGGCGACATCGTGCTCTGCCCACAGGTCGCCGAGGAGCAGGCGAAGACCGCCGGGCACTCGACGACGGACGAGATGCTGCTGCTCACGTGTCACGGCATCCTGCACCTCCTCGGGTTCGACCACGCGGAGCCGGAGGAGAAGGCCGAGATGTTCGGCATCCAGGGCGAGATCCTCTCCGCGTTCGCCGCCCAGCACCGAGGGCGGTGAGCTGATGCTGCTCGTCGCCGTCCTGCTCGCGGTGGCGTTCGTGCTCGTCGTCGGCGGTGGTGTGCTCGCAGCGTCCGATGCGGCGCTGTCGGTGCTGTCCCGCGCCGACCTCGACGAGATCGCGCGGGGTGCCAAGCGTCGTCGCGCGATCGAGGCGATCGGTGACGACGTCGGCGCACACGTCAACGCGCTGAACTTCGTCCGGGTGCTCGCCGAGACGGCCGCCGCGGTGCTCGTGACGATCGCCCTCGTGACCGTGTTCGACACGTGGTGGGTCGCGCTGATCGTGTCCGCCGCGGTGATGACCGCGGTGTCGTTCGTCCTCGTGGGGTCGAGCCCGCGCAGCGTCGGCCGCGCGCACGCCGAGCGGTTGATCGCCACCACGGGCGGTCTCGTCCGCGCCGTGCGGATCGTGCTCGGTCCCCTCGCCGGGCTCCTGGTGGCCATCGGCGACCGGGTGACCCCCGGGCGCGGTCGCAGCGCGTCGACGGTGTCGAGCGAGGAGCAGCTGCTGTCCCTCGTCGACGAGGCCGCCGAGAGCAACGTCCTCGAGGCGGACGACCGCGAGCTCATCCACTCGGTGTTCGCGTTCAGCGACACCCTCGTGCGCGAGGTCATGGTGCCGCGCACCGACATGGTCACCGTCGACGGCGCCGACACGCTCGCGGGCGCGATGGAGCAGTTCCTCGTCGCCGGGGTGTCGCGCATGCCGGTCACGGGCAAGGACAGCGACGACGTCCTCGGCGTGCTCTACCTCCGTGACGTCTCGCGTGCGCTCTACGAACGTCCGGGAGCCGGCGCCGAGCCGGTGACGACCCTGCTGCGTCCGGCCGGGTTCGTCCCGGAGTCGAAGGCCGCCGACGACACACTGCGTGCGATGCAGGCGGGCAGGAACCACCTGCTGCTCGTGGTCGACGAGTACGGCGGCGTCGCCGGTCTCGTCACGATGGAGGACCTCATCGAGGAACTCGTGGGCGACATCTCGGACGAGTACGACCGCGCCGTCGTCGACCGCGTCGAGCTCGAACCCGGTGTCTGGCGCGTCTCGGCCCGGATGCCCGTCGACGAGCTCGGCGACCTCTTCGGGATCGAACTCGACGACGACGACGTCGACACGGCGGGCGGGCTGCTCGTCAAGGAACTCGGCCACCTCGCCACCCGCGGCGACCGCGTCACCGTCGACGGGATCGTGCTCGTCGCCGACCGGGTGGAGGGCAAGCGCCGCCACCTCGTCTCCGTCCTCGCCGAGCGGACCGACGCCCTCGCGGACGTCGAGCGCGCCTTCGACGACACCACGCCCACCACGACAGGGAACACCTCCGCATGACCGACACCACCACGCCCCAGGGCCAGCCGTACCGCGCGGGCTTCGTCTCCTTCGTCGGCCGACCGAACGTCGGCAAGTCGACGCTCACGAACGCCCTGGTGGGCGAGAAGGTGGCCATCACCTCGTCGAAGCCGCAGACCACCCGTCGGGCCATCCGGGGCGTCGTGCACCGGTCGAACGGTCAGGTCATCATCGTCGACACTCCGGGCGTGCACCGACCGCGGACGCTCCTCGGCGAACGGCTCAACGACCTGGTCCAGTCGACGCTCGGCGACGTCGACGTGATCGGCTTCTGCGTCCCGGCCAACGAGCCGATCGGCCCGGGCGACCGGTTCATCAACGACTCCCTCGACCAGTACCCCCGAGCGAAGAAGATCGCGATCGTCACGAAGATCGACCGTGTGTCGAAGGACAAGGTCGGCGAGCAGCTCCTGGCGGTGTCGAAGCTGCGCGAGTGGGACGTCATCATCCCGACGTCCGGCACCCGCGGGCTGCAGCTCGAACCGCTCCTCGACGAGATCACGGCGCTGCTGCCCGAGTCGCCGCAGCTCTACGACGACGCGACCGTGACGGAGGAGACCGACGAGGACCGCATCGCCGAACTCATCCGCGAGGCCGCGCTCGAGGGCGTCCGCGACGAGCTGCCGCACTCACTCGCCGTCGTCGTGGAGGACGTCGTCGAGCCGGACCAGGACGACGACCCGGACGGCCCCCTGCGCATCTTCGCGAACCTGTTCGTCGAACGCGACAGCCAGAAGGCGATCGTCATCGGCCGCGGCGGGGAGCGGCTGAAGGACGTCGGCTCGCGCGCCCGGTCCGAGATCGAGTCGCTGCTGGGCGGGCGGCACGTGTACCTCAACCTGCGCGTGAAGGTCGCGAAGGAGTGGCAGCGCGACCCGAAGCAGCTCGGCCGCCTCGGTTTCTGAACACCCGACGTCCACTGACCGCGCCGGGAGGTCGAGGGCACGTCAGCCGATCGACTGACGCGCGTCTGCTCGGAGCGCCGTACCGTGGCATGGTGTTCCGTCCCGTGCTGCGCTCGCAGGTCCTCTTCGACGTCATCGTCGCGGTCCTCCTCGGCGTGGTGCTGCTGCTGCTGCGGACCGGTGGTGGCAACGGGCCGCTGAGCATCATCGTCGTCGCCGGGCTCACGGCGTCCCTGGCGCTCCGTCGACTCTCCCCGGGGCTCGCGCTCGGTATCGCGTGGCTCTTCGCCGTCCTGCAGATGGCGACCTGGCAGACCCCTGATCCCGCCAACGTGCTCATCGCGGGCGTGATGTTCACCACGAGCGCGTACGGGAGCGCCAGGGTCCGGCTCGCAGGACTCCTCTCCGCGGTCGGTGGGGCACTCGTGGCCGCGGGCTACATCGGGTTGCAGGACGTGCAGCAGCAGCACGACGCCGGCTTCACGCGGACCCCGATGGAGTTCGCACAGCTCGTGCTCGGCACGTTCGCCGGGGTGCTGCTGGTCCTCCTGCTCCCGTGGCTCGCCGGGCTGGTCCGCCGGACCCGTCGGCTCGCGAGCGTCAGCCGAGAGGCCCAGCTCCTCGCCGAACGCGATGCTGCCCGCGCCGACCGCGCGGTCGCCGTCGAGCAGGAGCGTGTCCGCATCGCTCGCGACATGCACGACATCGTCGCGCACTCGCTCGCGGTCGTCATCGCCCAGGCGGACGGCGCGCGCTACGCGCTCAAGGCCGATCCGGCGATCGCCGACCAGGCCCTGACGACGATCTCCGGTACGGCCCGCCGGGCTCTCGGCGACGTCCGTGAACTGCTCGGGACGCTCCGGCACGAGCAGGGCACCGCGCCGACGCCGGACATCGACGACATCGAGCACCTCGTGACGGAGATGCGTGACATCGGGCTCGACGTCGACGTCGAGCGCGAGGGCGACCCGTCGAACCTGCCGACGACGACACAGCTCGCCGTGTACCGGATCGTGCAGGAGAGCCTCACGAACGCCTACAAGCACGGGCAGCGTGGCGCTCCCGTGCGTGCTCGTCTCACCTACCGGCCGGACACGGTCGAGATCCAGGTCATCAACGAGCGTGCCGACGACGGCCGCGCCGGCCCCGGGACCGGTCACGGCCTCGTGGGCATGCGCGAGCGTGCCACCATGACGGGCGGGACGATGACCGCCGGACCGCGTGGTGACGACTTCGTCGTGGCGGTCCGGATGCCCTCGGTCCCCGCCAGCGGGCAGATGCCCCGCGACCGCATCACCTCGATCCAGCAGGAGCGCACCGCACGATGACCACGACCCCGAACCCCGAGGCCCGCATCCGTGTGGCGCTCGTCGACGACCAGGCGCTCTTCCGCACCGGGATCCGCATGCTCATCGACTCGCAGCCGGACCTGCAGTTCGTGGGCGAGGCCGGCGACGGCGCCGAGGGCGTCGAGCTCGTGCGGCGTGCCCGCCCCGACGTGGTCCTCATGGACGTGCGGATGCCGGTGATGGACGGCATCACGGCGACGTCCCGGATCGTCGAGCAGTCGGGCACCGACGGGGCGAAGGTCCTCGTGCTCACCACGTTCGACTTCGACGAAGCAGCCGCGAAGGCGATCCGTGCGGGAGCGAGTGGTTTCGTGCTGAAGGACGCAGACCCCGAGTTCCTGCTCGCGGCGATCCGTACGGTGCACGCGGGGACCGCGGTGTTCGCGGCGTCGGCGACGCGCGAGTTGCTCCGTCGCTACGAGGACTCGACGACATCGGTCGAGACGGTTCCCCCGGCGTTCACGGAGCTGACACCACGGGAACGGGAGATCTTCGACCTCGCTGCGAAGGGCCTGAGCAACAGCGAGATCGCGTCGCACGAGTTCGTGAGCGAGGCGACCGTGAAGACGCACATCTCGCGGGTCCTGACGAAGCTCGAGCTGCGCGACCGGGTGCGGCTCGTGGTGTTCGCGCACGAGCACGGGCTGGTCGCGAAGGACTGAGCGCGGCGCGCAGCGCCTGCGGCGTCACCCGCACGGCGGCCGGACGTGCGCAGCGCCCGCAGCGCCCGCAGCACGACGCCCCGTCATCCGGAGGGATGACCCGTCCACAGGGGAGCAAGCCGAGCGGACCATCCACAGGAGCCGACCGACCGACGCGGGACCAGCCTCCAGTCCGTCATCGTGGTCGCATGACCAGCAGCCACGCACCGATCATCCGCCTCGACCACGTGTCCAAGCACTATGGCGACGCCGCGCGCCGGGTGACGGCGCTCGACGACGTGAGCGTCGACATCGGCTCGGGTGAGTTCACTGCGGTGATGGGACCGTCGGGGTCGGGTAAGTCGACGCTCATGCACGTCGCCGCCGGCCTCGACGCGGTCTCGAGCGGCCGCATCCAGATCGACGGAGCCGACATCACCGGGCTCGGCGACCGCGAGCTCACCGAACTCCGGCGTCGTCGGCTCGGGTTCGTGTTCCAGTCCTTCAACCTCGTGCCCACCCTCGACGTCGGCGAGAACATCCGACTGCCGTTCCTGCTCGGCGGCCACCGCACGTCGCGCGAGGAGGACGCGTGGATCGACCGGCTCGTCGACATGCTCGGGCTCGGCAACCGTCTGACGCACCGTCCGCACCAGCTCTCCGGCGGCCAACAGCAGCGCGTCGCGATCGCCCGTGCGCTCGCCTCGCGGCCGGCCGTGGTCGTCGCGGACGAACCCACCGGCGCGCTCGACTCGCGGACGGGGCGGGACGTCCTCGGGATCCTGCGCGGTGCCGTCGACGAGTGGGGGCAGAGCGTCGTGATGGTCACGCACGACCCGGTTGCCGCCGCCAACGCCGACCGCATCCTGTTCCTGGCGGACGGGCGCATCGTGGGGGACCGCCCCGCGATGGACGCCGCCGAGATCTCCGCGACGATGCTCGGGATGGAGGCTGCAGCGTGAACGCGGTGACGTCCCTGCGGGAGTTCCGCGCCACGATCCTCGTCGCCGCACTCGGCACGACCTTCGGCTCCGCCCTGGTCATCGCGCCGGGCATCGTGTCGGAGGCGCTCGCGACCACCGGACTCGACGGCATCGCCACCGTGAAGGCGATCCTGTCGGTCGTCGGGTGGCTGTTCCTCGGCATCGCGCTCTACGTCGGTGCGATCGTCACGGCGAACACGTGCGCCACCCTCATCGCCGGGCAGACGCGCGTGATCGCCCTGCAACGGCTGGTCGGCGCGACCGGAGCCACGCTGCGGTCCCGGATCACGCGGGCCGGACTCCTCGTCGGACTCGTCGGCGGCCTGCTCGGCGCCGTCGTCGGCACCGGCCTCAGCGCGGTGTTCGTGATGGTGCTGCGGGGCAACGGCTTCCTGCCGGACACCGCGTACACGCTCGTCCCGTGGGAACTCGTGCTGCCGATCGTGGCAGTCGTCCTCGCCACCTGGGGTGCGTTCGCAGTGGGGTCGCGGCGGGTCCTGACGGTCACGCCGCTCGAGGCGCTGTCGTCGAGCATCGAGCCGAGCCACGACGACGTCCGCTCGGGGCGTGCACGCAGTGTGTGGGCAGTCGTGCTCATGGTCGTCGGCGGCGGTCTGATGGCCATCGGCCTCGCGGCCAGTGCGGCGTCGCCCATCGCGGTCCTACCGGCTGCGCTCGGCGGCTTCGTGTCCTTCGCAGGGGTGGCCGTCGGCGCGACGATCGTGATGCCGCCCGTGCTCCAGCTCATCGGTCGCATCGGCGCGAAGGACCCGGTGGTCCTCCTCGCCGGACGGAACGCGATGCGGGCGCCGGGACGGTCCTCGCGCGCCACCATCGGGCTCGTGATCGGCGTGACGCTCCTCGTGACCTTCGCGGTCGCGCTCGGCATCATGCAGCACACCCTCGAGACCGTGACCTCCGGGCAGGACGGCATGACGCCGGCGATGGTCGAGGCGCAGCGCGACTTCTTCGCGCAGCTGAACGGCGTGGTCAGCGTGATCGTCGGCTTCTCGGCCGTGATCGCCGCGGTCGGCGTCGTGAACGCCCTCGCACTCGGCGTGCTGCAGCGACGTCGTGAGCTCGGCCTCCTCCGGGTCCTCGGCCTCACCGGTGCGCAGGTCCGTCGGATGATCGTGACCGAGGCGGTGCAGATGGTCGTCGCGGCGGTGGTCACCGGGCTCGTGCTCGGCACCGTGTACGGGTGGGTCGGCGGGCAGACGTTGCTCGGCACACTCGGCACCGTCGTCACACCCGTGCTGCCGCTGACGACGGTCGGCATCGTGATCGTCGGCGCACTGGTCCTCGCGGTCGTCGCGACGATCGCGCCGGTGCGACGCGCGATGCGTGTGCCGCCGACGGAGGCACTGGCGGTCGACTGACGGCGCGCGTCCCCGCCGGAGGACGGACGAGGGGCCGACGGCGACCACGTCCCGGCACGGAGGCGCGCGGCGGACCCGCCCCGCGCCTCCAGGCTGCTTGCACACGGTTGGTACACCAGTGCTACGGTGGTCCTGATGTACTCGGCGCTCCTCCTCCTTCGCTGCCGCGACGAGGCCTGACACAACGGCCCACCTCGTCGCGGAGTCCGTCGTGGCCTGACCCACACCTGACGACGAAAGCGACGAAACGATGCAGAACACGCAGCAGCCCTCGGGGATGCCGATCCACAAGTACGTCCCGTTCCACGAGCAGATCCGTGTCGAGCTGCCCGACCGTACCTGGCCGACGAAGCGCATCGACAAGGCGCCCCGGTGGTGCGCAGTGGACCTCCGTGACGGCAACCAGGCCCTGATCGACCCGATGGACTCCGAGCGGAAGCGGGCGATGTTCGACCTGCTCGTCCGGATGGGCTACAAGGAGATCGAGGTCGGCTTCCCGAGCGCCTCGCAGACGGACTTCGACTTCGTCCGCTCCCTCATCGACGAGGGCGCCATCCCCGACGACGTCACGATCCAGGTCCTGACGCAGGCGCGCGAACACCTCATCAACCGCACTTACGAGGCGATTGACGGCGCGAAGCAGGCCATCGTCCACCTGTACAACTCGACGTCGATCGTGCAGCGCGAGGTCGTCTTCCGGACCGACGTCCAGGGCGTCGTCGACATCGCGGTGCACGGCGCCGAGCTCTGCAAGGCGGCCGAGGCGAACCTGCAGCACGACACACAGGTGTTCTACGAGTACTCGCCCGAGTCCTACACGGGCACCGAGCTCGAGGTCGCGGTGCAGATCTGCAACGCCGTGCTCGAGGTCTTCCAGCCGACGCCCGAGCGCAAGGTGATCATCAACCTGCCCGCCACGGTCGAGATGGCGACGCCCAACGTCTACGCCGACTCCATCGAGTGGATGTCCCGCAACCTGGCGCACCGCGAGGACGTCATCCTCTCGCTCCACCCGCACAACGACCGCGGAACCGCCGTCGCCGCCGCCGAGCTCGGCTACATGGCCGGGGCCGACCGCATCGAGGGGTGCCTGTTCGGCAACGGGGAGCGCACCGGCAACGTCGACCTCGTCGCCCTCGGGATGAACCTGTTCACCCAGGGCATCGACCCCGAGATCGACTTCAGCGACATCGACCAGGTGAAGCGCACGGTCGAGTACTGCAACCAGCTCCCGGTGCCCGAGCGGCAGCCGTGGGCGGGCGACCTCGTCTACACGGCGTTCAGCGGCTCGCACCAGGACGCCATCAACAAGGGCTTCGACGCGATGCGGGCCAAGGCCGACGCGGCGGGGAAGTCGGTCGACGAGATCGCCTGGGCAGTGCCGTACCTGCCCGTCGATCCGAAGGACATCGGCCGCTCCTACGAGGCCGTCATCCGTGTGAACTCGCAGTCCGGCAAGGGCGGCGTCGCGTACCTGCTGAAGACCGACCATGCGCTCGACCTGCCTCGGAAGCTGCAGATCGAGTTCTCCGGCGTCGTGCAGCAGCACACCGACTCCGAGGGCGGCGAGTTCTCGTCGGAGCGCATCTGGGACCTGTTCCGCGACGAGTACCTCCCCGCCGACGACGAGTCGGACAAGTGGGGCCGCTACGAGATCACGAAGACGGCGACCGCGTCGGACTTCGACGGCACCACGAAGCTCTCGGTCGCGATGCGCGTCGACGAGGGATCGGTCAGCGCCGAGGCCGTGGGTACCGGTCCGATCGACGCGTTCCTGCAGGTCCTCGAGGGCCAGGGCATCGACGTCACGCTGTACGACTACTCGGAGCACACGATGAGCGCCTCCGGTGACGCGCAGGCCGCCTCCTACGTCGAGCTCGACGTCGACGGCACGAGGCTCTGGGGCGTCGGCATCGACGCGGACATCGCCACGGCGTCGCTCAAGGCGATCGTCAGCGCGGTGAACCGCGCGGTCCGTGCCGGGGCCGCGTCCGGCGCGCCGTCACCGGAGCTCGTCTCCGCGTAGTCACGTCCACGGCCGGGAGGCGCGGTGTGGGTCCGTCCCGCACCGCGCCTCCCGGCCGTGCCTGTCAGGCGCCTGCTCGAACGTTCCCAGAACGCGTGCTGTGGCTTGTGCTTTCGGGCGTACACGGTCGGAAGTATCGATCGGGTACGCCCGGTTCGGCCAGGTATGCCCGGTTCGGCCAGGGACGCCCGGTTCGGCCAGGTACGCCTGGTTCGGCCAGAGACGCCCGGTTCGACCAGGGACGCCTGGTTCGGCCAGGGACGCCCGGATCGGCCAGGTATGCCTGGTTCGGCCAGGGACGCCCGGTTCGGCCAGGGACGCCCGGTTCCGACCACCCTGCTGCACTGCGCCGTCGGTGGCGAGGGGGATACTGGAGCAATGCCGCTGTACCGGGACGAGTGCGTCGTGTTGCGCACCCACAAGCTCGGTGAGGCCGACCGCATCGTCACGATGCTCAGCCGCCAGCACGGCAAGATCCGAGCGGTCGCGAAGGGCGTCCGCCGGACCGCGTCGAAGTTCGGCAGCCGACTCGAACCGTTCATGGTGGTCGACGCGCAGTTCTACGAGGGACGCTCCCTCGACATCGTGACGCAGGCGGAGTCGCTCGGCTCGTACGGCGCCCAGATCGTCGCCGACTACGGCTCGTACACGGCTGCGAGCGCGATGGTCGAGACCGCCGACCGGCTGAGCGAGGCCGACGCCGGACTCCAGCAGTACCTCCTGCTCGTCGGAGCCCTCCGGTCCCTGGCGCGCGGGGAGCACGCCGCGACGGCGACGCTCGACTCGTACCTGCTCCGGGCGATGAGCATCGCGGGGTGGGCGCCCTCGTTCGGCGACTGCGCGGTGACGGGTGAGCCGGGGCCGCACTCGGCGTTCGTCGTGCAGCTCGGCGGGGTCGTCGCGGACC
>NZ_LDQC01000048.1 GCF_001475545.1 Curtobacterium luteum | reverse complement strand
GGGCACAGGCCGGGGCCAGGCCAGAGTGGGAGGGGGGACCCGCCGCGAACACGGACGTGACCGACCGGGAGTACTCGGGGCTGCCGCACGCGGTGTCCGCAGCGGAGCTGGCGGACGTCGCGGCGTTCGTCGGCGACGGCGCGCAGCGCGCGAGGCCGTAGCGGCGATCGCCGTCGCGGCGGTCCCAGTGAGACTCGGCCAGCAGAGGGACGGGAGGCACGGTGCCAGCTGGCACCGTGCCTCCCGTCCGTCACGTGGTCCCGTGGTCAGTCCGCGAGGATCTGCAGGAGGTCCTTGCGGAGCTGGTCGACCCTGTCGGTCGCCGTGGCGATCTGCTCGTCGGTCGCGGTCGTCCGGTACATGTGCAGGACGCCCATGGTCTTCCGGAGCGACTCGACGAAGGCGCGCTGCGTGTCCGGCATGCCGGGCGCCTCGAACGCCGCCGCGATCTCGTCGGCCTTGGCCTCGGCCTCGGCCTTGCCGGCGTCGGTGAGCTCGAAGAGCGTCTTGCGGCCGTCACCCGTCGAGACGACGAGGTCCTCGTCGACGAGCTGCTGGAGCGTCGGGTACACCGAGCCGGGGCTCGGCTTCCAGGCACCGCCGGTGCGCTCGGCGATGGTCTTGATCACGGCGTAGCCGTTCTGCGGCCCCTCGGCGAGGAGACCGAGGATCGCCAGACGGACGTCGCCGCGGCGACGGCGCTCGCGGCCGCCGAAGCCCGGGCCGCCGAGACCGGGACCGAAGCCCGGGCCGAAGCCGGGACCGAAGCCGCGCCCGGGGCCGAAGCCGCCACGCTGGTGGTCACCGCGGTCGCGGCCGGGGAAGCCGGCGCCGTGGTGGTGTCGCGGGCCGCCGAAGCGGAGGCCACGCGGGTGCTGGTGCTGCTGGGGGTTCATGTCGTCGAAGCGCATGAGGTGTCCTTTCGTCGTGCTGAGTCGGCTCGCGATCCGGTCTGACCGTTCGGCCTTCGTCGTATCGCGATGTAGTAACGATAGATCGGTAACTATCGGCGTGTCAAGCACGTTCTTCCCTCGGCCCGTTGTCGGTGGCCGCAGGCAGGATGGGACGGACCATGACGGACGTCCTCGAGCGCTTCTCCCCCGCCACCGCGGAGTGGTTCCGCGGCGCCTTCCCGGCCCCGACCGCTGCGCAGGCGGGCGCGTGGGACGCCGTCTCGACCGGCCAGCACGCACTCGTGATCGCACCGACCGGGTCCGGCAAGACCCTCGCGTCGTTCCTCTGGTCGATCGACCGGCTCATCAGCGCGACCGACCAGCCGCCAGCCAAGCAACGGACGCGCGTCCTCTACGTCTCGCCGCTCAAGGCGCTCGGCGTCGACGTCGAGCGGAACCTCCGGAGTCCGCTCGTCGGCATCACCCAGACGGCGAGGCGGCTCGGACTCGAACCGCCGGACGTCACGGTCGGTGTGCGGAGTGGTGACACCCCGTCGTCCGACCGGCAGCGGCTCCTGCGCCAACCGCCGGACATCCTCATCACGACGCCCGAGTCGCTGTACCTCATGCTCACGTCCAGCGCGCGCGAAACCCTGGTCAACGTCGGCACGGTGATCGTCGACGAGGTGCACGCGGTCGCGTCGACCAAGCGTGGCGCGCACCTCGCGGTGTCGCTCGAACGCCTCGACGACCTCCTCGAGAAGCCCGTCCAGCGCATCGGGCTCTCGGCGACCGTCCGACCCCCGGAAGAGGTCGCGCGCTTCCTCGGCGGCCGGGCCCCGGTGACGATCGTCGCTCCACCCGCGCAGAAGACGTTCGACCTGCGCGTCGTCGTCCCCGTGGACGACATGACCGAGCTCGGCGCTCCGCCGGTCGGAGCGGACGCGACCGAGTCCCCGACGAACGGGTCGATCTGGCCCCACGTCGAGGAGCGCGTCGTCGACCTGGTCGAACAGCACCGCTCGACGATCGTCTTCGCGAACTCCCGACGGCTGGCAGAGCGCCTGACCGCACGGCTGAACGAGATCCACGAGGAGCGCGTGCTCGCGGCGTCGAGCGCCGGCGAGCCTGTCGCCGCCGAGGTCGGCGCGGTTGCTGCCGGGGGCGGTGCCCGCGGTGTCGTGACGCAGTCGCCCGGCCGGGCGTCCGCGCACGCGCCGGTCGCCCAACCGAAGCGGCCGCCGGCCGACGTCATCGGCGCGTCCGGGCAGACCGGCGGGGGCGGTTCGGACGCCAACGTGCCGGTGCTCGCCCGCGCCCACCACGGCTCGGTGTCGAAGGACCAGCGGGCGATCATCGAGGACGACCTCAAGTCCGGTCGGCTCCGGTGCGTGGTCGCGACGAGCTCCCTCGAGCTCGGGATCGACATGGGCGAGGTCGACCTCGTCGTGCAGGTCGAGGCGCCACCGTCGGTGGCGAGCGGGCTGCAGCGCGTCGGTCGCGCCGGCCACCAGGTCGGCGAGATCTCCCGCGGCGTGCTCTTCCCGAAGCACCGCGCGGACCTCGTGAACAGCGCGGTGACGGTCGAACGGATGATCGCGGGCGAGATCGAGTCGATCGGCGTGCCGGCGAACCCGCTCGACGTGCTGGCGCAACACACGGTCGCCGCCGGAGCGGTGGACACCGTCGACGTCGAGCACTGGTTCGATCTCGTCCGCCGCAGTGCACCGTTCAGCAGCCTGCCGCGGTCCGCGTTCGAGGCAACGCTCGACCTCGTGACCGGACGGTACCCGAGCGACGAGTTCGCCGAGCTGCGGCCGAGGCTCGTGTGGGACCGCGTGCACGGCACGCTGACCGGGCGTCCGGGGGCGCAGCGGCTCGCGGTCACCAGCGGTGGCACGATCCCCGACCGGGGCATGTTCGGCGTCTTCATGGTCGGCGAGCGGGCTTCGCGCGTCGGCGAGCTCGACGAGGAGATGGTCTACGAGTCCCGCGTCGGCGACGTCTTCGCACTCGGGGCGACGAGCTGGCGGATCGAGGAGATCACGCACGACCGGGTGCTCGTCAGCCCGGCGTTCGGGCAGCCCGGACGGGTGCCGTTCTGGAAGGGCGACGGCCTCGGTCGTCCCGCCGAGCTGGGCCGTGCGACCGGCGCTTTCGTGCGCGAGGTCGAGGGCGCCTCCGACGAGGATGCCCAGGACCGGGTCTCCTCCGGCGGGCTCGACGAGCGTGCCGTCACGAACCTGCTGACCTTCCTCCGTGACCAGCGTGCCGCGACCGGGTACGTCCCGAACGACACGACCCTCGTGGTCGAGCGCTTCCGCGACGAGCTCGGCGACTGGCGCATGATCCTGCACTCGCCGTACGGCATGCAGGTCCACGCGCCGTGGGCACTCGCGGTCGGCGCCCGACTGCGGGAGCGGCACGGCATCGACGGCGACGCCATGGCGGCCGACGACGGCATCGTGGTGCGGATCCCGGAGACCGACGCCGAGCCGCCCGGTGCCGACCTGTTCGTGTTCGACCGCGACGAGCTCGAGGTCCTCGTGACCGACGAGGTCGGCGGGTCGGCGCTGTTCGCTGCCCGCTTCCGGGAGTGCGCGGCGCGCGCCCTGCTCCTGCCCCGCCGGAACCCCGGCCAGCGGTCGCCGCTCTGGCAGCAGCGGCAGCGAGCGTCTCAACTGCTCGAGGTCGCGCAGAAGTACCCGACGTTCCCGATCGTCCTCGAGACCGTGCGCGAGGTCCTGCAGGACGTCTACGACGTGCCGTCGTTGCTCTCCATCGCCGACGACATCGCCGGGCGTCGGATCAAGCTCGTCGAGACGGAGACCGAGCAGCCGTCGCCGTTCGCACGGACGCTGCTGTTCGGGTACGTCGCCGCGTTCATGTACGAGGGCGACTCGCCCCTCGCCGAGCGTCGGGCGGCTGCGCTGTCGCTCGACTCGACCCTGCTCGGTGAACTCCTCGGCCGCGCGGAGCTCCGGGAGCTGCTCGACCCGGCCGTGATCGCCTCGGTCGAGCAGGACCTCCAGCGGCTCTCCCCCGACCGCCGGGCGCGCGACGCCGAGGGCCTCGTCGACGTCCTGCGGCTGGTCGGTGCGCTCGACCTCACCGAACTCACCGCGCGGAGCTGGGCCGCTGCCGAGGGTGGCACCGCGCCGGTCGGCACCGCACTGCAGGCGCTCGAGCGCGACCGCCGGGTGTTGTCCTTCTCGCACGCCGGACAGACCCGGTACGCCGTCATCGAGGACGCCTCGCGGCTCCGTGACGCCCTTGGGGTCCCCCTGCCGATCGGCGTGCCCACGGCATTCGTCGAGCCGGTCGCGGACCCGCTCGGTGATCTCGTGGGCCGGTACGCCCGCTCGCACGGCCCGTTCTCCGCGCAGGAGGCAGCGGCCCGACTCGGGCTCGGCGTCGCAGTCGTGCAGGACACGCTGCGACGTCTCGCCGCCGACCGCCGAGTGGTCGAGGGCGAGTTCCGACCCGACCGTCAGGGCGCCGAGTGGTGTGACGCCGAGGTGCTCCGCCGCATCCGCACGAAGTCGCTCGCGGCGCTCCGACACGAGGTCGAGCCGGTGTCGCCGGACACCCTCGCGCGGTTCCTCCCGGCGTGGCAGCACGTCCACACGCCGGGCACGCGGGGTGGTCTGCGCGGGATCGACGGCGTGCTGCAGGTGCTCGACCAGTTGGCCGGGGTCGCCCTGCCCGCGAGCGCGTGGGAGTCCCTGGTGCTGCCGTCCCGCGTCACCGACTACCAGCCGAGCATGCTCGACGAGCTCACGGCGACGGGCGAGGTCCTGTGGTCCGGCGGCGGCACCCTGCCCGGCAACGACGGGTGGGTGCGGTTCCACCTCGCCGAGACGGCGGACACCACCCTCGTGGAACCGGACGGCGGTGAGACGACCGAGCTGCAACGGGACGTGCTCGGCGCCCTCGCCGGCGGTGGCGCGTACTTCTTCCGCCAGCTCGCCCAGGCCGTCGGCAGTACGGACGACGCGGCGCTCACGACGGCGCTGTGGGACCTCGTGTGGGCGGGACAGATCACCAACGACACCCTCGCGCCGTTGCGCGCGATGCTCGGCGGCAAGGCGAAGAGCTCCAGCACCCCGCGGGCCCGGGCGTACCGCGGCCGTCGTCGCCCGACGCTGCCGACGCAGTCCGGGCCGCCGACCGTCGGCGGGCGTTGGTCGATCCTGCCGCTCGCGCAGTCCGACGCCACGGTACGGGCCGCGGCGACGGCGGAGCAACTGCTCGAGCGCTACGGCGTCGTCACCCGCGGCGCCGTGCAGGTCGAGGGGGTCCGCGGCGGGTTCGCGGGCGTGTACCGGGTGCTCGCGCGGTTCGAGGAGACCGGCCGGGCCCGGCGCGGGTACTTCGTCGAGGGGCTCGGCGCCGCGCAGTTCGCCACCGGCCCGACGGTGGACCGGCTGCGGACGTTCGCGCGGGACCTCGACGACGACGAACGGAACGACCCCGAACGGATCCGACAGGCGATCACCCTCGCGGCGACCGACCCGGCGAACCCGTTCGGTGCGGCGCTGGCGTGGCCGAACGACGGCGCGGCCACGGGCGACGAGGCGGACGAGGGCGGGGACCGTGGCGAACCCGCAGCGGCCAGGAACGCGACGACCGGGGGCGGGCAGTCCGCCCGCGGGCACCGTCCCGGGCGGAAGGCCGGCGCCCTCGTGGTGCTCGTCGACGGTGCGCTGACGGTCTACGTCGAGCGTGGCGGCAAGTCGGTCCTGACGTTCACCGACGACACCGGAGACCTCGCGGCCGCCGCAGCGTCCATCGCCGCGACGGTCCGGCGGGGGCTCGGGAAGCTCTCGGTCGAGCGGGTCGACGGCGCGTTCGTGCTCGACTCCCCCCTCGGTCAGGCGCTGCGCGACGCCGGCTTCACCGCGACGCCGCAGGGGGTGCGCCTCCGTGCCTGAGGGCGACACCGTGTACCGAGCCGCACACCGGTTGCACGCCGCTCTCGCCGGCAAGGAACTCACGCGGAGCGACTTCCGCGTACCGGCCTTCGCGACGCTCGACCTCGTGGGCCGGACCGTCGACGAGGTCGTCCCGCGTGGCAAGCACCTGCTGCACCGCATCGGCGACCTGACCGTCCACTCCCACCTCAAGATGGAGGGGCGTTGGGACGTCTACGCCCCCGGCGAGCGGTGGCGTCGGCCGACACACCAGGCGCGTGTGGTGCTCGACACTGCCGATGTCTCGACCGTGGGGTTCACGCTCGGCATCCTCGAAGTGGTCCCCCGTGAGCAGGAGCCGGAGATCGTCGGGTACCTCGGGCCGGACCTGCTCGGCGACGACTGGGACGCCGACCTGGCGCTCGCGAACCTCACGCGCGATCCGGAGCGCCCGATCGGGCTGGCCCTGCTCGACCAGCGGGTGCTCGCGGGCCTCGGCAACGTGTACCGCGCCGAACTCTGCTTCCTCCGCGGCGTGCTCCCGACCCGTCCGGTCGGGCAGGTACCGGACCCGGCGCGGGTGATCGCGCTGGCCTCGCGGCTCATCATCGCCAACCGCGACCGCAACGCGCGCATCACGACCGGGGTCGACCGGCCCGGTCGCCGCCTGTGGGTGTACGGCCGTGCGGGGAAGCCGTGCCTGCGCTGTGGGACGCCGGTCCGGCGAGGGGAGCTCGGCGAATCCGAACTCACCCTGCGTGACACCTACTGGTGCCCGCGCTGCCAGACCTGAAGCGCCGTCCCGATCAGCGGTTCGCGGCGTTCACCACGCACTGCTGGACCGAGCGCGCCGCGGCCGAGCCGGCCGCGAACGCCGACGGCGCAGCCGACCCAGCGCCGTCCTGGTCCCCCGCAGCGTCCTTCGCGGCACGGTTGACCGGCCACAGGGGGCCGTCGAAGTCCTCCGACGTCGGGTCGGACGAGGACGCCCAGACGGTGACGTCGTCGTCATTGGGGTCGTCCTTCTCGGCCGGGGCGATCGACGCGCCGAGGTACCATCCGCCGTCGCCCTTCCGGACGCTCGCGAAGTCGGTGTCGTCGTGAGCGCCGACGGCCTCGTCGATGGCGTCGACTGCCTCCTTCGCCGCGACCGGGCAGGTCGTCCGCGCCGGGTCGTCGCTCGCCGGCCCCTTGCCGACCGGGTTGCCGTTCTGGGCCCCTGCCCCGGTGCACCCGGCGAGGAGCACGACGACGGCGGCGCCCACGATGGTCACGGAGGCGATCCTGGTTCTGCTCGACATGCCCTCGACGGTGCGCCGGTCCGGCTCCGGGCGGCGCCAGGACCGTCCGGAGAGCGCGGCCGCGTCCGTCGGCCCGTTCGGGACCGGCACCCCGCGCGTCGGCTTCGGGCGCCGACGCGTGGGGTGGTGTCGGCGACGCCGGCGACCGGGTGGTGCGTGCGGCTGGGTGGGCCGCGGGTGTTCGGTGTTCTCGTGGTGGTGCGCTCGGCCGGCGGACGGTCGTCCGTCGGCGCTCGACCGGGAGGCACGTGACAGCCCGGCAGGGCACCCGCGCCGGTGGGTGGCCGGCTGGGCGAGCACCTCGGCGGCGGGTGACCGCCGGGGTGGTTCGAGCCTACGGACGGGAGCCGCTGACGAGGTGACTCGAAGGTGAACGTGCGTCGATCCCGGGCGGGATTGCGGGTTGCCGCGCGGTCGTTCCGCGGCCGACCTGGGCCGTTGCGCGATCGCGCACCGGCCGCGACTGCGCAGAACGGATCACGAGGTCCCGGACCGCGCGCGACCGAGCGGCCACGGAGAGCGTTGCCGCGCGGAGGGCGCGTTCAACGGGGCGGGTGCAGCCGGTCGGCCGCCGTCGCCCGTACCGCCGTCGTGACCTGCTCGAGCAGCGGCGACGCGAGGTTCCACCGCTGCCACCAGAGCGCGACGTCAGCGTGCCGCCCGGGGACGAGCTCGACGAGCTCGCCGCGGGCCAGGAGCGCCGTGCACTGCGCTTCCGGGAGGAGCCCCCAGCCGAAGCCGAGGCCGACCGCACGGGCGAAGTCGGCCGACGTCGGGACGAAGTGCCGCGGGCCGTGCGGCGCGTGTCCGAGGACCGTGCGGAGGTAGCCCTGCTGCAGGTCGTCATCGCGGTCGTAGTCGACGAGCGGCACCCCGTCGAGGCGGTCGAGCACCCGCCGTTCGTCCGCGGTGCGGAGGTCGAGGTCCTCGAGGTACCGCTCGACGAACGCCGGCGCGGCGACGGCCCGGTACCGATCGATGCCGAGGGCGACCGACGAGCACCCCTGGACCGGCTCGGCCTCGGCGGTCACCGCGGCCATGACGGTGCCCGCGCGCAGGAGTTCGGCCGTCCGGTCCTGGTCCTCGCGGTGCAGGTCGAACACCACCTCGGTGTCGACACGGACCCGGGCGAGCGCGTCGAGGAACCAGGTGCCGAGCGAGTCGGCGTTGACGGCGAGCGGGATCGACGGGACGGAGCCGGCGTCCCCGTCGAGGGCGCGCGCGGTCTCCTCGTCGAGCAGTCGGGCTTGGCGCGCGTGCCGGAGGACGACCTCGCCGGCGGCGGTCGGCACCACCGGGACGGTCCGGCGGACGAGGACCCGGCCCGCCTGCTGCTCCATCGCCTTGAGCCGCTGCGACACCGCCGACGGGGTGATCGACAGTGCGCGCGCGGCGGCGTCGAGGGTGCCGTGGTCGATGACGGCCAGCAGGGTCTCGAGGTGCTCGCGCTGGAACCGGGCCATGCAGCAGAGCTTACGGTGCTGCAGGAACGTGAACTGGGCTTCAGCGCGGCCTGCCCCTACGGTCGGAGTCGTGCTCCTCCCCCTGCTCGCCGGTCTCGGCACCGGACTCGCGCTGATCGTGGCGATCGGTGTCCAGAACACCTACCTCCTCCGGCTCGCGGTGTCCGCAGGTCTCCGTGTCGTGACCGCCGCCGTGGTCGTCTGCGCCCTGTCCGACGCCGTGCTCATCGTGGCAGGGGTGCTCGGCGTCGGTGCGGTCGTCGAGCGGTTCCCGGTCGCGCTCGTGGGCGTGCGCTTCGTCGGGGCGGCGTTCCTCGTGACCTACGGCGTGCTCGCCGCCCGGCGTGCGCTGCGACCCTCGGACGACGCGCTGCGACTCGAGGACGCGGCGACCGACGACCGGGTCGTTGCGTCCGCAACGGACGTCGCCGACGTCGCGCCGCCCCACGGTCTCCGCGCCACGTCCCACCAGGGCGCCGTCTCCACGGACGGGCGCGACCACGCGGTGGCAGTGGAGGCGACCAGCGCGCCCGCGCGGGCGGTGCGGACGACGCGCACCGCGCCTCCCGGCCGGGTCCCGACCGTGCGCGGGGCGGTGGCGACCATGCTCGTCTTCACGTGGGCGAACCCGCACGTGTACCTGGACACGCTGGTGTTCCTCGGGTCCGTGGCGAACCAGCAGGGCCCCGTCGAGCGCTGGCCGTGGACGGTGGGGGCCGTCCTCGCGAGCTGCGTGTGGTTCGCCGCGGTCGGGTTCGGCGGTCGGCTGCTCCGGCCGGTGTTCGCGAAGCCGCTCACCTGGCGCGTGTTCGACGGCCTCGTGGCCGTCGTGATGCTCGGCTTCGGGGTCGCGCTCGTCGCCGGCGCGTAGCGCGAGGCGCACCACGGACCACAGACCGCGCACCACGGACCACGGACCACGGACCACGGACCACGGACCACGGACCACGGACCACGGACACAGCACCACGCAGATGCGCGGTGCTGTGTCCGGGACCTCGTTCCGCGGGAGCGGGACGCCGCGCTACTGCAGGTGCTGCCCGACGCGGCTGTGGCGACGGCTGTAGCCGAAGTAGATCGCGAAGCCGATCGCGAGCCAGATCACGAAACGCAGCCAGGTCTCGACCTCGAGGTTGAGCATCAGCCAGAAGCAGAGCACTGCGGACAGGATCGGCAGCACGGGCGACCACGGCACCCGGAAGGCACGGGGCGCGTCCGGACGCGACCGACGCAGCACGACGATGCCGATCGACACCAGCACGAACGCCGACAGCGTGCCGATGTTGATCATGCCCTCGAGCTTCTCGACCGGGAAGAACCCGGCGAGCACCGCGACGACGACACCGGCGACGACCTGGACGCGGACCGGGGTCTGCGTCTTGGGGTTCGTCTGCGAGAACCAGCGCGGGAGCAGCCCGTCGCGGCTCATCGAGAACACGATGCGGGACAGGCCGAGGAGGAGCACCATGACCACCGTGGTCAGGCCGACGAGCGAGCCGATCGCGATGATGCCGGCCGCCCAGGGCAGGCCGACGATCGAGAAGGCCGAGGCGAGCGACGGCGAGTCCTCCTGCGCGAGCCGCTGGTACGACACCATGCCCGTGATGACGACGGACACGGCGACGTACAGCACCGTCACGATGCCGAGCCCGAGGAAGATGCCGCGCGGCAGGGTCTTCTGCGGGTTCTCGGTCTCCTCGGCGCTCGTGGCGACGACGTCGAAGCCGATGAACGCGAAGAACACCAGGGACGCCGCGGCGAGCAAGCCGAAGACGCCGTACTGCGCCGGGGCCGAGCCGGTTGCCCAGGACACGAGGGACTGCGTCCAGAAGCTGCCGTCGGCGCCCTTCGACGGCGCGGCCGGCGGCACGAACGGCGTGAAGTTCGCGGCCTTGACGAAGAACGCACCCGCGACGATGACGAACACGACGATGGCGACCTTGACGATGGTGATGACGGCTGAGACGCGCGACGACAACCGGGTGCCGAAGGCCAGGAGCACCGTGAACACCGCGACGATGAGGACCGGCCCCCACGCGAAGCCGATCGGTCCGAGGGCGATCGAGTCGGGCAGCTGCACCCCGAACACGTCGAACGCGGTGCTGAGGTAGATGCCCCAGTACTTCGCGATCACCGCGCTGGCCGTCAGGGTCTCGAGGATGAGGTCCCACCCGACGATCCAGGCGAGCAGCTCGCCCATGGTCGCGTACGTGAACGTGTACGCGGAGCCGGCGACGGGGATCGTGGAGGCGAACTCGGCGTAGCACATGATCGCCAGGCCACAGGTGACGGCGGCGAGGATGAACGACACGATGACGCTCGGCCCGGCGAAGTTCGCGGCGGCGTTCGCGCCCACCGAGAAGATGCCGGCGCCGACCGCGACCGCGATGCCCATCGCGGCGATGTCGAACGTCTTGAGGGAGCGCTTCAGCGAGCGTCCCTGCTCTTCGGAGTCGGCGAGGGAGGCCTCGATCGACTTGACACGGAGCGGTGTTGCCATGGGGTGGTTCCCGTCATCGGCTGGGCGGCGGACCCCGTGAGGGTACTGGTGTACCACCCCGCCACGCAAAGCGTCCGCCCGGACGGTCTCGTGTGCAAGGGCTCGGCCGGGAGGCGCGAGTCGCCCCGCGTCGGGCCGCGTCCGGGGTCGGGGGGGGCCGGAACCAGGTTCCGGACACGGAACCCCGGAACGGCGCGGTGCTGTGTCCAGAACCTGGTTCCGCCGCTGCCGGCCGGGCAGGCGGCCCGCGTCAGGCCGCGCGGGTCCAGTCGCGCAGGAAGCGGGCGCCGGCCTCGTCGTGGATGACGCCCTCGGGAGCGGTGAGCACCGGGTACGGCGTCGCCGGCACCCCGTCGGCCGGACGGACGTCCACGTGCGCGACGTCGTGGCCGTTCGCGTGCAGCCAGTCCGCCATCGCGTAGTCGCTCCGGGAGTCGCCCATCGTGCGCCAGGCGGTCGGCAGCTCGCCGTCGGCCGCGAGGAGCTCCAGGGAGCGCTCGGCACCGAGGTCCTTGCCGCTCCGGTCCGACTCGACGTCGGTCGAGATGATCGTCGGGTCGACCCGCCACGCGACGCTGCCGTCCGCTGCCGGGTGGACGTCGTCGAGCCGACGGACGCCGAGCCCCCGCCGGACGAGCGCGGCCATCGCCTTCGCGTCGAACTCGGCCTGGCGTGCGAGGTACGTGGCGTTGGGCACGTCGACGCGCTGCTCGATCGACACCATGGCGCGCTTCGTCTCGTCGAAGAAGACCAGGTCGGCGTACTCCGTCCGGACCAGCTCGCGCATCTCGTCGGCGTAGTCGCTCGGCAGCGCGAGGTCGTCGGCCACCGTGAGCTCGCCCATTCCGCCCTCGTACTGCGGGCCGATGGAGCACCACACGGCGCCCTTCTCGCAGACGGCGTGCACGCGGGTGCCCTCGGTCAGGCCGCCGGCGAGCAGCGGTGCCACGACCTCGGCGCGGATGAAGGCGTCGCTCCGGCCGGTGTTGAAGACGATCGGGATCCCCTCGGCGGCGAGGGCGACGAGGTCCTCCACGATGCTCGGGATCGCGATGGTCCGGGTCACCGGGCTGGCGACGGGGCCGTCGACGTCGAGCAGGAGTCCGAGACGGGGTGCGGTCACTCGTCCATCTTGGCAGCCTGCGCACTCCCCACGAACCGGTCGACCGTCCGCCGGACCACCGCGGGCTCCGGCCGGTGCCACTGCCCGGCGAGCTGCACGTGGGACGCCCCCGGGATCGCGTCGGCGAGCGCCCGTGCCGCCTGCCCCATGAACTCCGGACCGACGTCCCCGCTCGCGACGAGCACCGGCACCCCCACGGCCGCGGCGACGCGCTCGGGGATGACGAGGCCGTTGAGCACCCGGACGTCGCGCGGCAGGACGTGTGCGTCGCCGAGCAGGGCCGACCACACCGCCGGTCGGAGCCGGAGCAGTGCGACCTGCCCCATCGGGACACCGAGGACGTGTGCGAGGAACGCCCGGACCGTCTGGGAGCGTCGCCCCACCGCGACGTGCTCGTCGAGCAGGTCCGCGAACACGACGTCGTCCACGTGGTGCTCGATGCTCGCCCGGAACGGCGGTTCGAAGAGGACCGCGCTGGTGATCGGGACGCCGGCCGCGAGTCCGTGCAGCAGCACCCCCGCGCCGACGCAGGCACCGAAGGCCGCGACGGGACCGGGTACCGACTCCACCACGGCGAGCAGGTCCTCGACCTCGCGCTCGATCGCCCACGGCTCGGTGTCCCCGGAAGCCCCTCGGCCGCGTCGGTCGTACGTGACGACGCGGTACCGGTCGGCGAGCGCCGCGACGAGCCGTTCGAGGTAGGGCGTGCCCCGGTGGTCGAAGGCGCCACCGACCACGACGAGCGTGGTGCCGGCGCCGGCCTCGGTCACGGCGAGCGCGGTGCCGTCGGCGGAGTGGACCGTCCGGTCGACGGCGGGCGGGGGAGCGTGTGGGTCCATGCGGTCCTCGAGGGTCGTGCGACGGCGGTTCGCCGGGTCCTCGGGACGGACCGTGCGTGAGGTCCTGTCGAGCATGGCAGGGCTCCGAGCGCCCGCCAACACCCGCAACCAGGGGGAGGACGGGTCGGCCGCAGCCCTCAGACGAGCGCCGTCCTCCCGACCGACTCCCGCTCGAGCAGGGACCGTTTGACGTCGAGTCCCCATGCGAACCCGCCGAGGGTCCCGTCGCTCCGGAGCACCCGGTGGCACGGCACGAAGAGCGCCGGGGCGTTCCGCGCGCACACGCTCGCGGCGGCACGGACCGCATCGGGCCGCCCCATCGCCGCGGCGAACTCCCGGTACGTCAGGACGACGCCGGCCGGGATGAGCCGGAGCTGCCGCCACCCCTCGGTGAAGAGCTCGGTACCGGACTGCCGGACCGGCACCTGCATCGCGTGCTCGACCTCGCCCGCGTAGAACGCGTCGACGGCATCGGCGGAGGCGACCCGCCCGTCGACCACCCGCTCGGGCCGGTTCCGCTCGGCGAGTCGACCGAGGATCCGCTCGACGGAGTCGGTCCAGCCCGAGGCGAGGACCCGCCCGTCGGGGTCTTCGAGCACGGTGAAGGGTCCGTCTGGGGTGTCCAGCGTCTGGATGGTCGCGTCGGTCATCGTTCGTCCTTCCGGGCGGCAGCAGCCGCGGTCGTCATGTGGCCGACCCCGGTCGTCGCCATCGCGCGGTCGACGATCGGTCGCCAGCAGTGCATCGTCAGGTAGCTCCGCCACGGCGCCACCTGCTCCGACCGTAGGGAGAGCTCGCGCACGGCACCGGGCAACCCGTGCTCCTGTGCACCGTTGCGCACCGCGAGGTCGCTGTGCAGGAACACGTCGGGGTGGTGGCGCACGCGGAGTGCGACGTAGTCCGCCGTCCACGGCCCGATGCCCTTCACGGCGAGGAGCCCGGCGCGCAGCTCGTGCACCGACTGCCCGGCGTCGACCACGAGCGACCCGTCGGCGAGCGCAGCGGCGACGCGGAGGATCGTCTGCACGCGGGCGCCCGGGCCGCGGAGCACCGTCCCGCCCCGCTCGGCGATCACGTCCGCCGTGGGGAAGAGCCGCCCGCCGGGGAGCACCGACTCCGGCGCCGACGCACCGAGGGCCGCGACGAGCCGGGTCTGCGCCGTGCGTGCCGCTGCGACCGAGACCTGCTGCCCGATGAGCGTGCGGATCAGGACCTCGTGCGCGTCCACGGTGCCGGGGAGCCGGATGCCCGGTAGACGTTCCACCGCCGGCGCGAGCTCCGGCAGGGTGGCGAGGACCGCGTCGACCGCGGTCGGGTCGGCGTCGAGGTCGAACAGCGCACGCACGCGCGCGACCAGCGTGGGGAGGTCGGAGAGGTCCTCGACCCGCACCTGCAGGTCGATGCCGACCGCGCGCCCGGCGGCGGCCGTGGCGCGGAACCAGCCCGTGCCTCCCGGCAGGGTCACCAGCCGTCCGTACGCGGTGACCCGACCGTCGGGGTCGACGTCCACCTGCTCGGTGCCGGGCAGCGCGTGCAGCGCGTGCCACTCGAGGAGGCCCTGCACGTCGAACGGCGCGCGGGCCGGCAGGTGGACGTGCAGCGTGCCGTCGGCGACCGGTCGCAGGGTGCGCCGGGCGCGGAGCTCGGACGGCGTGACCGCGAAGACCTCGCGGACGGTGTCGTTGAACTGGCGGACGCTCGCGAAGCCGGCCGCGAACGCGACGTCGGCGATCGGCAGGTCCGACGAGGTGAGGAGCGTCCGGGCGGTCTGCGCCCGGTGTGCGCGGCTGAGCGCCTTCGGTCCGGCGCCGAGCTCGGCGGTCATGATCCGACCGAGCTGCCGCTCGGAGTAGCCGACGCGGGCGGCGAGGCCGGGCACGCCCTCGCGCTCGACGACGCCGTCGAGGACGAGGCGCATGGCGCGGCCGGCGACGTCCTCGCGGAGGTCCCACTCGGGGCTGCCGGGGGTCGCTTCGGGCAGGCAGCGCTTGCAGGCGCGGAAGCCCGCGAGGTGCGCGGCGGCGCTGGTCCGGAAGAACGTGACGCCGGTCTCGCGCGGGGTGCGCGCGGGGCACGACGGGCGGCAGTAGATGCCGGTGGAGTGCACGGCGGTGACGAACTGGCCGTCGAAGCGCGCGTCGCGCGAGGCGACGGCGCGGTACCGCTCGGCGTGCAGCGTGTCGGCTGCGGTGGTGGACATGCGTCCAGCGTCGCACGGCTCACCGACATCGACTGGCGGGAATCGGACACGGCAGCGTCGGCCGGGAGGCGCGGCTAGCGTTGGCCGCATGACCTCCGCCGACGACCTGGTCGCGCCCGACGGGCTGCCCTGCCGCACCGCCGTCGTGGTCGCGCTGCTGCTCGCGTCACCCCGACACCGGTACGAAGGGCGTCCGGCAGACGGCGCGCTGCCGGCCGACCCGTCGACGCCGGAGCTCCGGGACCGCGTCGAGCTGCGCGCGGGGCTCGGCATCGTCGGCGACCGCTACTTCGCCGCACGGGCCCACGTGCACGCGAGCGTCACGGTGGTGGGCCTCGAAGGTCTCGACGACGTGGCGCGTTCCCTCGGTGCGGTCGTCGACCCGGTCGCGACCCGGCGGAACGTGTTCCTCCGCGGTGCCGACGTGGAGGCGCTCCGTGGGCAGCCGTTCGCACTCGACTCCGGGCAGGGGCTCGTGCGGTTCCGCGGGTACCGCCCGGCGAACCCGTGCGCGTGGATGGACCACGAGGTGGCTGCGGGGGCGTTCCGGGCGATGCGGGGACGGGCCGGGGTCCGGTGCGACCCGGAGTCCGACGGGGTGCTCACCGTCGGACCCGCGACGCTGTGGACCGCCGTGCCGGTCCCGTCGGCCTGAGCAGCCCGGGGTCGTGTCGCTGTACTGAGCGCGTCACGTGTCGCGCCGAGACTCGGCCCCGCGGACTGTTCCGCGCTCCCGGAGGCCGCGCAGTGTCCGCCGAGCCGAGTCTCGGGCGCGCGGCCTACGCCGTGAGGGCGTGCTCGATCGCGTCGACGAACGCCGGCAGGTCGTCCGGGTTGCGGGACGTGATCAGGCCGCCGTCGACCTGGACCTCCTGGTCGACCCACTCACCACCGGCGTTCCGGACGTCGGTCTGCAGCGACGGGAACGACGTGAGCGTCTTGCCGGAGACGACCCCGGCCTCGATGAGGGTCCACGGGCCGTGGCAGATCGCCGCGATCGGCTTGCCGGCCTCTGCGAAGGACTGCACGAGCGCGACCGCGTCGGAGTCCTGGCGGATGGTGTCCGCGTTGATCGTGCCGCCGGGGACGACCAGAGCGTCGTAGTCTCCCGCGCCGCTGACACTCCCGATGGTGGTGTCGGTGTCGACCGACTTGCCCGGGTCCTTGTCGCCGACGAGGGTCTGGATCGAGCCGGACTCCTGCGCTGCGACGGTCACGTCCGCACCCCGCTCGCGGAGCTGCTCGGTGGGGACGACGATCTCGTCCTGCTCCACGCCGTAGTTCGTCGCGATGACGAGGATCTTCTTGCCGTCGAGGGCTGCCATGGTCACTCCTTCCGCGGCCCGGTGGTTCCGGCCGCCGGGGACCACGGTCGTCGGGTGGGGCTGGACGCGCTCGCAGTCGGCAGGCCCCGTCCAGCTTCGGGGACGCCCGCTCAGCCGCGGATGCGGAAACCGGACCCTTCACGCTCGACGGTCAGGCCGTCGTACCCCGCGATGCGCGGCAGGCCCGCGGTGACGTCGGCCTCGAGGGTGCCGACGACGACCGTGGCCGCTCCGGAGGCGAGCGCTGCCTCGACCCCGGCTGGGGCGTCCTCGAACGCGAGGCACGACTCGGCCGGCACGCCGAGCAGCTCGGCCCCGCGGAGGTAGCCCTCGGGGTGCGGCTTGCTCCGCTGGGCGTCCTCCGACGGCACGAGGGCGTCGGGCACGGGGACGCCCGCGGCGATCATGCGCTTCACGGCGAGCTCGCGCGGCGCGCTCGTCACGAGGGCGACCGGCACGCCGAGGTCCTGCAGGCGCCGGACGAACGCGCCGGCGCCGGGGACCTCGACGATCCCGTGGACGTAGTCGATCTCCGCGGCGATCATGGTGTCGACGATCACCTGCTGCTCGTCCCGGGGCAGGTCCGGCAGGAAGCGCTGGATCGTGTCGATCGTCTGGCGGCCGTGCGAGAAGCCGAGGATCTCGACCGGGTCGAGCCCGTGCTCCTCGCCGAACCGCGTCCACGCTGCCTCGACCACCGCGGTCGAGTCGACGAGCGTCCCGTCCATGTCGAACAGGACCCCGGACACCACGACGTCGATCACACCGCCGACCCTACCGGCGCGCTGCTCGGGGCCGGCGCCACGAGACTCGGGCCGGCGGACGAGTCTCGTGTCCGTGCGCACGAGACTCGTCCGCCAGCACGAGACTCGGCCCGCGTCGGGCACCGACGCCAGCGAGCAGTGCGTCAGGAGCGCACGTACCGCGTCAGGAGCACACCGTCGGCGCCGAGGAGGACGTGTGCGGGACGCATCCGCCGCAGCTCGGGCGACGACCCCGTCGCGATCCGCGGTCCCTCCCCGCCCTCGAGCGACGGGTCCACCGTGAGGGTCAGCTCGTCCACCCGGTCCGCCGCGATGAGGGCCCCGAAGAACGACGGCCCGCCCTCGCAGTGGATCCGGTCGAGTCCGCGGTCGCCCAGTGCCCTCACGACGGCGGCCACGTCCACGGAGTCGTCGCCGCACGCCACGACGTCGGCGACCTCGGCCAGCGCCCGACCCCGGTCCGATGCCGCGCCGGACGTCGAGGTCAGCACGATCGGCCGCACCGGCGCCGCGGTGAACACCCGCGACGACGGGTCGAGGCCCGCCGACCCGGTGACGATCGCGAACACGGGGTGGTCCGACATCCCGTGCTCGCGACGCCATTCGACGTCGGCGTCGTGCAGGACCATCGGCCCGTACTCCTCGTCACGGACGGTGCCGGCAGCCACGAGCACCACGTCGGCCGTGCGGCGCAGGAGGTCGAACACGCGGAGGTCGTCGTCGCCGCCGAGGTCCGCCGTCCGACCACCGGCAGAGGCCGACCCGTCGAGCGTCGTGACGAAGTTCACGCGCAGCCAGGGACCGTCGGGGACGCCGTCGGCGTAGAGCGCGAGGAGCTCGTCGTCGGTGAGGTCGGCGACGGACCGGGGCAGGACGTTCACGTGTTGTGCCTCGCTTCCACGGGTTCGCGCCAGCCGAGGACCGCCTCGACCATGCGCATCGCGTCGACGCTCTCGACGACGTCGTGCATCCGGACGATGCGGGCGCCGAGCATCGCGCTGACGGTGGCCGCCGCGAGCGAACCGGAGAGTCGCTGGCCACGCGGTCGACCGAGCGACTCCCCCACGAAGTCCTTGTTCGACACGGCCGCGAGCACCGGGTACCCGAGCTCCACGACCTCGGGCAGCCGTCGCGTGAGCTCGAGGGTGTGCACGGTGTTCTTGTTGAGGTCGTGGCCCGGGTCGACGATGATCCGCGACTCGGGGATGCCCGCGGCGAGGGCCCGGTCGACCCGTTCGCGCAGGAAGTCCACGACCTCGCGGCCGATGTCGTCGTAGTGGGGTGGCTCGGGCAGGTGCTGCCGCGGCGGGGCGGTCGAGTGCGTGATGACGATCGTCGCGTCGGAGTCGGCGACGACCGCGGCCATCCGCGGGTCCGACAGCCCGGTGGTGTCGTTGACGACGCTGGCGCCGGCGGCGATCGTGGCCGCTGCGACCTCGGGTCGGAAGGTGTCGACCGAGATGACGACGTCGGACTCCTGCGCGAGCTGCGACACGACCGGCAGGACGCGGTCGAGCTCGTCGGCGGCGGAGAGTTCCGGCCCCGGCGCGAACTTCACGCCGCCGATGTCGACCCAGTCGGCGCCCTGCTCGGCGGCGCGGACGGCGGCGGCGACGGCCTGGTCGAGCGCGAACGTCGCACCTTGGTCGTGGAACGAGTCCGGCGTGCGGTTCACGATCGCCATCACGGCGACGCGGTGGTCGAAGTCGAACGTGCGGCGGCCGATGGTGCGGACCGGGTCGCGCAGGTCGGGGACCACCCAGCCGGGTCCGGTCGCCCGGATCTGGAGGCTCGGATCGCGCTGCTCGGTCGTCATGCGTCCGCCCCGTGGTCAGCTCGGTGGTCGGCCCCGGCGGTCGGGCCGCCCGCCGTCCCGACCCCCGCGCCGATGAGGGCGATCGCCTCGGCGCGTCCGGCCGGCGTGGCGAGGGTCCCGGTGGCGGCGACCGTGACCGTCGTCGAGCCGGTCTGTCGTTCGCCGCGCGTGGTGACGCACTGGTGCTGGGCGTCGAGGACCACGAGCACCCCCGTGGCGTCCAGGCCCTCGGCGACCGTGGCGGCGACCTGCTCGCCCAGTCGCTCCTGCAGCTGCGGGCGGGAGGCCACGGCGTCGAGGACCCGCGACAGTGTGCCGAGCCCGATGAGCTGGTCCCCGGGCGCGTACGCGAGGTGCGCGACGCCGATGAACGGCAGCAGGTGGTGCTCGCACATCGACCGGAACTTCACGTCGCGGACGATGACGAGCTGACCGCGGTCGCCGTCCTCGGCGTGCACGACGCCGTCCCGCGCGATCGCGACCGCGTCGGTCCCGATGCCGGAGAAGAACTCCGCGTAGGAGGCCGCCACGCGCCCGGGGGTCCGGGCGAGCTCGGGGCGGTCGGGGTCGTCGCCGACGGCGAGGAGGAGCTCGCGCACGGCGCCCTCGATCCGCGCACGGTCCAGTCGTTCGTTCACGTCCTCATCCAACACCGTCACTGGCCGCAGAACGCGAGCGGGCGCACGAGGTGGCGTACCCCGCGGAGGCGTGCCGAGCCTCCCTGCCGACGACCGGCGCGACGCGCCGCGCTCCCAGCGTTCTGTAAACTCGTCCGGTGAGCGCCCAGCAGACCGAAACGCCGCCCCGGAACCGCTTCGCATCCGGCCTCGACCGCTACTTCTCGATCACGAGCCGCGGGTCGACGATCCCCCGAGAGATCCGTGGTGGTCTCGTCTCCTTCGTGACGATGGCCTACATCGTCATCCTCAACCCGCTCATCCTCGGTGGGTTCAGTGCTGCTCAGGCCGCCAAGGACGTCGACGGCGGCTGGTTGCAGAACGCGCAGGTCGCGGCGGCCACCGGCCTCGTCGCCGGACTGATGACCATCGCCATGGGCGTGATCGCGAACCTGCCGTTCGGCATCGCGGCCGGGCTCGGCATCAACTCGTTCCTCGCCGTGAGCGTCGTGCACCAGGTCACCTGGGCCGAGGCCATGGGGCTCGTCGTCATCAACGGCGTCATCATCGTGGTCCTCGCACTGACGGGCATCCGGACGATGATCTTCACGGCCGTCCCGGCGCAGCTCAAGGCCGCGATCACGGTCGGCATCGGCTTGTTCATCGCGTTCATCGGCCTCGTCGACTCCGGTTTCGTCCGGTCCTCCGGGATCGCGTCGCCGCCGCTGCAGCTCGGTGAGGACGGGTCCGTCGGGGCGCTCCCGACGATCGTGTTCCTCATCGGCCTGGTCATCATCGGCACGCTCATGGCCCGCAAGGTCAAGGGCGCCCTGCTCATCGGCATCGTGGCGACGACGATCATCGCGATCATCCTGCAGGCGATCTTCCAGGTCCCGACCTCGGTCGACTCGAAGACCGGCTGGAACCTCAACGCCCCCGGACTGCCGTCCGCGCTGTTCGCCGTGCCCGACCTGTCGCTCGTCGGGCACTTCGACTTCGGTGCCTTCAGCCGGATCGGGCCGCTCGCGGCGTCGATGCTCGTCTTCACCCTCGTCTTCACGAACTTCTTCGACGCGATGGGCACGATGACCGGGCTCGCGAAGGCCGCCGGTGTCGCGCACCCCGACGGCACCTTCCCGCGGCTCAAGTCGGCGCTCGTCGTCGAGGGCGTCGGGGCGATCGCCGGTGGTGGCGCCTCGGTGTCGTCGAACACGGTGTTCATCGACTCGGCGTCCGGCATCGGCGAGGGCGCCCGCACGGGCATGGCCTCGGTCGTGACCGGCGTGCTGTTCCTGGCGTCGATGTTCCTCACGCCGCTGACGCAGGTCGTCCCGCTCGAGGTCGCCGCAGCCGGACTCGTCGTCGTCGGCGCGCTCATGGTCGCGCAGGTGGCCGACATCTCGTGGACGGACTTCGGGTCGGCGCTGCCGGCGTTCCTCACGATCGTCGTCATGCCGCTGACCTACTCGATCGCGAACGGCATCGGCGCGGGCTTCATCAGCTGGGTGCTCATCAAGCTGCTGTCCGGCCGCGGTCGCGAGGTCTCGTGGCTGCTGTACGTCGTCGCGTTCGGCTTCCTGCTGTACTTCGCGCGGGGCCCGCTGGAGGCACTGCTCGGCGTCGGCTGACGCGCGCCCGCGTCCGCGTCCGCGTCCGCTGCGCACTGCGCGGCGCGTCTGGCTCCCGCACAACCGAAGTCACCCCGAACCACGGATCGCCGTGGTTCGGGGTGATTTCGGTTGTGCGGCGCTGGTCGCTCGGCGACCGGCGCTCCGGCGCTCCGGGGCTCCGGCGCTGCGCCGCTCCGGCCTGGAGGCGCGGTGTCAGTCCGGCAGGTCGGACGGTCGTGCCTCGTGGTGGCGTCGCCCCTGCGTGCGCCGGTCCTCCTTCATGCCCGCCTCGAACAGGTGGCGCTTCCCGTCGACGAGCTGGTCGCGGGCGGTCCGCTCGAGTTCCTTGGCGAGCGCGTAGTAGCCGTCGTCGTAGTCCTCCATGATCTGGAAGGTCCACCGGCCTGCGATGACGTTCCGGCCGACCAGCTCGGTGTCGATGCGGTCCGCGAGGTCCGTGTGGCCCGCCTTCCGGAGCTGCTCGACGGCGTCGCCGAGGTCGAGGTCGGCCTTGCCCGTGAGGCGGTGGAAGCCGTACAGCAGACCCCGCGCGTGCTCGATCACCTCGAGCGCTGCGGACAGCGTGCCGAGTGCCTCGACGGTCGCCTCGGACACCCCCTCGGGCACCTGGTGCGCTGCGTCGGGTCCCTGGTCGTCGGGGCCCTGGTCGTCGGGGCCCTGGTCGTCGTGTCGCTCGTCCGTCATGCCTCTCGTCTACCGGACCGCTGCTGCGGCGTCTCGGAGGTCGACGTCCCTCGACCCGAGTCCACCCGTCCGCCCACCGCACCCGGCCGTTGCCGCACGGTCGGACGTGGCCTACCATTCGAACACACGTTCGAACAGGAGGAGGTCATCGTGGTGATCATCGACACGGCCGCGACGGTCTGGTGGACCGCCGGCATCCCGCAGCGGCTGGTGTGGTCCGGCCGACGGTGGCGGGTCACGGACACGCCCACCCGCCTCACCGTCACCCGTGCCGAGCTGCCCACCGCCATCACGCACGCGCCCGAGCGGACCGTCGGGTGGCGCTTCCAGGCGACCGCGGAGGACGGTGAGACGCTCGTCGTCGACATCGTGCCGGAGGGCGGCGGCTGGGGTGTCGCCCGCACGTGGACGTGACCGCGACGGCGCGCTACGGTCCGGGGATGACCAGGTGGATCGCGCTGCTCCGCGGCGTCAACGTGAACGGCATCACCATCAGGAGCGCCGATCTCGCCGAGACCTTCCGCGGGCTCGGCCACGAGGACGTCCGGACCGTGCTCGCGTCCGGCAACGTGGTCTTCACCGCCCCCGGTAGCCCGGCGCAGGTGAAGAGCGCGATCGAACGGGCCCTCCGAGACCGGTTCGGCTACGACGCCTGGATCATCCTGCTCCGGCACGACGACCTGGCGGGCATCGTCGACGCGTTCGCCTTCCCCTCCGACCCCGACCGACACGACTACGTCGTCTTCGCGTCGGAGTCTGCAGCCCTCGACGACCTGCTGGCCGATCTCGCGCTCGACGACTCGGTGGAGCAGGTCGCTCGGGATGACGGCGTCGTGTACTGGTCCTGCCCGAAGGGTTCGAGCACGGACACGGTCTTCGCGAAGCGCGCGGGAGCGGCCCGGTTCAAGCGCACGACCACGACGCGCAACACGAACACGCTCCGGAAGCTCCTGTGACCCGCAACTCGGACGGGGTCGGCCGTGGCGCACTCCACCACGTCGAGCTCCGGGTCGCCGACCTCGATCGCGCCGTGCCGACCTGGGGGTGGCTGCTCGGCGAGCTCGGGTACGAGCCGTACCAGCGGTGGGACGCCGGGCAGAGCTGGATCGCGGGCGACACGTACGTCGTGCTCGAGGTTTCAGCGCTGGGCGGCACGCACGACCGGCGACGACCGGGCCTCAGCCACCTGGCGTTCCACGCGGGCACGGTCGCGGACGTCGATCGCCTCTGGCGAGCAGCACCCGAGCACGGATGGGCGCACCTCTACGCCGACCGCCACCCGTTCGCGGGCGGACCGGACCACCACGCGGCGTTCCTCGAGGACGCCGAACGGATGAAGGTCGAACTGGTCGCGACCACCCGCTGACGCGCGTCGATGCGGCGGACGCGCCCTGGGCCTCCAGGTCGACCGCCGGCGCTACGCCGTCGTCTCGTCCACCTCGAACTGCCGCTCGAGCGAGATCGTCGGGATCGACGCCGTGATGACCGACCCGTCCGCACGCAACGTGCCCTGGATGTCGCTGGTCGTCGGTGCCCGCCCCGTCATCCGGGGGCCCTGGTGCGGGAGCGGCACGACCGTGGGCTGGTCGGCGGAGAGGTCCCACTGCTGGTTGTGCACCCAGACGGTGAAGCCCTCGCCGTGCTCGATCGTGAACGTGAGGGTGTCCTGCTCGAGGTCGACCTTCACGCGTGTGCCGTGGACCGTGAGCCGGTAGGTGATGCGCTCCCAGGACCTCGGCAGCCGCGGGTTGAAGGTCATGCGGCCGCCGTGGTCGCGCATGCCGCCGAACCCGTTGACGAGTGCTCCCCAGATGCCGCCGGTCGACGCGATGTGCACGCCGTCGGTGGTGTTGCCGTGCAGGTCCGCGAGGTCGACGTAGAGCGCTGTCTGGAAGTACTGCTCCGCGAGCTCGCAGTAGCCGACCTCAGCCGCCATGATCGACTGCACCACAGCGGACAGGGTCGAGTCGCCGGTGGTGAGCGCGTCGTAGTAGTCGAAGTCGCGACGCTTCTCGGCCGCGGTGAACTCGTGCCCCTGCAGGAACAGTGCGAGCACGACGTCCGCCTGCTTGAGCACCTGGAACCGGTAGATCACCAGCGGGTGGTAGTGCAGCAGCAGGGGCCGCTTCGACTCCGGCGTGTTCTCGAGGTCCCAGAGCTCCTTGTCGAGGAACTGGGCGTCCTGCGGGTGGATGCCACGGTGCGGGTCGAACGGGATCTCCATCGACTCGGCCGCGTGCTCCCAGCCCTGGATCTCGTCCTCTCGGAGCCCGGTGCGCCGGACCATGCGGCCGTACTCCTCCGGGTCGTCCACGGCGAGTTCGCGGCAGGCCTGCACGGCGGACCAGAGGTTCGCCCGGGCCATGACGTTCGTGTACAGGTTGTCGTCGACGACGGTCGTGTACTCGTCCGGGCCGGTGACGCCGTCGATGTGGAACTTCTTGTCGCCGTTCGACCGCCAGAACCCGAGGTCCTCCCACAGCCGAGCGGTCTCGACGAGGATGTCGATCGCGCCGCGCTTGAGGAACTCCGTGTCGCCCGAGGCCCGGACGTACTGCATGAGCGCGTGGGCGATGTCCGCGTCGATGTGGTACTGCGCCGTACCGGCGGCGTAGTAGGCCGAGGACTCCTCGCCGTTGATCGTGCGCCACGGGAACAGGGCGCCCCGCTGGTTCAGCTCGCGTGCGCGGGAGCGGGCGGCGTCGAGCATGTTGTACCGGAACCGCAGCGCGTTCCGGGCCACGATCGGCGCCGTGTAGGACAGGAACGGCAGGACGTAGATCTCCATGTCCCAGAAGTAGTGCCCGCCGTAGCCCGAGCCCGTGACCCCCTTCGCGGCGATGCCGTGGCCGTCCGTCCGGGCGGTCGCCTGCGCGAGCATGAAGAGGTTCCAACGGACAGCCTGCTGGATGTCGGGCTTGCCCGGGATCTCGACGTCGCTCCGCGCCCAGTAGTCGTCCATCCACGCTCGCTGGGCGGCGAAGACCTCGTCGACGGTCTCGGCGTGCGCCCGGTCGAGCGTGCGGTCGCAGCGGTCGGCGAGTTCCCGCGCGGGGACGCCGCGGGACGTGTGGTAGACGATGCTCTTCACGAGGCGGATCGGGACCCCCGCCTTCGCCTGCACCCGGTACACGTGCTTGGCGAGGTCGTCCTCGATCGAGGACGACTCGTCCCACGAGTTGTTGGTCTCGAGGTGGTGCTCGACGCCGACGCAGATCGTCATGCCCGAGCTCGCGGCCTGGTAGCCCAGGAGCGAACGTGCACCCGTGCTGCGCTTGAGCTTCGGTTCGAGCACGCGCTCCGTGAAGGCCTCGGCCTTTCGCGGGTCGAAGGCGTTCGCGGCCGCGCGCATGCCGGCGTGGTACTCGTCCTGGACGTCCTGCCGGTTGAGGATCTGGCTGGAGAGCAGGATCGAGGCGTCCGCGTCGAGCACGGTGACCTCGTAGTCGATGACGGCGAGGTGCCGATCGGTGAACGACACGAGCCGGCGGGACCGGATGAGCACCCGCTTGCCGGACGGGGTCGACCACTCGGTCTCACGGAAGAGGTAGCCGCCACGGAACTCGAGGCGACGGGTGTGCCGGAGGATGTCCGCCTCGGCCAGGACGAGCGGCTCGTCGTCGACGTACAGCCGGATCACCTTGGCGTCGGGCGCGTTGATGATCGTCTGCCCGGTCTTCGCGAAGCCGAAGGCGTCCTCCGCGTGCCGGATCGGCCAGGTCTCGTGGAAGCCGTTGACGTAGGTGCCGTACTGGACGCCGCCACGGCCCTCGTCGAGGTTGCCGCGCAGGCCCAGGTAGCCGTTGCCGACCGCGAAGTTCGTCTCCGCGACGCCCTGCTCGTCCGGCGTGTACTCGGTCTCGACGAGCGCCCACTCGTCGATCGGGTAGCGGACGCGATCGAGCGGGTCCGAGGTGATGGGGTTCATGCTGCTCCGGTGAGGGGGAGGAGAGGTTCGGGGTGTCGTCGCGGCCCGGGTCGGCCGCGGCGCGTCAGGCCGCCGGGGTGGGGACGGCGCGGAGGTCGTCGACGAGGTCGGCGAGGTCCTCGACCACCACGTCCGCGCCGTGGGCCCGCAGTGCGTCCGCGCCTGCCCCGCGGTCCACGCCGATCACGAGTCCGAAGCCGCCGTTGCGACCCGCCTCGACGCCGCTCGTGGCGTCCTCGACGACCACGCACTCGGCAGCGGTGAGACCGAAGCGGCTCGCGGCGTCGAGGTACGTGTCCGGCGCGGGCTTGCCCTCGAGCGCGTCCTGCCGGGCGACGAGGCCGTCGACGATCACCGGGAAGCGTTCGAGGATGCCGGCCGTCCGGAGCACCGACACCGCGTTCGCCGAGCTCGACACGACGGCGACCGAGTACCCGGCGTCGATCGCGGCGACGAGGAAGCGGTGCGAGCCCGGGTACGGCTCGACCCCGTGCTCGTCCAGCTCGGCCGTGAACTCGGCGTTCTTCCGGTTGCCGAGCCCGCAGACGGTGTCGAGGGCGGGGTCGTCCGCGGGGGTGCCCTCCGGCAGGTCGATGCCGCGCGAGGCCAGCAGCGACCGGACCCCGTCGTAGCGGGGCTTGCCGTCGATGTGGTCGAAGTAGTCCTGCTCGGTGTACGGCGCGACGCCGTGCGCGGCGAGGTACGGCGTGAACAGGCGGCTCCACGCGCGCATGTGCACCTCGGCGGTCGGCGTGAGGACGCCGTCGAGGTCGAAGAGCAGCGCGCGCTGATCCGCGAGGCGGGCGGGGGTGGGCCTGTCCGGTGCGGTCATGCAGGTGAGTCTAGGACCGGGAACGGTGGTGGATGCTGATGCGTCGCCGATCTGTGGAGAGAGTCCACCCGCGCGATGCGGACGTGCTGGACGCCCTCCGAGCCGAGCACCGGACACGCTGGCCCGGACGGAAGGCTCCACCATGACCAGCGCCAGCGACACCGCGGCACCCACGCACGGCGACTCGAAGCTCCGCCAGGCGATCACCGGCCCGCTCCTCTACCTCTTCATCCTCGGCGACGTCCTCGGCGCCGGCATCTACGCCCTCATGGGCACGCTGTCGGAGGACGTCGGCGGCGCGCTCTGGGCACCGCTCGTCCTCGCCCTGCTGCTGGCGCTCCTCACGGCGGGGTCCTACGCCGAACTCGTGACGAAGTACCCGAAGGCCGGTGGTGCCGCGGTGTTCGCCGAGCGGGCGTACAAGGTGCCGCTCGTGTCGTTCCTCGTCGGGTTCAGCATGCTCGCCGCCGGGGTCACGAGCGCCGCCGGGTTGTCCCTCGCGTTCGCGGGCGACTACCTCGGCACGTTCGTCGACCTGCCGCCGGTGCCCACCGCGATCGTCTTCCTGGCACTCATCGCCTGCCTGAACGCCCGCGGCATCTCCGACTCGCTGAAGAGCAACGTCGTCATGACGATCATCGAGGTGTCGGGGCTCGTCATCGTGATCGTCGTCGTGGCCGTCATGCTCGGCGGCGGAGGCGGCGACGTGAGCCGCGTCGGGGCGTTCCCGGCCGACGCGAACCCCGCCCTCGCGACGCTGAGCGCCGCGATCGTCGCGTACTACTCCTTCGTCGGCTTCGAGACGAGCGCCAACGTCGCCGAGGAGGTCCGCGAACCCCGACGGGTCTACCCGAAGGCACTGTTCGGGGCCCTCGCGACGGCCGGCGTCGTCTACGTGCTCGTCGGCCTGGCGAGCTCGATCGCGCTGCCCGCGTCCGAGCTGGAGGGTTCGTCCGGTCCGCTCCTCGCCGTGGTGTCGGCCTCGGGCGTCCCGATCCCGGACTGGGTGTTCAGCCTGATCGCCCTGGTCGCGGTCGCGAACGGCGCCCTGCTCACGATGATCATGGCGAGCCGCGTCACGTACGGCATGGCCGAGCAGCGGCTCCTGCCCGCCGTGCTGGCGAAGGTGCTGCCGAACCGGAGGACCCCGTGGACCGCCATCGTCGCCACGACCGTCGTCGCGATGCTCCTCACCCTCGTCGGCGACGTCGGGACGCTCGCCGAGACCGTCGTGCTCCTGCTCCTGTTCGTCTTCATCAGCACGAACGTCGCCGTGCTCGTGCTCCGCCGCGACCGCGTGGAGCACGAGCACTTCCGGGTGTGGACGTTCGTCCCGGTGCTCGGCGTCGCCTCGTGCGTGCTGCTCCTCACCCAGCAGAGCGGGCAGGTCTGGCTGTACGCCGCACTGCTGCTCGCCGTCGGTGTCGTGCTGTACTCCGTCTCCCGCGCGACCCGCGGCCGCGGGCGCGACCAGGGGAACACGTGATCGGCCTGACGGACGCACGCCGCGCCTCCAGGTCGACGGCCGGGAGGCACGGACCACCTCCTCGGCGCGGCGTACGGTGACGACGTGTCTGCTCCGGGTCCGCTCCGCCTCCGCGCGGCCGCCGTCGCGATCCGCGGCGGCCAGGTGCTCGTCGTCCTCCGCGAACGGGACGGACGGCGCTACGCCGTCCTGCCCGGCGGCGGGGTCGAGCAGGGCGAGACACCGCAGGGAGCCTGCCTGCGCGAACTCCGCGAGGAGACCGGACTCGACGGTGCGGTGGTCGGCCTCCTGCCGGTCGGCCTCGACCGTGCTGCGCCCGCCGTGTACCTCCACGTCGAGGCCGGGCCGGGTGTGCCCGCGATGGCGACCGACGCACCGGAGCGGACCGGCGCTTCGCCGACGAACCGCTACCGGCCCGCGTGGGTGCCGATCGGGGAGGTCGAAGCGATCGGGCTGGTGCCGCCGCTCGCCGTTGACGCGGTGCGGATGGCCGTCAGCGCAGGTCGGTCCCCGGAGGAAGCGCCTGCACCCACCGTTCGACGGCCGCGGTGATCTCGGAGCGGGCCTCGGCCGGGGAGATCGTCGCCGCACGGTCACCGGGCTGGTCGCCGTAGGCACCGAACTCCGCGTGGTTCGAGCCCTCGATCTCGACCATCGTCGCCGTGGACGGCAGCAGGTGGCGGGCTGCGTCGACCTTCGCCGGGGTGGACAGCCCGTCGCGCGAGCCGGAGACGCTGAGGACCTGGATGTACGAGCGGCTGATGTCGTTCGCGCAGTAGCTCCCGAGGAGCAGCAGCCCGTCGGCGTCCTTCGCGAGCTGGCAGGCGCGGACGCCCCCGAGCGAGTGCCCGCCGACGGCCCAGGTCGTGACCTCCGGGGCGTGCGCCTCGAACGTCGACAGCGGCCTGGTGTCGAAGAAGGCGAGGTTGAGCGTCGGTTTCGTGATCACCACCGTCGTGCCGGTCGCCACCACCTGCCGGAACGTCGCCATGTACGCGTACGGATCGACCTTGGCGCCGGGGATGAACACGATGCCCTTGCCGTCGGCCTGCCCCGTCGGCGTCATCACGATCGCGTCGCCGGCATCACGGACGGAGACCCGGTCGTCGCGCCAGACCTGCAGTGCGGCGCTCCGGGTCCCCTGCATGACGATGTTCGCGTAGACGAGGAACACCACGGCGAGCAGCACCACGGCTGCGATGGTCCACGCGGTGATGCGCAGTGCTCGGTTCACGGTCGTTCCTCCAGGTCACGTCGCATGACGAGTTCGCGCCGGCCGTCCGGCAGCAGATCCCCCGGCTCGTCCGCCACCGAGAACCCGGTGCGGGCGTAGGCCTCGCGCGCGTCGCGGTTGTCGGGCATCACGGAGAGCACGAGTTCGTGTGCCCCGTACCCGGCCGCCCAGGCCGCGACGGCGTCGATGAGCAGACGGGCGACCCCGCGGCGACGGCCCCCCGGGTCGACCCACATCGAGATGAGCTCGGTGCGGTGCGGGGCGTCGGCGACCGGGACCCCGCTCGCCATCCCGATCGCTCGGCCGTCGCCGCTGTCCGTGTCGACCGCCAGGAGGTCGATCGCTCCCGGGACGGAGAGCCGGGTCCGCCAGCGGTGCTCCGGAGCCTCTCGCCAGTCGTCGAGCCGTGAGCCGAACGCGTCGGGGGCGTCGGCGAGTGCCGCGAGCCGGACCGGGCGCCACGTGGCCCAGTCGTCGGCCGTCACCCGGCGCAGCACGATCGTCACGAGGGGACGCTACAGCGGACGGCTCCACGCGACCTCGCGGCCGAGCTGCCCGGTCGACCGGAACCGTTCGACCTGGGTGGTGCCGGCCAAGGCCGTCGCGAGGGCGTCCCGGTCCGCCGGAGCGAACCTGAGCGTCTGCCAGAACGGCCCGGATCGTCGGCTGAACAGCCACGCACGACCCACACGCGCACACCCGGTGTGCCGAGGCCCGCGACCGTGAGGTCGTTCGCCGTCAGGAACGCGCGCACGTCGTCGACCTCCTCCGGGCCGATCGGGCGGAGCTCCGTCACGGGTGACCAGGGCTGAAGCGGTACCCCATGCCCGACTCGGTGACGAGGTAGCGCGGGTTCGCGGGGTCGGGTTCGAGCTTCCGCCGGAGCTGGGCCATGTAGAGCCGCAGGTACCCGGAGTCGTTGCCGTGCGTCGGCCCCCACACCTCGGTGAGGAGCATCTCGCGGGTCATCAGCCGGTCGGGGTTGGTCACGAGGACCTCGAGCAACCGCCACTCGGTGGGCGTCAGGCGGATCGTCGGGCCGCTCGGCGGGGTCACCTGCTTCGCCACGAGGTCGACGACGAGGTCGCCGATCGACACGGTGGGTGCTCCCCCGGCGGACGCGGCGACCGCGGCCTGCCGACGGCCGAGGGCGCGGAGCCGGGCGAGGAGCTCGTCCATCTGGAACGGCTTCGTCACGTAGTCGTCGGCACCGGCGTCGAGCGCGTCGACCTTGTCCGACGAGTCGGTCCGCCCGGAGAGCACGAGCACCGGCACCTGCGTCCAGGCGCGGAGCCCCTCGAGCACGCCGATGCCGTCGAGCCGGGGCATGCCGAGGTCGAGCAGCACGAGGTCGGGACGTTCGGTGATGACGGCGTCGAGCGCGGCCCGGCCGTCCCGCGCGGTGACGACGTCGTACCCGCGGGCGGCGAGGGTGACGGCGAGCGCCCGGACGAGCTGGGCGTCGTCGTCGGCGATGAGGACCTTGGTGCTCACAGGACCGACACCCCCACGTGTCCGGCGATCGGCAGCCGCACGACGACGGTGAGTCCGCCGCCGGGGGTGTCGTCGACCTCGATGGTGCCGCCCATGCCCTCGGTGAACCCGCGGGCGAGCGCGAGCCCGAGACCGAGACCGGTGTCGTTGTCGGTGTCGCCGAGCCGCTGGAACGGTTGGAACACCTCGCCGCGGCGGTCCTCGGGGATGCCGGGACCGTGGTCCGCGACGCGGAGCTCGACCCCGCCGCCGAAGGCACTCGCGGCCACGCGGACGCGGGTGCCCTCCGGGGCGTAGCGGCTCGCGTTGGCGAGCAGGTTCACGACGACGCGCTGGAGCAGCACGGGGTCGGCGAGCACCGGCGGCAGGTCGGCGGGGAGATCGAGGTCGACGTCCTCCGGCCCGAGCTCGAGCTCGTCGAGAGCAGGCGCGACGACCGTCTCGAGCGCGGTCGGCACGGGCCGGGCGGCGAGCACCCCCGCCTGCACGCGGCTCACGTCGAGGAGGTCCGCCAACAGCACCGCGAGGTGTCCGAGGCTCTCGTCGGCGGTCGCGAGCAGTGCCTCCCGGTCGGCGTCGGAGAGCTCGATGTCCGCGGCGCGCAGGGTCTGCACGGCTGCCGAGGCGGCCGCGATCGGCCGCCGGACGTCGTGGCCGACCGCTGCGAGGATGGCGCTGCGGACGCGGTCCGCCGCGGCGATCCGCTCGGCGTCGACCGCCGTGCGGGTCAGTTCGCGGTGCTCGACCGCCGCGTCGAGCTGCTGCTCGACGACGCGCAGCAGTCGGCGCTGGGTCGGGTCGTCCGGTGCACCGGCGAACTCCAGGACGGCGCCGGACGGGAGGCTCGTGGTGGCGTCCGGCGCGTCGCCGAACTCCCCCGACGTGGCCGGGACCTCGTCGCCCTGCCGGATCCGGACGCCGTCGAAGCCGAAGGCCTCGCGTGTCCGGTCGAGGAGCGCCTGCAGTGCGTCGTCACCGCGGAGCACGCTGCCCGCGATGCCGACGAGGAGCCCGGACTCGGCCGCCGCACGCCGGGCAGCCCGGGAACGCCGGGCGGAGCGGTCGACCACGAAGCTGACGAGCACGGCGCTGACGACGTACATCACGAGGGCCACGAGGTGCCACGGCTGCTGGACCGTGACCATGTAGAGGGGTTGCACGAAGAAGAAGTCGAGGCTCAGCCCGGACAGCACCGCGGCGAACACCGCGGGCCACATGCCACCGACGAGCGCCACCACGAGCACGAGCAGCTGGTACGCGAGCACGTCGACCGTGATGGCATCCGGATCGGAGCCGAGGCTCAGCAGCCAGGTCAGCAGGGGTCCGGCGACGAGCGACAGCACGAACGCGGCGACGATCCGGCCGCGCGACAGGCTGCCCCCGAGCTTCGGCAGGGCGAAGCCGCCGCCGGCCCGCTCGTGCGTGACGACGTGCACGTCGATGTCGCCCGACTCGCGGACGACCGTGTTGCCGATGCCCGGCCCGGTCAGCGCCGCGGCGAGGCGGCTCCGTCGGCTGACCCCGATGACGATCTGGGTGGCGTCGATCGACTTCGCGAAGCGCACGAGGGTGCCGGGCACGTCGTCGCCGACCACCTGGTGGTACGTCCCGCCGAGCTGCTCGAGCAGGGTCCGCTGCTTGCCGAGGGCGCCCGGGTGCCGCACGCGCAGCCCGTCGTTCGTGGTCACGTGCACGGCGGCGAGCTCCCCGCCGGCGCTCCGTGCCGCGATGCGGGCCGCACGTCGCAGCAGCGTCTCGCCCTCGGGGCCGCCGGTCAGGGCGACGAGGACCCGTTCACGGGCCTCCCACCGGTGGTCGATGCCGTGCTCGGCGCGGTAGGCGCGGAGCGCGTCGTCGACCTCGTCGGCGAGCCAGAGCAGGGCGATCTCGCGGAGGGCGGTGAGGTTGCCGAGTCGGAAGTAGTTCGAGAGCGCCGCGTCGATCCGGGCGGCCGGGTACACGAGACCGTCGGAGAGCCGGTCTCGCAGGGCAGCCGGGGACAGGTCGACCACCTCGATCTGGTCGGCGGCGCGGACCACGGCGTCGGGGACGGTCTCGCGCTGCACCGTGCCGGTGATCTCGCGGACGACGTCGCCGAGGGACTGCATGTGCTGGACGTTGACGGTCGAGATGACGCTGATGCCCGCGGCGAGCAGTGCCTCGACGTCCTGCCAGCGCTTCTCGTTCCGACCCCCGGGCGCGTTCGTGTGGGCGAGCTCGTCGACGAGGGCGACGTCGGGCCGCCGGGCGAGCACGGCGTCGAGGTCCATGTCGTCGAGGGTCACGCCGCGGTGCTCGACGGTCCGCCGGGGCATGACCTCGAGGCCGTCCACCAGCGCGGCGGTCGCGGCACGCTCGTGGGTCTCGACGACGGCGACGACCACGTCCCGGCCCTCGGCGGCCATCCGGTGCCCTTCCTCGAGCATCGTGTACGTCTTGCCGACGCCGGGCGCGGCACCGAGCAGGACCCGCAGCTTGCCTCGCTTCACGTGCTCATCCTCTCGCGTCGGGGTCGTGGTGGTGGTGGACGGGGCGGTGCCGATGCTCCTCGCACAACCGAAGGCGGTCCGCACCGCGGATCGGCGCGGTTCGAGGTGACTCCGGTTGTGCGGAAGCGATCGGCACCACTCGTCAGGACGCCTTCGCGAGCGCGAGGTTCAGCTCGAGGACGTTCACCACCGGCTCGCCGAGGAACCCGAGCTGCCGCGACTCGGTGTGCTGCTGCACGAGCGCGCGGACGGTGGACTCCGACAGTCCCCGGGCCTCGGCCACCCGGGACACCTGCTGCAGCGCGTACTCCGGGCTGATGTCCGGGTCGAGGCCGGAGCCCGAAGCGGTGACCGCGTCCGCCGGCACCGAGGACTCGGGAACTCCGTCGGCCTTCGCGATCGCGGCCTTGCGCTCCTCGATCGCCTGCAACAGGTCCGGGTTGTTCGGCCCGAGGTTCGAGCCGCTGGACGCGTTCGCATCGTAGCCCTTCTCACCCGCGGCGCTCGGGCGGGACTGGAACCAGCGGGCGGAGCCGGACCCGTCGAACGACTGCCCGATGAGGGACGACCCGACGACCTTGCCCGACGAGTCGGTGACCATCGACCCGTTGGCCTGGTCGTGGAACGCCGCCTGCCCGACGCCCCACACCGCGAGCGGGTAGGCGACGCCGAGGACGACCGTGCAGAGGAGGGTGAGGCGGATCGCCACACCGGCGGATCGGAAGGTGGTACGTGCAGATGCCATGACTAGAACCCCGGGATGAGACCGACCACGAGGTCGATCAGCTTGATGCCGATGAAGGGGACGACCACGCCGCCGAGCCCGTAGACGAGCAGGTTGCGGCCGAGGATCGACGACGCGGAAGCTGCGCGGTACTTCACGCCGCGCAGCGACAGCGGGATGAGCGCCACGATGACGAGCGCGTTGAAGACGACCGCGGACAGGATCGCGGACGACGGGCTGTGCAGCCCCATGATGTTGAGCGCCGCGAGCCCCGGGAACGCCAGCTGGAACATGGCCGGGATGATCGCGAAGTACTTCGCGACGTCGTTGGCGATCGAGAACGTGGTGAGCGCGCCGCGGGTGATGAGCAGCTGCTTGCCGATCCGGACGACGTCGATGAGCTTGGTCGGGTCGGAGTCGAGGTCGACCATGTTGCCCGCCTCCTTCGCCGCCGTCGTGCCGGTGTTCATCGCGACGCCGACGTCGGCCTGGGCCAGGGCCGGCGCGTCGTTCGTGCCGTCGCCCGTCATGGCGACGAGGTTCCCGCCCTCCTGCTCCTTGCGGATGAGGGCGAGCTTGTCCTCCGGGGTGGCCTCGGCGAGGAAGTCGTCGACGCCGGCCTCGGCCGCGATGGCCTTCGCCGTGCGGGGGTTGTCGCCCGTGATCATCACCGTGCGGATGCCCATCTCGCGGAGCTGCGCGAACCGGGCGGACATGCCGTCCTTCACGACGTCCTTGAGGTGCACGACGCCGAGCAGCGAGACCACACCGTCCGGCGAGCGCCGGGCCACGACGAGCGGGGTGCCGCCCTGGTCGGAGACCTCGGCGACCGTGGCGTCGATCGCGGAGACGACCTGCGGGGCCGGCGCCGACGACGACGCGGCAGCCCAGGCGAGCACGGCAGCAGCAGCTCCCTTCCGGACCTCGGTCCCGTCGGTCAGGTCGAGGCCGGACATCCGGGTCTGCGCGGTGAACGGCACCTCGACCGCACCGGTGGGGAGGCCGGCACCGATCCCGGCCTCGGCGGCCAGGTCGACGATCGAGCGGCCCTCCGGGGTGCTGTCGGCGGCGCTCGAAAGCGCCGCGGCCTCCATCAGGTCGGCCTCGGTGACACCGGGCACCGGCACCACGCGGGACGCACGACGGTTGCCGTACGTGATCGTGCCGGTCTTGTCGAGCAGCAGGGTCGTGATGTCCCCGGCCGCCTCGACCGCACGGCCCGACATCGCGAGCACGTTGTGCTGCACGAGGCGGTCCATACCGGCGATGCCGATCGCGGAGAGCAGCGCGCCGATGGTGGTCGGGATGAGGCAGACGAGCAGGGCGATGAGCACCGGGATGCTCACGGTCGCGCCGACGAGTCCGGCGATGGGCTGCATGGTGAGGCAGACGATGACGAACACGATGGACAGCGAGGCGAGCAGGATGTTCAGCGCGATCTCGTTGGGCGTCTTCTGCCGGGCAGCACCCTCGACGAGCCGGATCATCCGGTCGATGAAGGTCTCACCGGGGGTCGAGGTGATGCGCACGACGATGCGGTCGGACAGCACCCGGGTCCCGCCCGTGACGGCGCTGCGGTCGCCGCCGGACTCGCGGATCACCGGGGCCGACTCCCCGGTGACGGCGGACTCGTCGACGGAGGCGATCCCGTCGACGACGTCGCCGTCACCCGGGATAACCTCACCCGCGACGACCACGACGACGTCGCCCTTGGCGAGGTCGACGGACGCGACCTCCTCGGTCTGGTTGCCGGTGGCGGCCGGATCGGTGGCGGCGTAGCCGATGACCCGGCGGGCGCTGGTGGTCGAGCGGGTCTTGCGGAGCGTGTCGGCCTGTGCCTTGCCGCGGCCCTCGGCCACGGACTCGGCGAGGTTCGCGAACACGACGGTCAGCCAGAGCCAGACGGCGATGGCGACGGTGAAAGCGGACGGCTCGACGAACAGCGTGACGGTCGTGAGGGCTGCGCCCACCTCGACGATGAACATGACGGGGTTGCGCCACATGAGGCGCGGGTCGAGCTTGCGCAGGGCACCCGGGAGGCCCGCCAGCAGTTGACGGGGTCCGAAGGCGGACGAGGTGGTCGGCCTGGAGGCGGTGGTCGCCTCGGGCGCTGAGGTCGCGGTGGTCATGGGGTTGTCCTTGGACGTCGACGGTGCGTTCATCGTGCGAGCGCTTCTGCGAGGGGTCCCAGTGCGAGCACCGGGAAGTAGGTGAGGGCGGTGACGATGACGGCCACGCCCCCGAGGAGGCCGATGAACAGCGGCCGGTGCGTCGGGAGGGTGCCGGAGGTCGCCGGGACCTTGTCCTGCTGGGCGAGCGAGCCGGCGAGGGCCAGCACGAGCACCATCGGCAGGAAGCGGCCGAGGAGCATCACGACGCCGAGCGAGGAGTTCATCCACGTCGTGTTCGCGGTGAGGCCGCCGAACGCCGAGCCGTTGTTGTTCGCGCCGGAGGTGTAGGCGTAGAGCAGCTCGGAGAGGCCGTGGTTGCCCGGGTTGAAGATCGACGTGCCGACGACCTGCTCGCGCACCCCGGGGATCACGAGGGACAACCCGGTGGCGAGCAGCACGAGCGTCGGGGTGACGAGGATGTACAGCGCGGCGAAGGTCATCTCGCGGGCGCGGATCTTCTTGCCGAGGTACTCCGGCGTGCGGCCGACGAGCAGGCCGCCGATGAAGACCGTGATCACGGCGAGGACGAGCATGCCGTAGAGGCCGGATCCCGTTCCACCGGGGCTGATCTCGCCGAGCATCATGTTGAGCAGCGCCATCATCCCGCCGATCGGCGTGAAGCTGTCGTGCATGGCGTTCACGGCGCCGGTGGACGTGGAGGTCGTCGCGGTGGCGAACAGCGTCGATCCGAGGATGCCGAACCGGGCCTCCTTGCCCTCCATCGCCGCGCCGGCCGCGTGGGTGGCCGTGCCGCCCCCGCCGAGCTCGGCGATCGACATCACCGAGAGCGAGACCAGGAAGATGCTGCCCATCACCGCGAGGATCGCGTACCCCTGACGGTCGTCGCCGACGAGCCGGCCGAACGTCCGCGGCAGGGAGAACGGGATGACCAGCATGAGGAAGACCTCGAGGAGGCTCGTCCACGCCTGCGGGTTCTCGAACGGGTGCGCGGAGTTCGCGTTGAAGTAGCCGCCGCCGTTCGTGCCGAGCTCCTTGATGGCCTCCTGCGAGGCGACGAAGCCGTTCGGGATGTGCTGGGTCCCACCGGCGAGGGTGGTCACGTCCGTGCCGGCTCCCCAGGACTGGACGACACCGCCCGCGATGAGCACGATCGCGAAGACGAAGGCACCCGGCAGCAGGAGCCGGACCGTGCCGCGCACGACGTCCACCCACACGTTGCCGAGCACGCCCGACTTCCGACGCGCGAACCCGCGGACGAGCGCCACGGCGACCGCGAGGCCGACCGCTGCGGACAGGAAGTTCTGGACGGCGAGTCCGGCCATCTGGACGCTGTAGCCCACGGTCGCCTCGGGCGAGTACGACTGCCAGTTCGTGTTCGCCACGAAGGACGCCGCGGTGTTGAACGCGAGCGACGGCCCGACGTTCGGCAACCCCAGGTCGCCCGGCAGCACGACCTGGATGCGCTGCAGGAGGTAGACGACGAGCAGCCCGACGACACTGAACAGCAGGACGCCCCGCAGGTAGGCGGGCCAGGACTGCTCGGCGTCGGGGTCGACGCCGATGACCCGGTACACCCCGCGCTCGACACGACTGTGCCGGACGGGCGTGTAGACGCTCGCCATCCAGTCACCCACGGGGCGGTAGCAGACGACGAGCAGCAGGACGAGGAGTGCGACCTGGGCGATCCCGGCCCACGTGTCCCCGCTCATCAGAACTTCTCCGGCCGGACGAGCGCCCAGACGAGGTAGACGACAGCGGCGACGCCGAGGACGGCCGCGGCGATGGTGATGCCGATCACAGCCGCTCCAGCCCCTTGGCGATGAGGGCGACCACGCCGAACACGGCGAGGACACCGGCGACGACGAACACGTCGAACACGAGGACTCCGTAGGTTGCACGGGCCCGGCACCGGGCGGTGCGGACCGCACCATTCCTGGTGCGTCACCGATCGTGCGACCGGTGTCGCGCCTCCAGGCCGGTCCTAACGGATCCCTGACGGCGTCCTGACGGACGCATGCGCGGTCCTAACGGGACGCCTCCGCGAGCCGGGCCGACAGTGCCCCCGTGGCTGTCCGGAACACCGTCGGTCCCAGCACGGTGAAGTCGACCGCGAAGCCTGCGACCCGTGCCGCCAGCGCCTCCCACGACCACGATCCGATCGTCAGACGACAGCGGTCCGGGCCGGACTCGACGAGGTCGTCCGCCGCGTCGACGTAGGGCGCGACGGCGCTCGCCGGACAGTGCAGCTCGACGGTGCCGGTGCACGGCCAGGCGTCCGCCACGGCAGAGCCCTTGAAACGCGCCGCCACGAAGGACGCCGGGTCGCCGCCGGGCACCGGCCGCGGCACGAACCGCAGCCTCGTCGGTGCCCGCGGCGTGATGCGGTCGACCCGGAACGTCCGCCAGTCCGACCGCTCGGGGTCCCACGCGAGGAGGTACCAGCGACCGTGCCGTGCGACCACCGCGTGCGGTTCGACCCGGCGGGGGTGCTCGTCCGGTCCGTAGCCGAACCGCAGCACCTCGTGCGCGGAGACCGCCCGGCTGACCTCGACGAGCACGTCCGGGTCGACGGTCGTCCGGGTGGCACTCGTCACGACGTCGATCGCACCGACACGGTTCCGGAGCCGTTCGGGCAGCACCTGCCGGATCGTCGCGAGCGCACGGACGGCCCCCTCGGCGATGTCGGCGCCCGATGCCGGGGCCACCGCGAGGGCGACGGCGATCGCGACCGCCTGGTCGTCGTCGAACAGCAGCGGCGGGAGGTCCGCACCCGGGGCGAGCCGGTACCCGCCGGCCGGGCCCCGGAGCGCCTCGATCCGGTACCCGAGCTCCCGGAGCCGGTCGACGTCGCGGCGGAGAGTGCGCGGGCTGACGTCGAGGCGCCCGGCGAGTTCGTCGCCCGGCCAGTCCCGGTGCACCTGCAGCAGGGACAGCAGCGTCAGCATGCGTGAGGACGGTCCGGCCATGCAACGAGTATCCGTCGAGAAGCGGTCACGATCTGACCGCATTGCTCGACATGCTCGTCCCATGAGCATCGAGACCACGACCCACATCAACTTCGACGGACAGGCCCGCGAGGCCCTCGACCACTACGCCAGCGTGTTCGGCGGCGAGGTCGCGTCCATGACCTACGGCGCGATGGGCGCCACCGACGAGCCCGCCTGGGCCGACCGGATCGTCTTCGGCCAGGTGACGACCGAGGCCGGCTTCCGGATCATGGCCTTCGACGTGTGGCCCGGACAGCCGTACGACCAGGGCAGCAACGCGTTCTACGTGTACGTGCACGGCGACGACGCGGCCGAGGTCGAGCGGTACTGGGCGGGTCTCCTCGACGGCGCCGAGGTCCGGCAGCCGCTCGGCCCGTCGGCGTGGGCACCGCTCGCCGGACAGCTCCGCGACCGCTTCGGGGTCGTGTGGGCGCTCGACGTCGCCGCTCCACAGGGCTGACGGGTTTCCGGAGCACTTCTCGACGGAAATCGGCAACCGGTACGGTGCCGGGATGCCCGAGTACCGACCGATGCCCGGCTACGAGCTCGGCGAGGGGTGGACCGGGGCGCGGCGACGTCGCTCCCGGTCTGCCCGCGTCCGTCGGTGGGCCGGGCCTCCGCTCGGGCTGCTGGCGCTCGCGGCTGCGTGCCTGCTCGTGCACTGGTACGCGGGCATCGCGCACACCGTCGTCTGGGAGTGCGCGGTGTCGTCGTGCGGGACGGACGATCCCCGCTCCTTCGCGCCGATCGGCTCGTGGGCACTCGTCGTCCTCGCGGCGTTCGGCTTCTGGACCCTGCCCGGCCGCGGCTGGTGGGTCGGTGCGGCGATCCTCCTGTTCGGGGTCGTCGCTGCGTGGTCGATCGACTGGTGGCGGGCGCCGGGCATCGACGTCGAGCTGTTCGTCACCTCGATCGCGGCGACGATCGTCGGTGCGCTGTGGCTGCTCGTGCAGTTCGGTCGCGCGGTCGATCGTGCACGTGGTCGGGCACACGTCGCTCGTCGGCGGGCAGCCAGGGGCGAGTGACGGTCGGTCCGGGGCTCGTGCAGGTCAGCGAGCGACCGTGAAGGTCTGCGACGGACCCGCGCAGCTCGCGTCGTCCGGGCACGTCGAGTAGTCCCAGTTCGCGATCGACACCCACGCAGCACCGGGCTCCAGGTCCGCAGGCAGCGGGACGGACACCGACCACGATCCGTCGAACGCGTCGTCCGAACGCGCGGCATCGGCGAACGCGGTGTCCTCCGGCACGTCCTCGCCCCCGTGCCGCACCTCGATCCGCCACCCGCCGTCCGGCACGTCCACGTCGCACTCGTCCGTCGTGGCGAACGTCACGGTCTCGCCGGCCCGCGCGGTGTCCGGAGTCACCGTGAACCGCGGGAGGCAGCCGGTCGTCGGACCGAACACCGGCGACGCGGAGCACCCCGCCAGCGCAGTGCTCGCTCCGACGATCAGCAGGAGGAGGGCTGCGACGCCGCGAGCCCGACGACGATTCGACACACCGTCATCATGCCGTACCCGCGTCGCGGCGGCCGAACGACCGCCGATCGGCAGTCGCGTGGCCGGTCGCTCGTCAGGGTTGCCTCGGGTCGGTCTCGAGCATGCTCATGGTCACCGCGTCGATCCACTCGTCCTCGTACCGCAGCACCTCGCGGGCGCGCCCCTCGACCACGAAGCCGATCTTCTCGTAGGACCGTTGCGCGGCAGGGTTGAACGCGTAGACCTCGAGCGAGATCCGGTGCAGACCGACGACGTCGAACGCCCACGCCACCACGGCCCGCCCGGCCTCGGTGCCGATCCCGTGCCCCCGGAGCGACGGACCCACGAGGGCGATCCGGTAGTTCATCGAACGGTCGTCCTCCTCGAGTTCGTTGAGGACCACCTCGCCGAGGTACGCACCGTCCGGCCCGGTGATCGCGAAGTCCGCCCGGTCCTCGGCGCCGGGAAGCCCTGCGAGGTGCGCTCCGACCTGTTCGCGGGTGAAGGAGGTGCGGGTGCCGGTGAGCCGCATCGCGTCCTCGTCCGCGAGGCCGGCCATCACCGCGTCGAGGTGGTCCGGGCCGAGTTGCGACAGCATCAGCCGCGCGGTGCGGAGGGTCGGCTGGGCGGCGAGGTGGTCTGGGATCGTCATCGCGCCGGGCTCCAGGTACTGATCGTCACCGCCGCCGTCACGGCCGTCGGGCGGAACACCGCATCCGCGGCGACGTGGTGGTGACTCGGACCCATGTGCACGACGTCGTGCACGTCCTCGGCGCTGAGTTCCATCGTCCACGTCAGGTCCTCGGAGGACCGACGCACGAACGACGGGGACAGCGAGTCGTGCAGGCGGCGCTCCTTCTCCGGGTCGACCGAGATGGTCGCCTCCGCGAGCTCCGCCAGGTGCCCGGCGCGCGGGGTCACGACGACGAGCACGCCGTCGGCGTGCAGGACGCGCGCGTACTCCGTCTGGTTGCGTGGCGCGAACACGTCCAGCAGGACCGCGGCGGCGCCGTCGACGACCGGGAGGCGCTCGGTCACGTCCCCGACGACGGCTCCCGCGCGCACGTGGACGCGTGCCGCACGCCGGATCGCGACGGGCGAGAGGTCCAGCGCGACCCCGAGCCGGGGCTCCAGCGATGCGCCCGGAGCGGCCACGGGCCTCCCGTCCGGCGCTTGCAGCGCATGCGCGAGGTAGGTGCCCGGCCCGGACCCGACGTCGAGGACGATGCCGGAGGCCGTCGCCGCCGCGACGACCGCGGCGAGCGCCCGCTCGACCGGCGCGTAGTGCCCGCGGCCGAGGAACCGCACCCGCGCGTCGACCATCTCCGGGGTGTCCGCGGTGAGTGCGCGACGCTTGGCGGGCAGGAGTGTGAGGTGCCCCTGCTTCGCCTCGTCGAAGCGGTGCCCGTTCCCGCAGCCGACCTGCCCGTCGACACGGCCGAGCGGCTCGGCGCAGACGGGGCAGGCGAGCACGGGGAGCAGGTCGTCGCGCACCCTCCCAGCGTAGGGCCGCTCCGAGCACTGAGCGTTGCTCGGTAGGTTCGGGTCATGGCGATCATCCACCGCGCGGACCTCCGACCGTCCAAGGCCGAGGCACTCGCCGCCTGGCTGCCGTCCCAGGCCTGGAGCGGGGTGACGGCGGGCGAAGGAGTCGAGGTCGTCGGTCGCTTCCGGCTCGACGACCCGGACGGCGAGGTCGGGATCGAGACGATCGTCGTGCGCACCGCCTCGGGGCGGCTCCTGCACACGCCGCTGACCTACCGGGGTGCTCCGCTCGACCGGGCGGACGCGTTCCTGGTGACCGAGATGGACCACTCGGTGCTCGGCCGCCGGTGGGTGTACGACGCCACCGGCGACCCGGTCTACGCGGACGTGGTCCGACGCGCGATCGCGACCGGCGGGCACGAGGCCGAGCTCGAGCGCGCGGACGGCTCGGGCTCGTGGGACAAGGAGAGCACGGCGGTCGGCAGCGGGTCGGCTGCGTCGTCGCCCACGGTGACAGCGGTCGAGACCCGGACGGAGGAGGGCGAGACGACGATCGACACCGGGCACGGCGAGCTGGTCGTCCTCCGCGTGGTCGGGTCGCCCGTGCCGTCCGGCGAGACCCTGCGCGCGACCTGGCCGACCGGCGCCGGAGTGCTCGTGGTGCTCGCGGAGCCGTCGGCCTGACGGCTCACGGGGTACCGGCAGTGCCTGCCGCGGGGATGGTCCGGCTGGCAGGATCGGTGACGTGAAGACACTGGAGTTGCCACAGACCGACCTCACCGCGTCCGACGTCGTCGTCGGCCTCATGCGGATCAACGACATGAGCGACGAGGACGTCCGCTCGCTGTACTCAGCGTCGCGTGACGCGGGCGTCACGATGTTCGACCACGCCGCGATCTACGGCGGCTGGCACGGCTGCGAGGCTCGGTTCGCCGAAGCCGTGACGCTCTCGCCGTCCGAGCGCTCCGAGATCGTGCTCCAGACGAAGGTCGGCATCCGACAGGGGTACTTCGACTTCTCGTACGAGCACATCCTGTCGTCGGTCGAGGAATCCCTCGCTGCCCTTCGTACCGACTACATCGACGTCCTGCTGCTGCACCGCCCCGACGCCCTCGTGGAGCCGGAGGAGGTCGCCAAGGCGTTCGACGAGCTGCACGCCGCGGGCAAGGTGCACCACTTCGGTGTCTCGAACCACACGCCCGGCCAGGTCGACCTGCTGCGTCGTTCGGTGAACCAGCCGCTCGCGTTCAACCAGGTACAGCTGAGCATCACGCACGCGAACGTCATCGCGCAGGGCGTCGCGGCGAACATGGGTGGCCTCGACCAGTCCGTCGACCGGGACAACGACATCCTCAACCACTCGCGCCTCAACGACATCACGCTGCAGGCGTGGTCGCCGTTCCAGAAGGGCTTCTTCGACGGGGTCTTCCTCGGCGACCGCGAGCACTACGCGGAGCTGAACGACGTGCTCGACGAGGTCGCGGCGGCGCACGGCGTCACGCCGACCGGCATCGCGGTGGCGTGGATCACCCGGCACCCGGCGCACTTCCAGGTCGTGCTCGGCACGACGAACCCGCAGCGTGTGCGGGACTCGGCGGCGGGTTCGGACGTCGTGCTCTCGCGCGAGGAGTGGTACCGCATCTTCACGGCGGCGGGGCACACCGTCCCCTGACGGGTCACCGTCCAGTCCGGTCGAACCACGTTCCCGACGTCGAACCAGCCTCCGCGGTCGGTTCGACGTCGGAAACGTGGTTCGTCACGACGTGGAGAACGTCGCTGACGGGATCAGTCCTCGGACGGGGGTGTCGGCACGGCGACGTCCACCGGGGACACGCGCGCCGGGTCGGCCGACGCTCCCCCGACGACGTCGAACGAGATGCCGAGCTCCGCAGCGGTCTCCTCGTCGAGTTCGAGTCCGTCTTCCTTCACCTGGTCCTCGGGGATGGCTCGGCCACCGGACGGGTCCCACGAGTTCGCGATCGACATGCGGCCGAGCATGCCCGACGCGCATGGCAATCCGCCAAGAGGCGGGTCAGAGGTCGTCCGGGTGGAGCCGGTCCCCCGCCTGCGGGCGCCGGACCACCGGGCCGCCGCCGGCCTCGTCCTCGTCGTGGTGATCGGCCGGCGAGACACTCGGGTCGCCGGCGTCGGGCCCGACGTCGGCGCCGCGGTCCTCCTCCACCTCGAGCTCGGTGGCGTCGGAGCCGTCCACGGGGACGGACGCGCCGGGCTGCTCCGGATCGAACGGTGTGCTCATCGACATGGGCCGAGCATGCTCCCGACCGGTGAACGGCGGGTCAACGCTGTCCGTCCGCCGCGATCAGCTCGAGCTGCGTCAGCGCGACGTCGGTCACCGCCGAGAACGTGAACGCCGACCCCGTGCCCTCCAGCCGGAAGACCCGCGTCTGCCCGGCCCAGGCGAACTCGGCGTCGTGCACCGACGACTGCGCCGTTCCGAGGCCGACGTCCCACGAGTACGTGCCCGGCGCCTCGACCGTGACGGTGTACAGCGACACCGGCACCGACGGCACCTCGAACGTCGCGGACGCCCCCGCGGCGAGCGCCGTCGCGGTCCGACCGGTGTCGTCGATCAGCGGGGAGACGCCGACCGGCAGCAGGTCGACCGGGGTGTCCCGGAAGCCGTGGACGTCGGACGCCGAGACCGGGCGCGTGTCGGACGCCCACCCGGTGGGCTCCGGGGACAGCGTGAACGCGATGGTCGACGCCGCGGCGAGGACCTCGTGCGGGATGCTGACGGACTCCCAGGGCGCCCCGTCCACGGTGACCGACGCGACGTACCCGCCCACCGGACCGGACACGACCTCGATCACGGTCGGCGTGGCACTGCCGTCCGACGAGGCGGGGCGCACGACGGTCCGACGCACCGACGGCGGCACGAGCACGTAGGTCCCCGTCGAGGGCGCCAGCGGGTACAGGCCGATCGTCGCGAAGACGTACCAGGCGCTCATCTCGCCGTTGTCCTCGTCGCCGGGGTAGCCCTGCCCGAGGTCCGAGCCGACGAACAGGCGGTCCAGGGCCGAGCGGACGATGCGGTGCGCGTCGTCGTGCCGCCCGGTGAACATCGGGAAGAACGGGATGTGGTGGGCCGGCTGGTTCGACAGCCCGAGCATGCCCATCCGGACGTCGCGCGCCTCGGTCATCTCGTGGATCGGGAAGCCGTAGGAGCCGGAGCGCGCGGTCGATCCGGTCTCGGGTGTGGTGAAGAACGTGTCGAGGGCGGCGTCGAACCGTGCGGGTCCGCCGTGCAGGTCGACGACACCGGCGCCGTCGTGCGGAGCGGTGAACGCGGTGCCCCAGGCGTTCGTCTCGGTGTAGTCGTCGCCCCAGTCGCGAGGGTCGAACTCCGTGCCCACCCTCCAGGTCCCCTCGGGGTCGCGCCCGATGAAGAAGCCGCGCTCGGCGTCGAACACGTTGCGGTACTGCAGCGAGCGGCGGGCGAACCACTCGTGCTCGGCGAGCAGACGCTCCCGTTCGGCGTCGGTGGACGCACGACGAGCGAGCAGGTCCGCCATGACGGCGAGGCCCCAGTCGTTGATCGCGGCGTCGAGGGTCCAGCTCATCCCCTCGTGGGTCGCGGTGTCGACGTGGCCGCGGAAGGCACCCGGGAGGCTCCCCTTCCGCCCGACACGCTCGTCACGCGGCGGGACGGTCGCGTTGCGCACCGCGCTCCGGTACGCCGCCGCGAGGTCGAAGCCGGGGATGCCCTTCGCCGCGAGGTCGGCGAAGACGGTGTCGCTCGTGGTGCCGGTCATGCAGTCCTCGGCGCCGGGTGCACTCCACCGGGGCGTCCACCCGCCGTCGTGGTGGTGCTCGACGAACCCTTGTGCGAGCTCGCCGGCGGTGTCCGGGGTGAGGAGCCCGAGCAGCGGCCACGCCGTGCGGTACGTGTCCCGGAACCCGTTCGTCGTGGTGAACAGCCCCTCGACGACCTCGGGACCGGGTTCGTCGCGGATCGGCGACGCCTGCACCGATCCGTACGGGGACCGGTGGCGCGGCACGCCGTCGCGGGCGGTCTCGCCGGCACGGTTCGGGTAGAGGAAGAGCCGGTGGAGGCCCGAGTACAGCGCGGTCAGCTGGTCCGGGCTCGCCCCCTCGAACGACATGGTGGCCAGCTCGGCGGTCCACCGCTCCTCGGCGTGCGCGCGCATCGTGTCGTGGTCGCCCGCCGCGTCGAGGTTGGCCCGGGCATCCTCGATCGACACCGTGGAGATGCCGAGCAGGACGTCGACGTCGCCGTCGACCGTGAGCCACCCGCGCAGCTCGTGCTCCCCGAGGCGCGTGTGGTCAGCGGTCACCCGCGGGACGCGCACGTGCACGTGGTGCGGGGGCGTCCCCGGCCGGTCGTCGAGCAGGCACTCGACCACGGCCGTGCCGTCGGTGATCGTCACCGAGACGTCGGACACGCGACCGTGGTGGTCGAGCACCACGCTGCGTGTGCCCGTGAAACGGAAACCGAGGGCGAACTCCCCCGCGGTGACCTCGGCCGTGACGCCGTGGTCGAGCGCGACCCGGTAGCGGTGCGGACCGTCCTGCTCGTCGTCGTGGTCGAACCCGAGCGCCCGTGCGGTCCGGTCGGGGTCCGGGGTGTCGAGCGGGGACGGCATGACCTGGAACACGCCGCGGTCCCCCATCCACGGCGACGGGATGTGGCTCGTCGCGAAGGCCTGGATCGCCGGACGGACCCGTCCGGCGTCGTCGACGACCGAGTGCTCCTGGTAGGCGTACGGCCACCGGTTGCTCGACGCATCGGTCATCGGCAGCCCGAAGACCCCGCCGTGCGGCAGGCCGACGAGCGGCGCGTTGTTGCCGCGGGAGAACCGGGACGACGCCTGCGTGCCCCGGGTCGTGCGGACGTGGTCGAGCGGCGTCTCCGGAGCGGGCCGAGCCGGGCCGAGCCGGACGTCGTCGAGCCATCCGCGGAGTGCCGGACGCTCGCCGTCGCCGGTCGGGTGCGGCGTGGCGGAGCCGAGCCGTGCCTCCAGGCGGTCCACCACCCGGCCTGCGAGCGGCGTGAGGTCCACAGCCCGGCGGTTCCACTGGTCGACCCACTGCTTGCGTGCGGCGTCCTGGGCGTCCGGTGTCAGCGCGTCGCCGTACTGATCGCGTGCCGTGTCGCTCAGCCGTGTGCCGTCGGTGCAGACGAGGTCGACGCCGAACGCGGTGGCGTCCCAGAAGTGCGGGAGGTCGGCTTCGGTGGGTTCGGTCAGGCCCTCCGGGAGGGTCCGCTCGGGGAACCACACCCACGACAGTTCGTCGCCGGGCGCGATCGTGCGGCCGGCGAACCCGGGCACGACCCCCTCGGTCGGGCCGGCTCCGGACGGTCGTTCGACCAGCCAGGCCTCCGCCGAGGCGTACCCGACACCGTTGCGTGCCGCGACGGCCGTCGTCGGCCCGCCGCTCCGTTGCAGCTCTTCCACACGACGAGCCTATTTGCTCCATCGACTGGAGGAAACCTACCCGCCGTGTCCGGGCGCGTTGCCGGAGTTGCCCGGGCCGGCGCCGGGGCCCGTGTCACGCCCGTTGCCCGGTCCGGTGTCGGCTGCGGTGTCCGTACTGTCCTGGGGAGCCTCGACCGGGTTCGACGCCGGACTCGACGGCTCGGGGAGTCCGGACGGCACCGGATCCTCCGAGGGTTCCTCGCTGGGTTCGGCGGGCTCGCTCGGCTGGTCTTCGGGCGAGCTCGGCTGGTCTTCGGGCTCGCTCGGCTGCTGCTCCGGCTGGCTCGGCTGTTCCTCGGGCTGGCTCGGCTCGGTGCTCGGCTGCTGGTCGTCGGGACTCGTCGTGCTCGACTCGGTCGGGGCCGGTGTCGATCCGGGGCCGAGAGCGGCCACCGCGGCGACGATGCCCGCGATGACGAGCACGGCGATCACGATGGCGAGGACGATCGGTCCACGGCGACGGCGACGGTCGTCCTCGTCCGGTCGCCCGGCCGGTCCGCCGGCCGGTGGACGGGGCGGCGCGCTGCCGGCTGCGCCGCCACCGGTTCCTGCCGCTCCGGCACCTGCCGCTCCGGCACCGGCTGCTCCGGCTCCTGCTGCTCCGGCTCCGGCTGCTCCGAGCACGGTGGTCGCCACGTCGTCCGACCGGGAGGCACGGGCCGCCGGCATCACGCGGGTCGCGTCATCCGGTCGGTCGGCCGGGTCCATGGGTGCGGTCGCGTCCATCCGGGCGGTCGCGGCCTGCGCGTCGTCCGGACGTGCCGCCGCCGCGGCGGCTGCCGCCGCTCCGGCGGCACCGGCGGCACCGGCGCGGGTCATCGCCCCGGGCGCGCCCGGCAGGAGCTGCGTCGCCGGTGCCACGTCGTCGCGCCCCAGGGCCTGGAGTCGCTCGGCCGCCTCCGCTGCGGTGGGCCGCTCGTCGGGATCGGTGGCGGTCATGACGTGCAGGAGGGTGCGCCACGCGGTCGGGAGGTGCTGGTCGATCTCCGGGCTGCGGGCCAGTCGCGCGGTCGCGGACTCCACGGCGCTGCCCGGGAACGGCCGCTTGCCGCTGAGGGTCTCGAGGAGCACCAGCCCGAGGGCGTACACGTCGGCCTTGCCCGTGATCGGCTGCCCCATCACCTGCTCCGGTGCGATGTAGGCGGCGGTGCCCATCACCGTGCCGGTCCCGGTGACCCGAGCGGAGTCGCGGAGCAGGGCGATGCCGAAGTCGGCGAGCTTGACGTGCGTGCCGTCGGACTCGAGCAGGACGTTCGCGGGCTTCACGTCGCGGTGGACGACGCCCTGCGCGTGGGCCGCGGCGAGGCCCTCGGCGATCTGCGCGCCGACGCGCGCGGTCGTCACGGTGTCGAGCGGCCCCTCGCGGAGCCGGGTCGCGAGGTCGCTGCCCGGGACGAGCTCCATGATCAGGTACGAGTCGCCGTCGACGTCGTCGAGCGCAGCGTCGTACAGGGTCACGAGCGCCGGACTGCGCAGCGACGCGAGGACCTGGATCTCCGCCTCGGCCCGCGCGCGTTCCCCGTGGTCGACGGGCCCGATACGGAACACCTTGACCGCGACCTCACGTCCGAGCATCTCGTCGACCGCCCGGTAGACGGAGGCCATGCCGCCGTGCCCGAGCGTGCCCGTGACGCGGTACCTGCCGCCGAAGACCCGTTCCTCCATGTCCGGCAACCTACCGGGGTGACCTGACGGGCCGCGCACCACGGCGGAGCGCCGTCAGGTACAGGCGGTGCGCGGTGACGACGAGCGCGAGCCACGCCAGCCCGAGCGCCCACGCCGCCAGCACGTCGGTGAGCCAGTGGTGCCCGAGGAACACCCGCGACGCACCGATCGAGAGCACGAACAGCGCCCCGACGGCGATCGTCCACACCCGCACGACCAACCGGGACTGCCGGAGGACGAGCAGGTAGACGATCGTCCCGACCACCACCGTGGCGTTGAGCGTGTGCCCGGACGGGAAGGACGCGGAGTGCTCGTACGGGGGCACCGCGTCGGCGAGGGGCGGACGAGCACGCCCGATCAGGTCCTTGCCGGCGACGGTCATGAGCAGCGAACCACCGCTCGCGGAGACGAGCAGGACCACCGGCGTCCACGCCCGGCGCTGGATCGTGAAGCCGACCAGGAACCCGACGGCGACGATCGGCATCCCGACGGTGCCGGCCACGTCCGTCCACCACGTGACGAGCGTGTCCGCGGTCGGCGACCGGAGCGTGAGCACCCAGTCGAGCACCGGCCGGTCGAGCACCGCGACGTCGTCCCCGGCGCGGACGGCGTCGTACACCTCGGACGCGGCCCAGGTCGCCGTGACGGCCACGGCGATGCCGATCGCCAGGGTGAGCACGAGCACGGGGAGCGCCCCGTAGCGGTGCCCCAGGGCTGCCCAGGTGTCAGCGACCGTCCGACCCGCGCGGGTCCGCCACCGGGTGAGGTCGACGTCGCCGACGTGCTCGTCGGGCGCCTCCGCGTGGGTCTGGTCCATCGACCCACCCTGCCCGGTCGTCGGTGTGGGCGGCCGGATCAGTCCTTCGCGTCGGCGTACGACTCGACCACCGCGACGCTCAGCGGGAACGTCACCGGGAAGTCCCGGAAGAGCAGCTGGCCGGCGTCGACCGCTGCAGCGCGCACCTGGTCGGCGACCCACCCGGCGTGCTCGGCCGGCGCGTGAACCACGATCTCGTCGTGGACGAAGAACACCAGGTGCGGCCCAGCCGTCACCGGCCCCGGGAAGCGTGCGGCGAGGCGCGTCCGCAGCGAGCCCATCCACGCGAGCGCCCACTCGGCGGCGGTCCCCTGCACGACGAAGTTCCGGGTGAACCGCCCCCAGCTCCGGGCCCGCGACTCGACGGCCCGCTGCATCGCCGGGGTGCCCTCCACCGCGTACGCGCGGTTGCGCGCCTCGAACCAGGACGGGTCCGGCACGGGCGACGTCCGACCGAGCAGGGTGGTGACGGGCTCGCCGCGCTCCCCCGCCCGGGCGGCACGCTCCACGAGTGCCAGTGCCTGCGGGAACGCCCGGGCGAGCCGGGGCACGAGCCGACCCCCCTCGCCCTGGGTCGCGCCGTACATCGCGCCGAGCATCGCGCCCTTCGCCTGCTGCCGGGTCTCGACCGCCCCCGAGGCGACGACGCCGTCGTAGAGGTCGCGGCCGTCGCCGGCCGCCGCCATCGCACGGTCCTCCGCCATCGCCGCGAGCACACGTGGTTCCAGCTGGGCGGCGTCGGCCACCACGAGCTTCCAGCCGTCGTCGGCGACCACGGCGCTGCGGATGCCCTTCGGCAGCTGCATCGCCCCGCCACCGTCCGCGGCCCACCGTCCGGTCACGACACCGCCCACGACGTACTTCGGGTGGAACCGGCCGTCGCGGACCCAGTCGTCGAGCCACGTCCACCCGTTCGCCGTGACGAGCCGAGCGAGCCGCTTGTACTCGAGCAGCGGTTCGACGACCGGGTGGTCGAGCTCGCGGAGCTCCCACTTGCGGGTGCTCGAGACGGTCAGGCCTGCGCGCCGGAGCGACCGGAGGACGTCCGCGGGCGAGTCGGGGTTCAGGCCGGGGTCGTCGAGACGCTCACGGATCACGGACGCGATCTCCTCGAGGCGACGGGGCCGGACGCCGTACGGCACCCGCGGCCCGAGCTCCTGCTCGAGCAACCGTTCGTGGACGTCGACGCGCCACGGGAGCCCGGCGTGCAGCATCTCCGCCGCCACGAGCGCCCCGGCCGACTCCGCGGTCAGGAGCAGCCGCAGCGCGCTCGGCGCGGTCGACGCTGCGACGGCGTCGAGCTGCGCCCGGAACTCCGCGACCGGGTCCAGCGCGTCGTCCGGCACCGGCGCGGCGAAGAGCGCGTCGTCGAAGAGCCGGGCCTGCGTCGGTTCGGTGACCCGTGCCTCCAGTGCGGGTGGCGCGTCGAGCGCATCGGGCGGGGAGGTCTGCAGCGCCGTCCCGCGCGCGGCGAGGGCGCCCCGCAGGACCCGACGACCGAGCCGCAGGTCGACGCAGCGCCCGACGCGGCCACCGGCCGCCAGGACGGCCGGGTACCAGCGGGCAGTGTCGTCCCACACCCAGCGCACGCCCGGTCCGTCGTGGGCCGCGACGAAGGCCGGGAGGCCCTGGTCGCTCACCCGGACGGCCTCGCCCCCGGCGGTCCCCGCGTCCGTCAGGGGCGTCGCGGAGACGCCGCCGTCGACGCGGCTGAGGACGTGGTGCACGGGACGATCATGCCGTGGACCACCGTCCCCGGTCGGTCGGTCACTCCCCCGGGCGGACCGCCGCGGTGTCGGCGACGTCGATCCGGACGTCGCCGTCCGGCGCCTCGGACACCTCGACGCGGGGGTCCGCGTCGTGCTCATCGGACCCGGACATGCGTCGGAGGGTGTCCTGCCGTCGCTCCTCGAAGGACATGTCCACGCCGTCGTCGAGGTGGTCGCGGTCGGGGTGCTGGTGTCCGTCGTGGTCGGTCATGGGGCCGACCGTACGCGGCGCCGATGAACGTGATGATGGTTCGACGATTCTGCGTCTTCCGGACAATCGGCGATGATGGAGCGGTGCAACAGACCATCGATGACCACGAGTCGTGGCTGGAGGTGCCCGCTGACGAGGTCCCCGTGAACGCGACCGTCCGCTACGACGACCGCGGCGAGCGCCTCGTCGGCACCGTGGTGGACGAGCTCGCGACCCCCGGTGCGACCGCCCTCGTGGTGCTCGACGCCGAGGGCGCCCCGAGGGTCGTGCCCGTCGAGGCGCGGCTCGAGATGCGGGTGGGCGGGAAGCGGCTCAGCACAGCGGGACGTTGACCGCCAGACCACCCATCGCGGTCTCCTTGTACTTCGACGACATGTCCGCTCCGGTCTGCCGCATGGTCTCGACGACCTGGTCGAGCGACACGTGGTGGACGCCGTCGCCGCGCAGGGCCATCCGCGCGGCGTTGATCGCCTTGTTCGCGGCGATCGCGTTCCGTTCGATGCAGGGGATCTGCACGAGACCGCCGATCGGGTCGCAGGTCAGCCCGAGGTTGTGCTCCATCGCGATCTCCGCCGCGTTCTCGACCTGCTCCGGGGTGCCGCCGAGGACCTCCGCGAGCCCGGCGGCCGCCATCGACGCCGCCGAGCCGACCTCGCCCTGGCAGCCGACCTCGGCGCCGGAGATCGACGCCCGCTCCTTGTAGATCGAGCCGACCGCACCGGCCGTGAGCAGGAACCGGACCACGGCGTCGTCACGGCGGTCCGCGGTGATCTCGGGGACGTAGGTGAGCGCGTACGACAGGACCGCGGGGATGATCCCGGCTGCGCCGTTCGTCGGGGCCGTGACGACCCGGCCGCCGGTCGCGTTCTCCTCGTTGACGGCCATCGCGACGAGGTTCACCCACTCCATCGCGAAGAGCGGATCGTGGTCGGGGTCGTCGCGGACGAGCTGCTCGTACCAGGTCGCCGAGCGGCGCCGGACGTCGAGGCCGCCGGGGAGGGTGCCGGTCCGACGCACCGAACGCTCGACGCACTGCTCCATGACGGTGTGGATGCCGAGGAGCCGCTCACGGACGGCGGCCTCGGACGTGTCGAGGGCGACCTCGTTCGCGAGCGCGATGCCGCTGACGGGCAGGCCGGAGCGCGCGCACTCCACCAGGAGCTCGGCGCCGCTGGAGAACGGGTGGGGCACGTGGTCGTCGACCGGGATGGCAGCCTCAGCGACCTCGGCGGCGTCGGTCTCGCCGTCGCGGGTGATGAACCCGCCGCCGATCGAGTAGTAGGTCTCGTCGGCGAGCACGCTCCCGTCGGCACCGCTCGCCCGGAGCCGCATGCCGTTCGGGTGACGCGGCAGCATCGTCAGCGGGTGGAGCACGATGTCCGCGAGCCGGAACGGCACCGTCGTACCGTTCGCCAGCCGGAGCGCACCCGCGCGTTCGAGCTCCTCGAGGTCGAGCGCCATCCGGTCGGGGTCCACCGTCTCGGGGTCGGCACCGGTGAGGCCGGCCGCGACCGCACCGAGCGTCCCGTGCCCGTGGCCGGTCGAGGCCAGCGAACCGTAGAGGTCGACCCGGACGCCGACGACACCCGCGGTGGGCAGAGCGGCGGCGAAGGCGGCTCCGGCGCGCATCGGTCCCACCGTGTGGGAACTCGACGGGCCGACACCGATGCTGAACAGATCGAAGACGGAGACCGGCACGTCGCCACACTAGCCCGTCCGGACGGACGGGGCCTCAGCGCCGCTCAGCGGCGGCGGACGCGGCGCAGACGCTGGGAACCCTCGGCCGGCATGAGGATCCACAGCACGACGTAGAGGACCCAGAGCGGGCCGGGGAACAGGCTCAGGATCACCCAGACGACACGGACGAGCGCGCGGGACCAGCCGAGTCGGTCGGCGATGCCGGCGCAGACCCCGGCGAGGAGTCGGCCGGAACGGGGACGGAGGAAGGTGCTCATGCCGACCACGCTACGGATCGACGGGCGGCCGTGGCCACCCGGTCGACCCACGAGCCGGGGTGGGGTTGTCCCCCGGCCGTCACGGGACGAGGACGATCTTGCCGCGCGTGTGCCGCTGCTCGAGCTCGGCGTACGCGTCCTGCACGCGGTCGAGCGGGTAGGCCGCTGCGATCGGGACCTCGATGGCCCCGTCGGCGACCTGCAGCGCGAGCGCCCCGAGGATCTCCGGGTCCGCCGTGTCCGCGCTGCCCGAGGCCTTCGCCCCGAGCTCCGACGCCGCCTCGAACGCGATGATCGTCTCGATGCGGTCGACCGGGACCCCGAGCGCGACGCCGAGGTGCACGTACTCGGGACCGTAGGTGTCGATGAGCGCGTCGATGCCGTTCGTCGCCAGCTCGGTGATCCGATCCTGCAGACCGTCGCCGTACGTCACAGGCCGCGCACCCTTCGACCGGAGCCAGTCGTGGTTCGCCTCGGACGCGATCGCGATGACGTCGATGCCCTCGTTCGTCAGGAGCTGCGTGACGAAGCCGCCGACACCACCGGCGGCTCCGGAGACGACGACCGTCTCCCCCGGTCGCGGATCGACGGCGCGGACCGCAGCGGCCGCGGTGGTCGCGACGACGTCGAGCCCGCCGGCGACCTCCCACGAGAGTCGGTGCGGCTTCTGCACGACCTGACCGGCCGGCACGGACACGTACTCGGCCTGGCTCGACCGTTCCCACGACCAGCCGAGGACCTCCTCGCCCTCGTCGACGCCGTCGACACCCTCACCGACGGCCACGACGATGCCCGCGAAGTCGGTGCCCTGGCCCGACGGGAGCTTCGACGGGTCCTCGCCGTCGAACAGACCCTGACGGATCGCGGACTCCCCCGGGTTGATGCCGGCCGCTCGCACCCGGACGAGCACCCGGCCCGGCTCGACGGACGGCAGCGGGACCTCCTCCACGTGCAGGACGGATCGGTCACCCCACTCGGAGAACCGGACGGCGCGCATGGTGTCGGGGAGCTCTGCCATGCCCCCGACGGTACGCCAGGCGTCCGGTCCGCGGACATGGACCGCTCCATCAGCACCAGCATGGGAGACTGACGCCATGCCCATCCTCAACAAGGACATGCAGGTCTGCATGTCGCTGGCGGCCCGTCCGAGCAACATCGGCACCCGGTTCCACAACTTCCTGTACGACGAACTCGGGCTGAACTTCCTCTACAAGGCGTTCACGACCACCGACCTCCCCGGTGCCGTCGCGGGCATCCGAGCGCTCGGTATCCGCGGCTGCTCGGTGTCGATGCCCTTCAAGGAGGCGATCATCCCGCTCGTCGACGTCATCGAGGAGTCCGCGGCGGCGATCCAGTCCGTCAACACGGTCGTGAACGACGACGGCGTGCTCACCGCGTCGAACACCGACTACGAGGCCGTCGCGTCCCTGCTCGCGAGCCACGACGTCGACCGCTCGTCACGGGTGCTGCTGCGCGGGTCCGGCGGCATGGCCAAGGCCGTCACGGCGGCGTTCCGCGGCGCCGGGTTCGAGCACCTCACCGTGGTCGCCCGCAACGACGAGACCGGACCGGCCCTCGCGGCGCAGTACGGGTACGAGCGGGTCGCCGACGAGCGCGACGCCGGTGACGCCGACGTCCTCGTGAACGTCACGCCGCTCGGGATGCGCGGTGACGACGAGGACGCCCTCGCCTTCGCCGACGCCCGGATCGCCGCCGCGCACACCGTCTTCGACGTCGTCGCGTTCCCCTCCGAGACGCCGCTCGTCCGCGCGGGACGCGCGGCCGACAAGCACGTCATCACGGGCGCCGAGGTCATCGCCCTGCAGGCAGCGCGGCAGTTCGAGCGGTACACGGGCGTCGCCCTGACGGACGACCAGGTGCGTCGCGCGAGCGACTTCAGTCGCGCGGAGTAGCGACGTCCGTCGCCACCGGACGGGAGGCCCGTGGCGGCGCCGCCACGGGCCTCCCGTCCATCGTTCAGTCGCGCCCGGCGCGACCCGCGGCGACCCAGCCGAGCCGTCGGAGCGTCTCGCGGTTCCGCACCCAGATCGCCGGCTGCATGAGCAAGTCGGGAACGTACGAACCCGGTCCAGCGATCGCGTTCTCGACGATCGTGACCTTGCACCCGCGACGGTGCTCCTCCACCGTGAGCGCGACCCGGGCCTCGCCGATCGGCCAGCCCTTCGGCCGGATCGTCATCGCCCGGGGCGGGTCCCAGACCTCGACGGTCGTGGTGTCGTCGATGACGATCGGCCACACGCCGAACGAGTGGTGGATGCGGGTGCCGACCGCTGGCCACCCAGGGTCCTGCCCGCGCATCCGGGAGGCCCCGACCACCCAGGTCGTGAACAGCCAGCCGTCGCGCAGGACGTCGAAGACGTCCTCGGGCCGGCAGTGCAGGATGCGGACGTTCTTCGCCATGGGTCAGTCCTCCGGTGCGAGATCGACGTCGACGGGCAGGCCGAACGTGTGCCGCAGCGCGCTCTTCGCGGCGTGCCAACCGGCCATGCCGTGCACGCCGGGACCCGGCGCCGCGCTCTGGGATGCGAGGTACATGCCGCCGCCCATGCGCCACGGGTCCGACGACAGCACCGGGCGCTTGACGAGCTGCCAGAAGCTCGCCGCCCCCGCCGCGATGTCGCCGCCCTGGTAGTTGGGGTTGTACTCGGCCATCTGCACCGCCGTGCGGCTCGAGGCGTGCAGCACCAGGTCGCGGAAGCCCGGGGCGAACCGCTCGATCTGCCGGGTGACTGCCTCGGTCTGGTCGACGTCGGAGCCGGCCGGGACGTGCGCGTACGCCCAGAACACGTGCTTCCCCTCCGGGGCCCGGCTCGGGTCGACCACGGTGGGCTCCGAACCGAGGACGTACGGCCGCTCGGCGTGCTGCCCGCGGGCCACCGCACCCTCGGCTTCGGCGATCTCGGCACGCGTCCCGCCGATGTGCACCGTGCCGGCCTTCCGGAGCAGCTCGTTCTCCCACGGGACCGGCCCGGACAGCGCGAAGTCGACCTTGGCCGCGGCGTTGCCGAACCGGAAGTGCCGGAGTGCCCCGCGCTTCGGGGTCGGGATCTGCTTCCCCGCGATCCGGAGCATGCCCGGGACGCTCGTGTCGAAGAAGACGGCCTTGGCGGGGGTGAGGTCGCCGAGGCTGGTGACCTCACGGCCGGTCTCGATCGTGCCGCCGTGCGCGAGGAGGTCGGCAGCGAGCGCGTCGACGATCGCCTGGCTGCCGCCGATCGGGACGGGCCAGCCCCGGGCGTGGGCGTAGGAGCCGAGCGACAGGGCTGCCGCAGCCGTCGACAGGGAGGGCACGTGCTGGATCGAGTGCGCGGCGACGCCCGTGACCATCGCCGGTGCCACGTCCTCGCGGAACCGGGCGTTCCAGGCGCGTGTGCCCTGCTCGAGCGCCCGGAGGCCGAACTTCGCGACGGTCACCGGGTGCCGTGGGACGTGCAGGAGCGCGTCGGTCGCGAAGTCGGCGACCTGGTCGGAGTGCCGTGCCAGCGGGGCCATGAGCTGGTGGAACGCCGGACCGTCGGCACCGAGGCCAGCCGCGGTCTCGGCGATGTCCCGGTACGCGATGCCCGCACGGCCGCCGTCGAGCGGGTGGCCGTACTGGACCTCGGGCAGGCGCAGCTCGATGCGGTCCTCGAGCCGGAACGCGCGGAAGAACTCGGACTGCAGGGCCATCGGGTGCACGGCGGAGCAGACGTCGTGGCGGAACCCGGGCAGGGTCAGCTCGGCCGTCCGTGCTCCCCCGCCGATCGTGTCGTTCCGTTCGACGACCTCGACGCTCAGCCCGGCGCGCGCGAGCGTCACCGCTGCCGCGAGTCCGTTCGGCCCTGCTCCGACCACCACCGCATCCACCATGCAAACGAGCCTAGGGACGCGACCGTGCGCTCGCGCTCAGCAGTGAGCGTCAGGCGCGGGCAGTGTCGGCGTCAGCCGGGTCGGAGCCGTCCTCGTCGCCGTCGGCGTCGTCGGGCTCGTCGGGGTCCGGAGCGGTGGACCCGACCGGGTGCTCGGCGAGCAGGGTCGCGAAGTCCTCGTCGAGCATCTGCTGCAGGCGTTCGTCGCGGCCGATCTCGTAGTCGTCGGTCGGACGCTGCGCCCAGCCGAGTCGCCCGACGACCGTCGTGCCGATGTCGTCCCACGCGCGGGCCCGGGCCTGCAGCACGATGCCGTCGACGAACTTCTGGTCGTCACGACGGCGGTCCAGCAGGGCGGCGAGCTCCTCGTAGGTGGCCTCGCGCGTGCGGAGCTTGTGGTCGTCGCCACGGCGGTAGTCGTGCTGGTGCCGCGACCGGCCCTTCTGCTTGCTCGAGGTTGCACGGATCTCGCGCATCCGTGCGGCGTCCCCGCGCTGTTCCTCGGCCATCCGGTGGAGTTCCTGCCGGGCGGCGTCGGCGATGAGCGCGTGGTCGAAGTACCCCTGGTCGCGGAGGGCGTTCGTGATGATGCGGTTCGCGACCGCCACGACGATCGCGGCCTTTGCGATGAGGAACCCCTCGTCCACGGCTCGCTTCAGTTCGACCTGACTCACGGGTCGGTCGCGCACGTCGTTCTTGCTGCGTCGTCCGAACAGGGCCATGCGACGACGATACCGGCGACGGGCGAACGTCAACCGTTCGACGGACCCGGATCAGCGCTCGGGCGGACGACGCGCCACCACGTCGTCCGTAGTGTCGGGGCCATGACCACGTACCCGACTGCTCCCCGCACCGGCCTCGGGACGGCCAGCCTCGTCCTCGGCATCTGCTCGCTGCTCGCGGGCTGGACGTTCTTCGCCCCGGTCGTCGGACTCTGCCTCGGCATCGCCTCGCGGTCGCGGGAACCGATGGCCCGCGGCCGTGCCGGGTGGGGCATCCTGCTCAACCTCGTCGCACTCGCGGTGTGGATCCTCGTCGGCGCGCTGCTCGTCATCGGCGGGTCGTTCGCCGTCTGGCACGGGGTGACGACCGGCCGCTGACCGCCGCGCGGTACGACGCGACACGGCCCGGCACCGTGTGTCGGGAGCGTCGACGGACCGCTCAGAGCACGAGCCCGTACACCGCCACGTCCACCCGCCGCGATCCCAACGGCATCGCGCTCCGCAGCGTCCCCTCGTGGACGAACCCGAGCCGCTCGGCCAGCCGGCGGCTGCGCTCGTTGTCCACCGCCGTCCGGATCTCGACCCGCGCGCACCCCCGTGCCCGGGCCACGCCGACGAGGATCGTGGCTGCGCGACGGACGATGCCCCGTCCCTCCAGGCCGGCGTCGATCCAGTAGCCGAGCGATGCCTGGCCGAGGTACGGGTCGAACGCGAGCGACGCCGCCCCGACGATGCGGTCGTCCGACCGGATGACGCAGGGGAGCGACCGGTCCATGGCGTACTGGCCGAGCAGGTGCTCGGTGTGCATCGCGATCGTGTCGACGCTCTGCACCTGCCACGCCCAGGGTTCGGCTGCCCGGAGCCGGTCGAGGTTGGCGACGACGAGGTCGTGCAGCGGCTCGACCGTCGTGAGGTCGCGCAGCGTCAGCGTGCACCCGCCCCCGATGTCCCGTCCGAACGCCGCCACGGACCCGACACTATGCACGTCACCGCCGCGGTGCCCACCGACGGCTACAGTCAGGGCATGCCCGAACCACTGGGTCTGCGCGACCGGAAGCGCATCGAGACACGACGACGCATCGCCGAGTCGGCCCGGTCGCTGGCGCTCGAACACGAGATCGACCACACCACGATCGAGCAGATCGCCGCGCGGGCGGACATCTCGCCGCGGACGTTCTTCAACTACTTCGACTCGAAGGAGGACGCCGTCCTCGGGCACACCGAGCTCGACCTGTCGGCGGAGGCGTTGGCCGCGCACCTCGAGGCGGTCGCGGGCGAGCCGGCGGCGCAGGCGGTCGTCGACCTCGCGTTCCTGGTGTTCGGCGACACGTTCGCGGACGAGACCGAGCGGACGGCTCGGAAGGAGCTCGTCGTGCGGTTCCCGCAGCTCATGCGGCGGCAGGTCACGCGGATGACGACGGTGTCGGAGGCGATGGTCGGTGCGGTCCGCGAGGTGCTGGCGCGCGACCCGGCCTGGGGGCCGGAGGCCGCCACCGCCCAGGCCGCCGAGATACTCCTCGGCATGTGCATGACCGCACTGCGGAGCGCGGCACGACACGAGGGCGAGAGCGCGGACGAGGTGCGCGCCGAGGTGGTCGCGTTGATCCGCGACACGGCGTCGCGGATCGCGACCGCCTGACGGTCCACGCGAGCGAGTGACGGACGGGAGGCGCGGTGCCAGCCGGCGCCGTGCCTCCCGTCCGTCTCGTGGTCGCGTCAGCCCTTGCTGATGAAGCCCTCGTCGTCATGCAGTGGGCAGATGACGTCGCGGATCGCCGAATTCCGGATAGCGGTGATCCCGACATCATCCCCGGCTCGGGGTTGCCGACTCCACGAATGTGTACGAGGGTGGAAGAGGGGGTCGGAACGGCCCTGCCGTGAATCACGAAGGGGAAAGTAATGAACACGCGCAAGGGAATGTTGGGGATCATCGGCGCGGTCGTCGTGGCAGCGGGGCTCATGATTGCACCCGCGCCGGCGAGTGCCGCCAAGCTCCCGAAGATCGAATGCAAGTACAGCGGCGGTGTGACGACCTGCAACGTGGTCGCTCTCGGAGGGTACTGCGGCTCGTCACGACGGGTGGGGGTCGGAATCACGACCGGCAAGCGCGGAGGGATCCTCATCCAGGACGGCGGTTCGGGTGCGCTGCAGTGGAAAGCAGGGAAGGTCAAGGATCACGTCCTCCCTGTCGGCACGACGTACTTCGCGGTGACCACGCTCTACGGCAAGGCCACCTCCGCGGAGAAGCCGTACGTCAGCTGCTCACTCTGACGAGCCCGGAAGCCTGCCACCGGTCGATCCGGGGGCAGGCTTCCGTCCCGATCCAGGGACGACGTGGCGCGCCGGACGTCAGGGACGCTTGACGAACCCCTCATCGACCATCCAGTCGAGCGCCACATCGGCGGGCTCGCGTCCTTCGACGTCCACCTGGCGGTTGAGTTCCTGCAGGACAGCATCGGTGAGTTTCGGCGATATCTGGTCGTACACGTCCTGGAGTTGCGGGTACGTCTTGAGTGTCGCGGTGTTCAGCACGGGTGAGACATTGTAATTCGGAAAGAATTGCCCATCGTCGTCGAGCACGGACAACCCGAGTGCTTTGATGCGTCCGTCGGTCGTGAAGACCTCGCCGAAATTGCACTTCCCCCGGTCGGTCGCGGTGTAGACGGTGCCGGTGTCAAGAATGCTCACATTGTCGCGAGGCACTCCGTTCGCACCACCGCCGAGTTGCAATCCGTACTTCTCGAGCATCGGCTTGAACCCGTCCGGCCGGGAGTAGAACTCCGACTCGACGCAGAACGTCCGCTCGGCTTTCGGCAGGTCCTTCACCTGGGACAGCCGCGTGATGCCATCGAGCCCGTCGACCGCTTCGGACCGGACCGCGAATGCGTACGTGTTGTTCATCGGTGCAGGTCGCAGCCAGGAGAGGCCGTTCTGCTCGTCTTGGTCCCGGACGGCGACGTACTGCTCCTCCGGGTCGCGGATGGGGTCGGAGTGCCCCATGAACGAGAGCCATGCGGTCCCGGTGTACTCGTAGGTCATGTCCGCACCGCCGTCGAGCATCAGCTGCCGCACCGCGACGCTGCCCGGGACGTTGGTCTCGTCCGTGACGTCGAAGCCCGCGGCCTTGGCCGCGATGACGCCGATCTTGCCGAGGACGAGCTGCTCCGTGAAGTCCTTCGAGGTCACGGTGACGTGGGCACCGGCCGGTAGGTCATCGATCCGTTCGATCGACGCCGGCTCGACACCGGGGACGTACGCAGTGGACGGCTGCAGTCCGCATCCCGCGAGGGAGATCACGGCGAGGGCGCCGAGGGTGACCGCAACGACCCTGGGCCGGCGTCGGCTCCTCCGAGGGTCGAGCACCGTGTCATCGAAGTGTGTGCGCTTCATCGAAGTCCCTTCGGTCGGGCAACCGTCTCGACGATGCGGCCGAGCCAGTCGATGGCGAGGGCGAGCAGTGCGACCAGGACCGCTCCCGAGATGAGGACGGACGGGAGGAACAGCTTCACGCCCGTCGTGATGAGGAGCCCGAGACCACCTGCACCGATGAAGGTGGCGAGCGTCGCGGTCCCGACGAGGAGCACCAGCGCAGTACGGATGCCTGCGAGCATGACCGGTACGGCGAGGGGGAGCTCGACCCGGACGAGGACCGAGAAGGCACTCATCCCCATCCCGCGACCGGCCTCGACGAGTCGCTGGTCGACGCTCTCGATGCCGATGATCGTGTTGCGGAGCACCGGCAGGATCGCGTAGAGCACGAGGGCGACGACGGCGGACCAGCTGTTGAGACCCAACCACGCCGCGAGCAGCACGATGAGGCCGACCGCTGGCGCAGCCTGCCCGAAGTTCGCGACGGCCAGGATCACCCCGCTCGCCCTCCGGAGCCAGCCTCGGGTCAGCACGATCCCGAGCGGGATCCCCAGCACGAGGACGATCGCCGTCGACTCGGCGGTGAGCGTCAGGTGCTGCCACGTCAGGTCGAGGATGTCCGCCGGGTTGAGGGTGCTGCGCTCGGTGGCGGTCAGATCGGCGGTGTTCAGCCAGATGGCGAACACGACCAGTGCCACGAGGATGACCACCGGCTGCAGGACCAGGGAGCGCCATGCGCTGCGTGCGGAACGATCGATCCCGCTCGCGACGGCGTCAGCCATCGGTGCGCTCCTCGGCGGGTGCCGGTGCGGGCGGCATCGTCTCGATCTGGTTGGTGTTCGTGCCGACCGGGGTGTACGCCTGCTCCTCGGCCGCGGCGGCGCGCGACTTCGTGATGGCGTCCATGACGGTCTCGACGGTGATGACTCCGCGGAACGCGTCGCGACGTCCGGTCACGAGGGCGGCACCGGCGCTCGACACGAGCATGGTGTCGAGCGCGTCGTTGAGGGTCGCGGCCTCGCCGACCACGGGCAGGGTCGGATCGATGCCCTCGGGGATGCGGTCGAGCCGCTCGATCTGCCGACGGGTCGGCCAGCCGATGGGCCGCTGACGACGGTCCACCACGACGGCGTGCCCGTGGCCACCCGCCTCGCGCATGCGCTGCAGGACGGCCTTCGCCTCTTCACCGGGGGAACACGTCACGGCCGACTCGACCTCGACGTCACGCACCCGGTTCAGCGTGAGCTGCTTGAGCCCGGCACCGGAGCCGATGAAGTTCTCGACGAACTCGTTCGCGGGCTCGGCGAGGATCCGCTCCGGGGTGTCGTACTGGACGATGTGGGCGCCCTCGGAGAACACGACGATCCAGTCGCCGAGCTTCACGGCCTCGTCGAAGTCGTGCGTGACGATGACGATCGTCTTGTGCAGCTCCTCCTGGATGCGGAGCAGCTCGTCCTGCAGCCGCTGCCGGGTGATCGGGTCCACGGCGCCGAACGGCTCGTCCATGAGCAGGACGGGCGGGTCCGCGGCGAGCGCCCGGGCCACACCGACGCGCTGCTGCTGGCCGCCGGAGAGCTCGCGGGGGTACCGGTCACGGTAGGTGTCCGGGTCGAGGGAGACCAGGTCGAGGAGTTCGTCGACACGGGCGGCGATCTTGTCCTTCGACCAACCGAGCATCTTCGGCACGATCGCGATGTTCGCCGCGACGGTCATGTGCGGGAACAGGCCGCCGGCCTGGATGACGTAGCCCATGCGTCGACGGAGTTCGTCGCCGTCGATGTTCGTGACGTCGTCCTCGCCCACGACGATGCGACCCTCGGTGGGCTCGATCAGGCGGTTGATCATCTTGAGCGTGGTGGTCTTGCCGCAGCCGGACGGGCCGACGAGCATGACGACCTTGCCGGCCGGGATCTCGAGCGTGATGCCGTCGACCGCGGGCTTCGCCTGGCCGGGGTAGCGCTTCGTGACCTCGTCGAGCAAGATCCCCCGCCCGGTGACGGCCGGGTCGGCGGTGGCGGTGCTGCTGCGTTCAGTGCTGGACACGGATACCTCGCGAGATGGTCAGACGGCCGAGGCCGAGGAGCAGGAGGTCGAGGACCAGGGCGAGGAGGACCACGCCCACGGTGCCGACGACCACGGAGTTGAGGGCGTTCGCGCCGCCGAGTCGGGACAGCCCGGAGAAGATGAAGCCACCGAGCCCCGGGCCCAGCGCGTACGCGGCGACCGCGGCGACGCCCATCACCATCTGCGCGGAGACCCGCACGCCGGTGAGGATGATCGGCCACGCCATGGGCAGCTCGACCTGCACGAGGGTGCGGAAGCGGCTCATGCCGATGCCGCGCGCGGACTCGACGACGGTGTCCGGGATCTCACCGAGTCCGACGACCGCGTTGCGGAGGATCGGCAGCGCGGCGAAGAAGGTCACGGTGACCACGGACGGGACGACGCCGAAGCCGAGCGGGACGAGCAGCAGGCCGATCACGGCGAACGACGGCAGGGTCAACCCGACGGTCGACACCTCGTTCGCGGCGGCTCGGAGTCCGGGGATGCGGTAGACGAGTGCGGCGAGCACCACGGCGATGAGGGTGGCGAGGACGACGCACTGGACCACCAGTGAGAAGTGCTGCCACGAGGAGAACCAGATCTGGTCCCATCGCTCCACGACGTACTGGAACACGGGTGGGCGCTCCTTCCTGGTCGGTCGAAGTGCCCGCAGATCGGGGCACGAACGCGGACCAAGCTACGCAGCGCTTCGCTTCTTGTACATCTGCAAATGTTCGGATCGACGGGTCAAATCCGAGCAGGCGCGATGAAAACGCCTGGTCACCCGCGGTGCCGCACGTCCTCCCTGGGAGAACGGTAACGATACCGAGCGGGGGTCGGCTATGCGCCGAGGTCGCGGAGCCCGGCCCGTTCGGCGACGTCGACGAGGTGCTCACGCCACGCGACCCAGTCGGAGGCGCTCTTCTCCGCGAGGTTGCCGTCACCGTCGCCCGCGGTGCCGTCGAGCATCTCGCGGACGATGTCGGCGTGGCCGGCGTGCCGGGCGACCTCGTACCCGAGGTGCACGAGGACCTGGTGGAGGGTGACCTCGCGGCGCTCCTCGGGCCACCACGGGACGGCGCCGCGGGCGTCGAGGTCGAGCGCCGCGATCGTGGCGTCGGCGTGCGCGGCGGACCGGTGGTGGAACGCGATCACGTCGGCCATGGTCTCGTCGAGGGACGCGTACATGTCGTCGCCCTCCCACGACTCGAGCCAGGCGGGGGAGTCGGGCAGCGGTCGGCCGAAGACCTCGCCGAGGTACCCGGCCTGCACACCCGCGACGTGCTTGACGAGCCCGAGCAGGTTCGTGCCCGTCGGGGTCAGCGGCCAACGCGCCTGCCGCTCGGCCAGTCCCTCGACCTTGGCGAGCAGTGCCGACCGGTGCTTCGCGAGGTAGCGGTGCAGGGTCTCCTTCTCGGAGCCGGTCACCGCACGGTCGGCGACGGCCGTCCCCGGGGCCGCGGGGCGGACCTCGGGGACGTCGTCGTCGGGGACCTCGTCGTTCATGTTCCCGATCGTGCCAGACCCGGGTCGGGGACGGTCGCCCGGACGCGCGCCGACTCGTGCACGGCGACGCGTTCGGCCGTCAGGAGCAGACCCGCGACCTCCGCCGCGGTCCGGGAGGCACGGTCGTTCCAGCTCGTCAGGTCGCGGACGCGCGCCATCCGGACGTCGGGAGCCGGGCACCAGAGCACGGGGGAGCCCTCATCGACGGCGAGCGCGTTCCAGACGAGGTCGAGGGCGCGCTGGACCCGCTGCGAGTGGACCGCCGTGGGACCGCCGGCCGCGTAGACGACCGAGCCGACGAGGCAGGCGCCGACGAGCGGGCGGCCCTGCACGCCGACGGCGGAGGCGCTCGAGGCCTTGCGCATGCGGCCGTGGTCGTCGAGGTAGGCGAACCAGGCGTGCTGGATCCAGCCGCGTTCGATGACCGCGCGGGCGTCGGAGAGCAGCGCCTCGAGCTCGTGCAGCTCCTCGATGCGAGCTGTTGCACGGCGGGTCCGGACGGCCGAGCGGTGGGCGGCGTACCGGTCGAGCAGGCCGCGGATCCCACGGCGTGCGGGCGGACTGGGGACGGGGGAGGCGTCGGTGGCGACGTCGTGCTGGACGCGGAACTCGAGGGTCATCAGGCCCCTCCGATCTTCACGTGCACGGATGTGTGGGGGTCAGGGTAACCCCGGGTCCGTGCAGCGCAACAGCCCTCAGTCGTCGAGGACCGCGTCGATCGCGCGCCGGCCGACCGCGCGGAACGCGGGGTCGGAGGTGGTGTGCAGGGCCGAGGCGATCGACACGGCCCAACCACGGGACCGCTCCCAGGTCTCGTCGTCGACCGCCAGCGCTGTCCGGAAGCCGCGCCGGGCCTCCCGGTCGAGCGTCAGCCACGCGGTCGCGAGGTCGACGGCGCGGTCTCCTGAGGTCACGTCGCCGAAGTCGACGACCGCCGTCAGGCGGTCGCCGTCGGTGTCCGGCTCGACGAGCAGGTTGAAGGGGTGCAGGTCGCCGTGCACCCAGACGGGAGGCTCGGTGGACGCCGGCAGGTCGGCGGCGGTCCGCCAGACCGCGGCCAGCTCCCGGCCGCGGGGCACGTCCGCGGTCGTCAACCGGTGGAGCACCGCGTCGGAGCGCTGCGCGAGGGGGACGGCCCGGACCGGGTTCACGGGCGCGTCCGCGGGGGCGGGCACGTGCAGGAGTTCCAGGAAGGCGGCGAGCGCCGCGCCGACCCGGCTGCCGCCGACCCGCTCGCCCGCGGCGACGCCCGGCAGCCACGGGACGATGCTCCACGCCCACGGGTACCCCTCGGCAGGGGTACCCGTGCGGACCGGCGCGGGGACCGGGACCACCGGTGCGACGCGGCGGGCGAGGTCGGGCAGCCAGCGCTGCTCGTGCTCGATCAGCCGTGCGGCCGCAGCACGCCGGGGGAGTCGGACCGCCAGGTCGTCGCCGAGCCGGACGAGCACGTTGTCCCAGCCGCTCGCCGCGACCGTGAGCGGCCGGTCGGCGAGGTCGGGGTGTCGGGCACGGAGCAGCGCGCGCACGAGCGGGACGTCGACGTGCACCTCGGCGGCGGGTGTGGGCACGGCACGAGGGTAGCGCCCGCGGCACCCGTGAACGGGGGTCGGAGCAGGAACGTACCGGTTGGTATCGTCGTGCTGAGGTGACGTGGGTGTCCCTGGGGGGACCCGCGTCACCGGACCGGTCGTCCCTCGGCGTCCGGGGCGATGATCGCGACCAGGCGGGGGATCTCCGGCCGCGTCCGCTCCGTCACGAACGCGGCGAGGAGCACGGTCCAGAGTTCCCGCAGCCGCTCGAACAGGTCTGCTCGGCCCGACAGGACGTCCGAGACGGCCTGCACCCCGGTGTACGCGGGGCTGACGACCCGGCCGATGAGCGCCGGGTCCCAGCGGTCGTCGACCTCGCCGGCTGCGATGGCCTCGCGGAAGATGTCGGCCGTCACGCGCATCCAGTCGGTGTAGGGGTCCTGGCGGGCGATGCCGTTGCCGGCCGGCTCGGTCGAGAGCCGGATGCCCGCGCTGACGACGACCTCGGTGGTCATCTGGACCGCGAGCCCCTGCGACATCCACATCATCGACTCGAGCGGCGTCCGGCCCCGGGCGTACGCGAGCTCGGCGTGGGCACGGGACACCTCGTGCTGGCGGGCGACGACGGCCCCGGCGAGGTCGGCCTTGGACGCGAAGTGGAAGTACAGCGCGCCCTTCGTGACCCCGGCCCGCTCGGCGACCCCGTCCATCGACGCGCCGACGTAGCCGCGTTCGTCGAACTCCCTCGCGGCGCCGTCGATGATCGCCGCCCGTGTCGCGACGGCCCGCCGCTGCCGGGAGGGTCCGTCCTGTGACATGCACGACCTCCGCAGTCGATCGTAGCGACGGATCCGAACAGATCGCGTCATGTCGCACACCACCGGACACCCCGCCCCCCTCGACCACCTGCCGGACGCCGCAGCCCCGCGCCCGCGCACGTCGACACCGGACCGCGGTCGCTTCGCCGTCCTCACCGCGGGCACCGTCGTCCTCGCGACGGGGATCGTCCTGATCGTCTCGGAGGCCCTCCCGCTGCTCGCCGGGTGGGTCCTCCCCGTGGTGCTGACGCTCCTCACGGTCGTGTTCCTCGTGCTCGGCCGACGGGCGGCGGCGTCCGGATCGACCGCGGCCGCTCGCGCGTGGGCGGGCTGGGCCGGCGCGACGGCGACGTTCGGCCTGTTCGGACTCGTGAACCTCGTCGGGCTGGGCGGTGCGCTCGTCGCCGTGCTGCTCGTGGCCGTGGCGGTCAACGTCGGGATCGCCCTGTGGTTCCGCTCGCCCGTCCAGTTCGTCGTCGCGCAGGGGCTGACGCTGGCCTGGGGCGTCGTCGCGCACGTGTTCGGGGTCGTGCCGGTCGCCGTCGTCGTGGCCGGTCTGGTCGGCTCGTGGTGGATCCGCACGGTCGGCGCGGCACGGAGCGTGGTGGTCGCCACCACGGTGCTCCTCCCCGTGGGTGTCGCCCTGGTCGTGCACCCCCTGACGCACGACGGAGCCGCGGTCGACGGTGCGGACGTCGCGGTCCTGACCGGTGCGGTCGCGGTCGCCGTCACCGCGGGGTCGGTCGTCGGACGGGCCCCCGGGGTGTCCACCGTCTGGTCGACGACGCGCGTCACCGCCGTCGTCGTCCTCGTCGCGCAGGTGGTCGCGGGGGCCGTCCCGGTCGTGGCGTCGTCGCTCACCTCCGCCGCGCCGTGGCCCTCGGTCCTCCTCGCCGCTGCGGCCGTCCTCGGGAGCGCCGCGGTGGTCGTCGTGGCGCGGACCCGTGGCGGCATCGTCACGGTGCTCGTGCTGTGCTCGCTCCAGCTGGCCGAGCTCGTCCTCGCACTGGCCGTCGGTACCGCCGCGGCCTCGACGGCCGGTCTCGGTGGGTTGCTCGTGCTCTCGGTCGTCACCGCCACGCGGCGTCGGTCCGTCCTCGCCTGGGTCCCGGTGCTCGTGCTGCCCGCCCTGTGGGGCGCGGTGGTCGCACTCCCGGTGCTCGCGGTGGCGGGGGTGCTCGTCGTGTCCGGAGCCGTCGTGGCCACGGTGCTCGCCCCGGCGGGGGCCCGACGGTGACCGGGCGGCCGTCGCGACGCGACTTCATCGCTGGCGGACTCGCCGGGGCCGCCGCGGTCACGGCGGCCGGCGCCGTGTTCGCCGCACGACCGGGTCCGGTCGGCGACCCGACGGACGGTCCACGCCGGCCCCCGGTCGACACCGGTGCGCTGGCGACGGCGACCGAGTACGACTACGTCGTGGTCGGTGCCGGCGCCGGCGGCGTCCCGCTCGCGGTGCGGCTCGCCGAGGCCGGGCACAGCGTCCTCGTGCTCGAGGCCGGACCGGCCACGACCGACCCGGACGTCTACGCCGTCCCCGCCTTCCACCTCTTCGCGTCGAGTGACCCGCAGATGAGCTGGGACTTCTGGGTCCGGCACTACACGGACGCCACCGCGCACGGGTCCGCGTTCGTCCCGGAGCGCGACGGCGTGCTCTACCCGCGCGCCTCCACCCTCGGCGGCTGCACGGCGCACCACGCGCTGCTCATGCTGGCCCCCGAGTCCGCCGACTGGGACCGCATCGGCCGTGCTACCGGCGACCCGAGCTGGAACGCCCTCGTGATGCGGCGCTACCAGGACCGCGTCCGGGAGTGGCTGCCGATCGAGACGTCCCCGGCGGCGATCCTGACCGAGGACCCGACGCTCGCCCGCATCGTGACCGCCGCGCTCGTCGAGACCGGGCACCTCGCTCCGCCCGCGTCCGACGTCGACGTCGAGGCCGGCACCGTCGGCGGGACCCTGCTGGACCCGAACGACCCCCGCGGGGTGGAAGCCCTCCGCGAGGGCACGTTCCTCGTCCCGCAGTCGTCACGGGACGGCAAGCGGTACGGCACCCGGGAGCGCCTGCTCGAGGCCGTCCCGGGTCTCGACGGCCGCCTCGCCGTCCAGACCGACGCGCTCGTGGAACGGATCGTGTTCGACACCTCCGGACGGGTCCCACGTGCCACCGGGGTCGACGTCGTCGTCGCGCCCTACCAGTACGGTGCGAGTCCGCTCCGGCGTCGTCTCGACCCCGCAGCACGGGATCGAGCACGCGTCCGGGTGACCGCGCGCCGCGAGGTCGTCGTCGCGACCGGCGCGTTCAACACCCCGCAGCTCCTCATGCTCTCGGGGATCGGGCCGGCGGACCACCTGCGCACGCACGACGTCCCCGTGGTGGTCGACTCCCCGGGGGTCGGCGGCAACCTGCAGGACCGCTACGAGATGACCGTCGTGACGGAGTACGAGCGGCCGTTCTCGGTCCTCGACGGCAAGACCTACGGGCAGCCGGGCGACCCGGGGCTCACCGAGTGGCGCTCGGGCGACCCGAACGCCCTGTACCGCTCGAACGGCATCCTCGTCGGCATCAAGCGGAAGGTGCCGCACGGCAGCGGACACCCGGAGCTGTTCGTGTTCGGCGCCCCGTCGAACTTCACCGGGTACCGTCCCGGGTTCGCGGAGGACGGCCTCCGCGGCGGGAACCACTTCAACTGGGCGGTGATCCGCGGGTACCAGCAGAGCATGGACGGCTCGGTCCGGCTCCGGAGCGCCGACCCGACCGACACCCCGGCGATCAACTTCCGGTACTTCGACGACGGTGGCGACTCCGCCGGCGTGCGCCAGGACCTCCGTGCGGTGCGGGAAGGGCTCGAGGAGGCCCGCCGCGTCAACGCCACCGCGCACCGGCTCCGGTTCGGCGACGCCGCGACCGATCGCGAACTGTACCCGGGGTCGGCGAAGCACGACGAGGAGCTCGACGCCGTGATCCGGCGGGACGCCTGGGGCCACCACGCCAGCTGCACCGCTCGGATGGGCCGCGACGGCGACCCCGCGGCGGTGCTCGACAGCGACTTCCGCGTACGCGGCACGACCGGTCTCCGGGTCGTCGACGCCTCGGTGTTCCCGGCGATCCCGGCGCTCTTCCCCCTGATGACGATCTTCGCCGTGTCCGAGCGAGCAGCGGACCGGATGCTCGCCGACGGACCCGAGCCACGACAGGAGCGACAGCCGTGACCACGTACCGCCCCATCGCCACGGAGGCCCTGCCCGAGGAGTGCTCGGTCGCGGTCATCGGCTCCGGCTTCGGCGCCTCGATCGCAGCCGCCCGCGTCGCCGCGGCGACCGACGACGTCCTCGTGCTCGAGCGCGGGCGCGAGTGGCTGCCGGACGACTTCCCGGCCGACTTCGCCGACGTCCGCCGCGCGGTCAGGAGCCGTCGCAACCCGCTCGGTCTCTTCGACCTGCAGCTCGGGGCCGACGTCGACCGGCTGACGGCGAACGGCCTCGGTGGCGGGTCCCTCATCTACGCGAACGTGCTGCTGGAGGCCCGACCCGAGGTGTTCGACGCGCAGTGGCCGAGCGGCATCGACGCCGACGAGCTCCGCCCGTACGCCGACCGGGTGCGTGCCGTGCTCCGGCCGCAGGTCGAGGACCGGCACACCCCGAAGGCGGAGGCACTCGCCCACCTCGGCCGACTGCACGGACGGGGGCCGGAGCGACTGCCGATCGCAGTGAAGCTGCACGGGGAACCCGGTCCGAACGCCGCCGGCGTCCACCAGCCGACCTGCACCCGCTGCGGTAACTGCGTGACCGGGTGCCGGGTCGGTGCCAAGACCACGATGTGGATGAGCTACCTGCCGATGGCCCGTGCGGCCGGGGCACGGATCGTGACACGGACCGAGGTCACCCGGGTCGTCCCCGGATCCGGTCGCCGACGCTGGGAGGTGCACGGGCTGCGACACCCGGCGTCGGGTCGTCGGCGGACCCCGATGCCCTTCGTGGTGCACGCGGACGTGGTGGTCCTCGGAGCCGGCGCGATCGGGACGACGGGGATCCTGCTCCGCAGCGCAGACGCCGGGCTCGCGACCAGCGCGCAGCTCGGGACGCGGTTCTCGGGGAACGCCGACTCCCTCTCCGTGTCGTACAACGCAGCGGGTCGCCGCTCCGGCACCGGCGCACGTGACGCCGCGGCGCCCGAGGTCGCGATCGGGCCGACGATCACGAGCACCCTCGACCTGCGCACCGGTCCGGACGGGTACCTCGTGCAGGACGGCGCGCTGCCCTACCCCGTCGCCGAGGCGCTCCGCCGGGTCCTCGGCCTGCGGTTCGCACTGAGCGCCGACAGCAGGGTCTGGTGCGACATCCGGCCGGGAGGCTGCCCACCGGGCTGTGGCGCGCTCGAGCACTCGCAGGTGTGGCTGGCGATGGGCACGGACTCGTCGGAGGGCCGCGTCGTCCTCGACGGGCGGGGCCAGCCGCGGATCGTCTGGCCCGAGGCCGGCGCCCAGGCCGTGTACGCCCGGCAACTCGCCGACCTCCGGGTGCTGTCCGACGGCTCCTCCGCGCGGTTCGTCGGGAACCCACGACGGGCCCTCCTGCAACGGGGCGTCCCTGCGGCCACGCCGATCACCGTGCACCCGCTCGGTGGTGCGGCGATGGCGGAGGACGTCGACCACGGGGTCTGCGACCCCGACGGGCGGGTCTTCCAGGCCGACGGTGACGTGCACCCCGGGCTGTACGTCGTGGACGGCGCGCTCTGTCCGACGTCGACCGGCGCGAACCCGTCGCTCACGATCGCGTCGCTCGCCGAACGGGCGGTCGAGCGGCTGGTCGAGCGCGACCTGCCGACCCTGGTCGGCTCGCCGCTCCGCACGGGAGGCACCCGGTGACGGCCCGCAGATCGGCGGGGGTCGCGCTCGTGGTCGCGGCGGCGATCGCGCTCGCCGCCGGCACCGTGCCGTCCGTCGTCGAGACGGTGCGCACCGACCGCGTGCTGGCCGCGAGTGCGGCAGCGACGACGTCGCCGTCCCGGTCGGAGCTCCCGGGCGAGACCCTCCGGCTGCGTCCGGTGTCGGGTCCGGTCACGGGCCTGCAGACCGGGTTCCTCCGGGTTCCCGACCTCGGCGGCGGGGCGCACCGGGTCCGGGTCGGCGTCGTCACCCCGGCCGACGAACCCGTCGCGGACGTGCTCTTCGTGCACGGGCACGCGGACCGGCTCGACAACCACGCCGCGCTGTTCGCCGACCTCCGCGCCGCCGGGATCCGGGTCGTGTCGTTCGACCTGCCCTCGCACGGCGAGACGGACGCCGGAGCGATCGACCGGTGGTCCTTCGACGACCTCGGTGCCCTGGCCGCACGCGTCGTGCACGCGACCGAACAGGACCCGGACCGGCCGTTCGTGCTGGCCGGCTGGTCGTTCGGCGGACTGCTCGCGACGCGCTTCGTGCAGGACCCGTCGATCCGCGCGGCCTTCGGCCGCCCGGTACGGGGTCTCGCGCTCGAGTCCCCCGCGATCGTCCCGCGCACCTTCGCCGGGGGCGACGGGATCTCCAGGCTGCGGGCGCTCACCCACAACCTCGGTGCGCCGGTCCTCTGTCCGCCCCGGCCGGCGTCGCCGTTCCTCGACCCGGTGTTCGCCGGCCGACTGCTCGCGCACGCCGGGGTGGCCGTCGCCGCTCCGGTGCCCGCGGCCGTGCCGACGCTCGTCGAACTCGCGGGCGACGACGACCGGTACGTCGACGTCCCGGCCGTCCGGCGCTGGGCCGAGACGGTCGCTCCCCGTGGCGGCGCGGACGTCCGGGTCGTGCAGTGCGCTGGCGCTCGGCACGGCATCGACATCGAGGCGTGGCCGATCGGCAGCGCCGTCCGGGGCGAACTCGTCCGGTTCACACTCGACGTCGCCGGACACGACGACCCCGCACGGGTCTCGCCCGTGGACACGTCCGAGGAGGGCGAGGCATGCCGCTGATCACCTTCCACGAGCGGATGGTCGGCCCCGTCGGACCGGTGCCGGACGTGCCGTGGACCGTCCGGCCACGCGGGCCACGCGGCGGGGACGGCATCGTGCGGTTGGCGACGACGACCGCCTCCCGACGCCCCGCCCTGCTCGACCTCGACGACCTGCGGGTCCGTGTCGACCGCCTCGACGGCAAGCGCGACGGGTACGAGGCGACCATCACCGCCGGGACCGTGACCGGCGTCGCCGCCGGACCGACCCGTGTTGACGCCGGCTTCGCGGACATCCTGACGAGCGCGGTCGGCGGACGGCGCATGCACTACCGCCTGCTCGTCGCCGCCGGATCGGACGCGTTCGTCGTCGAGGGCCTGAAGCGCGTGCGTGGTGGGGTCCGAGGCGCCTGGACGGCGACCACGACCCTGCACACGGTCGTCGTGCGTGTCCCGCGGTCGGCGTTCCCACCCGAGGCGGACGCACGCCGCGCACGGCTGGCCGAGGGCGGGATCGAGGGGGTCGTCGTCACGGCAGGAGTGCTCCGCGTGCGTGGACTGCTCCGACAGGGAACGTCCCTCCGAGGCTCGGTCCTGCCGTTCCTCATCGGGTTCGCGCGACGAGCCGTGCAGGTCGGCCACAGCTGATCACCGGTCGCCGCCCAGCACCGGTGCCCTACGGTCGTCGGCATGCAGGCGTGGACGAACCCGGCGCTCCTGGCCCGGACGGGTCGGTGGCTGCTGCTGCCCGTGGCGGTGCTCGACTGGTTCGCGCTCGCCCCGCAGGCCGTCGTCGTGACGGCGTTCCTCGTCGCGGTGGCCGGGCTCGCCGCGATGGCGACCGCCCTGGTCGTCCGGATGCTCCGGCGCTCCCGTGGCGCGATGGCCGGCGTCGGCGTCGCGATGCTGCTCGGCGGTCTCGTGGTGTTCGCGCTCGACCCGTTCCCGCCGACGTTCCCGCTCGTCGACGCGTGGTGGCCCGACGCCATCACGCAGCCGCAGGTCGTCGGCAGCGCGTACTGGATGCTCCTCGGCCTCGGGATCGTGCTCGCGGGCGTCGGGATGCTCGCGACGCTGCTCGTGGTCGCCCTGACCGGACCCACCGCTCGCCCCCGCCAGCGCTGAGGGCGGTCAGTCGCGGCGGACGGTGATGATGGCCGCGGCGAGGGTCGGTGCGGCCGAGTCGACCAGTGATCGGACGACACCGGAGCCCGCGGCGGCCGTCCGCGCGAGGTCGGTCAGCCCGTCGACCCCGGGCAGCCGGAGCGCGCCGTCGGACGCGAGCACGAGGACGTCCCCGGGCCCGAGGTCGACCGGGACCGACGTCCGGACGGAGTCCTGCGGTCGCAGTCCGACCGGGAGGCTCGTGCTCCGGAGTTCCTCCACCGTGCCGTCGGCACGGACGACGGCCGCCAGGCCGTGTCCGAGGTCCACGAGCTCCAGGTGACCGGTCCCCGGGTCGAGCCGCGCGTGCACGAGCGTGGCGACCGCACCGGCGAGGGACAGGTCGGGGATGAGCTGTGCCTCCAGGCCGGCGACCGCGCGCTCGACGGGGACGTCCGTCCGAGCGGCGACCGCTCCCCGGATCGCGGAGGCGAGGAGCGCCGAGGCGCGACCCGCGACCACGGTGCCGACCGTCAGGTGCAGCGTGCCGTCCGCAGCGACCCGCTGGTCCACGACGTCACCTCCACCACCGTCGGGCTGCGCCACGGCGGTCGTGACGGTGTGTCCCGGTACCTCGACCGGCTCCGGCGCGAGGCCCTCGAGCACCCGACGGACCCGCCGCTGGTCGATCGCGTGCCCGAGTTCCCGCTCCGCCCAGCGTGCGAGGTCGCGGAGCAGGGCGACGTCCTCGGCACCGAACGTGCGCGGCTGGGCGTCCATGATGCAGAGCGTCCCGACACGCGTGCCGTCGAGCATCGACAGCGGCGCTCCCGCGTAGAAGCGGATCCCGTGCTCGGCGACCGCCGGGGTGGCGGCGAAGCGCGCGTCGAGGGCCGTGTCGGGGATCACCATCGGCTCGGGCGTCAGGACCGTCGTCGCGCAGAACTGCTCCGACGCCGGCACGCTCGTCCCCTGCTGCCACCCGAAGGTCGACTGCGTGGTGACGACGTCGTGGTGGACGAGGTTGAGGAACGTCAGCGGCACGCCGAAGGCCTCCTGCGTCATCCGGGTGATCCGGTCGAAGCGCTCCTCCGGTCCGCTCCCGAGCACGCCGAGCGCCTCGACGACGGCGGTGCGCCGGGCCGCGGGGTCGAGCGCGGTGGGGGACTGCGTCACACGTCCTGTCTACCCGCACCCTCCGCCGTGAACCAGTCCCGAGGGTGGGGGTCAGCCGTCAACTCGCGTCGTTCGGACTTCGGAGCAGCCCATCGTGCCGCGTTCGCGAGCACCCGCTGGACGTCGGGATGGTGGTACACCGGGTACTCCTGGTCGCCGGGGGAGAAGTAGAACACCCGGCCGAGGCCACGGCGGTACGCGACGCCCGACCGGAAGACCTCTCCGCCGGAGAACGTGGAGAGGAAGACCTCCTCGTCGGGGCGCGGGATGTCGAAGAACTCGCCGTACATCTCCTGCTGGTCGATGACGATCGGGTGCGGGACGCCCTCGGCGATGGGGTGGTCCGGGGCGATCGTCCAGACGAGCTCGCGGTCCTGGCCGTCGTTGCGCCACTTCAGCGAGCACGTGGTGCCCATCAGGCGCTTGAACGGCTTCGAGTAGTGGCCGGAGTGCAGCACCACGAGGCCCATCCCCGCGTGCACGGCGTCGACCACGCGCTGCACGACCTCGTCGGAGACCTCGTCGTGGGCGGCGTGACCCCACCAGAACAGCACGTCCGTCTGCGCCAGGCGATCGGCGGTCAGGCCGTGCTCGGGCTCCTGCAGCGTCGCGGTCGAGACGTCGGCGCCGGGGACGAGCTCCCGCAGTGCGGCGGCGATCACGGCGTGCATGCCGTCGGGGTAGTGGCCGATGACCGTGGCGTCGCCGCGGCTCTCGTGCACGTTCTCGTTCCAGACGACGATGTTCGGTGCGTCCTTCGTCATGCCGTGACCTCCATCTCTCGACCCGCAGCAGCGGACGCGTAGATCGCGTCGACGACACGGCTGCGGTGCAGTGCGAACTCCCCGTGGTGCCCCTCCTGGTCACCGGAGCGGATCGTGTCGAGGAACTCCTCGATGACGCGCTGGTGGTGTCCGGCGGGGACGCGAACGCCCGGCCGGGTGACGGTCGGCACGCCCTGCTCGTCGGAGTACAGCGTCACGGTCCCCTCGGTGGCGTAGTCGCGGACGAACAGCCGGGCGCCGCCGGTCGAACCGAGCAGCTCGACCTCGATGTCCTCGACGTCCTTCGAGTAGCTGGCCCAGCTCGCCTGGAGCTGCAGGCTCGACCCGTCCTCGAACCGGAGCAGGGCGTTCGCGAAGTCCTCGACGTCGAACGGGCGCCCCGTGGCCGCGGACACCGGGTCCCGGTCGCTGCCGCCCCGACCGGCGCTGCCGAGCTCGTTGTACGCCACGGCGCTCGCGGTCACGACGCGCGGTTCGCCGAGCAGGTGCAGGGCGATGTCGAGCACGTGCGAGCCGAGGTCGATGAGCGGACCGCCGCCCGCGGTCTCCTTGTTCGCGAACCAGCTCCGGATGCCGGGGATCCCCGCTCGCCGCAGCCAGGAGGCGCGTGCGTGGTACACGTGTCCGATCGGCCCGCTGCCGTCGGCGTCGCGCTGCGCGAGGTGGCCGCTGAGGAACTGGACGTCCGCGCGCCGGCGGTGGTTGTACGCGACCTCGAGCACGCGGTCGTTCCGCACGGCGGCGTCGACCATCTCCTGCGCCTGGTCGCCCGTCGTGGCGAGCGGCTTCTCGCAGAAGACGTGCTTGCCGGACTCGAGCGCCGCCACCGCGATCGGGTGGTGCAGGGCGTTCGGGACGCCGATCGACACGATGTCGAGGTCGTCGCGGGCGACGAGGTCCTGCCAGTCCTCGTACCGGTGCGGGACGCCGCGCGAGTCGGCGAGCTCGTGCAGCCGGTCGGTCTCCTGGCCGGCGAGGGCGATGACCTCGACCCCGGGCAGCGCGGTGTAGGCGTCGAGGTGCGTGGTGCCGGCGAAGCCGAGGCCGATCACCCCGACGCGCAGGGGTGGTGTGGTGTCCGTTGGTGTCGTCGTCGACATGCCGTCCACGCTAGTCGGAGCGGGGGTCGAATCGATACGACCGGCGGCGTGTCGGGCTGTCCGGGTCGGGCTGCTGCTGCCGGTGTCGGGGTTCTGCTGCCGGTGTCGGGGTTCTGTCGGGAGGGGTGCGCGACGATGTCGGCATGACTCCCCGATCCCTGTTCCGTGCGGCCGCGGTCGCCGAACTCGTGACCTGGACCCTGCTCATCGCCGGGATGGTGCTGAAGTACGGCCTCGACGCCGGCGACTGGGGCGTCCGGATCGGCGGCGGGGTGCACGGGTTCGTGTTCCTCGCGTACCTCGTCGTGACGACGGTCGTCGCGGTGAACCAGCGCTGGTCCTCCGGCGCGCTCGTCCTCGGGTGGGCCAGCGCCGTCGTGCCGTACGCCACCGTGCCGTTCGAGGTCGCGGTCGCCCGGCGCGGGATGCTCGACGGCGGATGGCGCCGTTCTGCCGAGGGCCGCGCGGGCTTCCGGGACCGCCTGCTGTTCTTCGTGGTGCGTCGCCCGGTGCTCGCGGTCGTGATCGGCGTCGTGGCGGTGGCCCTCGTGTTCTCGGGGCTGCTCGTCGTCGGGCCGCCGGTGCCCGCGCGCAGCTGAGGGCCGGGGCACGCGCGCGCCGAGGTTCCAGGACTCGCCGCTCACGTCCGCCGAGGTTCCGATCGACGGCGCGTGCCCGCGTGAGAACGCAGCATTCCGGAACCTGGCGGGCGCGCCCCCGGCGCCGGCGCGCCCGTGCGACGGACGGG